>NZ_JBFAUT010000002.1:0-38190 GCF_040679475.1 Actinoallomurus sp. NPDC052274
CCAGCTAGACGACTGGGTTGATAGGCCGGAGATGGAAGCACTGTGAGGTGTGGAGTTGACCGGTACTAATAGGCCGAGTGGCTTGACACACACTCGTTTTTGTTCGCGTTCACTATGCGGTTCCCGGGACACGGCCGGGAACACTGACCCCGTTCGGTCTCATTTGATCGTTTCGGTGGTTATGGCGAAGGGGAAACACCCGGTCCCATTCCGAACCCGGTAGTTAAGCCCTTCAGCGCCGATGGTACTGCACTGGAGACGGTGTGGGAGAGTAGGACGCCGCCGGACACTTACATAGATCAGGAAAGCCCGCCAGGTATCTGGCGGGCTTTCCTGCGTTTATGGAGCCTCCGAGACCAGGCACGCCGTTCCGCGGTGTCTACTCTGAGAAGATAATTCTCCTCAGAGTAGACACCGCCTGCAGACAGCGGCCCGCCCAGATAGGCAACTCGTGCGGATCGTCCGTTGGGTCCCCAGGGCGCTCGTGGAGGATCGCTCCGATTGCTCGGAGAAAGTCCCGCCCACAGCACGGGCCTGCGAGCTTTAGGCCCTTTCTGAACCGCGGTCACCGAGTTTTCCGCACACAGGAGACGGCAGACAGGGCCGCGGACACAGCGCGCCGTACCGCCGTGCGCAACTCCGCCCCGCTGCTCGCCGAGGCGGCCTCCTCGTCCTGCTGCGGACTGGTTTCCGTATTGCTTTGTCTCGGGGCGTTCGAGCATCAGGCCGTGCGCGGGCCGATCGGCGACCGGGCGGTGGCGCACACCCCGCGGTACACCGCCGGCACGTCGCACCCGTACGAGGTGACCGGCGCGGACGGCGACGGCCCGGCGGTCCAGACCGAACCGCACGTGAACCAGCTCCTCCACGACGTGCCGAACGGCGCCACCCTGCACGTCGTCTGCCCGACCAACCACGGCGACCGCTGAACCCGCGCTCGCCCGGCGTCACACGCGCGGGCGGTCACCGGGCCACGAATCCTCGGGGACGAAACCGCTGCGGCGGCTCCGGCTCCCGCTGCGGTATCCGTTGAGGCGATGTCATCACCCTATGGAGGGAAGCCCAGGTTCCCCCGGCATGGGGACGCCGGCGCGGGCCGTGAGGGCGTTGAGTGCTGCCGTGGCATTCGACGTACTCACAGGAGGCATCTGATGGACGCGCGTGCGAAGGTCCGCTGGCGGGCCGTGACCGTGTGGGCGGCCTGCCTGACCGCGCTGGCGGTGCCGATCACTTCGGCACGTGCCGCTGACGGCCGGGCGTCGGTCTCGCCGACCCAGGAAGGGCAACTGCAGCGATCGCTGGACGCGGTGACGGCCGCGGGGGCGGTGGGGGCGCAGGCCGAAGTGATCGGTCCCGACGGCCGGTGGCGGGGTGTCAGCGGGCACGCCCGGCTGGGTGGCGCGCAACCGGTGCCCCGGCAGGGACGCTTCCGGATCGGGAGCATCACCAAGTCGTTCACCGCGACGGTCCTGCTCGAACTCGCCGCGCAGGGAAGGATGGGCCTGGACGATCCGGTCGAGCGGTACCTGCCCGGCCTGGTGCCCGGCGGGCAGCACATCACGCTGCGGCAGCTCCTGAACCACACCTCGGGGATCGCCGATTACCTCGATGACACCAGGACCTATCCGATAGCCGGCCGGGAGTTCCTGCAGAAGGTGCGGTTCCACACCTTCCCGGCCGAACAGCTCGCCCGCAGCGGCGTCGCGCTTCCGCGGTACTTCCCGCCCGGCACGGGCTGGCACTACTCGAACACGAACTACGTGCTGGCCGGTCTCGTCATCGAAAAGGTCACCGGCCGGTCCTGGCAGGACGAGATCACCCGCCGGATCGTACGGCCGTTGGGGCTGCACGACACGACCGCGCCCTACGGTGACCCCGACATTCCCGGCCCGCACGCGCACGGGTACATGGAGATCGACGGCCGGGCCGTGGACATCACCCGGATGAACCCCTCGATCACGGGACCCGCGGGCCGGATCATCTCCACCACCGGCGACCTCGACCGGTTCTACACCGCGCTGCTCGGCGGCCGGCTGCTGCCCGCGGCGTGGCTCGCCGAGATGAAGAAGACGGTCCCGATTCCCGACGGCGGCTCGGCCAGGGAGGCGGACGGCCTGGGCATATCCAGCATGCGGCTCGCCTGCGGCGTCACGGTCTGGGGCCGCGACGGAGGCATCGTCGGCTTCGGCAGCCAGAGCCTGCACACCGCCGACGGGCATCGGGGCATCACCCTGTCCGTGACCCTGCGCGACCTCTCCGACCCCCACACCGCACAGATCCTGGACGCGATCCAGAAGACGGTCGACACCGCCTTCTGCGGCACCCGCTGAAGGCGGTCCGCGCCGCATCCGTCTCGGTGTCGGGGCTACGACGTGATCAGCCGCAGGCCTGCTTGAGTTCCTTGCCCGCGCTGATGAGGCCGGAATTGTCGGGCAGCTGTGGGTTGCCGCCGGCCACCTGCTTCACCTGACCGGCGAGCTGCTCCATCGAGGACGCCGCGTGGTCCGCCGCCTTCTGGACGTCGCCGTCGCCGGAGTCCTTGCCCTGCTGCCGCATCTTGGCGGCGGCGTTGGTGTACGTCTGCGCCAACGCGTTCGGGTCGCCGACCTGGGTCATGCCCGTGCGCGTCGTCTCCCGGATGGTGTTCTGCAGCTTGCCGCACGCGGCCTTCTTGTCCCCGCTGCCGCACGCGGCGGCCGAGAGCGCCAGAGCGGTCGTCAGAGCGAGTGCTCCAGCGAGGCGAAGAGGGGTCTGCGTCACTGATGGGATCCTTCATGGTCGGTGGGCCGCCCGAGGGCGTTCCGGACCCCTATTCGACAGTCCTGAGGCTGCTGTGGTTCCTGCGATCCGCCAGAAGTCGATCAGGCCAGGATGTCGGTGGCGCGGTGGTCGCGGTCGACTCCGTCGATGAGCAGGAGGGCGCCCCGGGAGTTGTTCGCGCGCAGCGGGATGATCTCGCGGTAGGCCGGGGACTCGTACCAGGCCTGGGCCGCTCCCAGGTCGGGGAACTCGATCATGATGAGGTCGCCCGACCAGTCGCCCTCCCGTACGTCGGGCCGGGCACCGTGGATGATGAACCGGCCGCCGTACGGCTCCAGGGTCGCGTCGATCCGCTCGAGGTACTCGATGAGTTCCGGGCCCACGGTGACGTCGTGCAGGTGCGCGATGGCGTATCCGGCCATGATTCCTCCCGATCCTTCGCTAGCGGAACGAGATCCGCATTCGCTGACGACGTCAGTCTGGCCGGTCACCGCGACGCTGAGCGATTACGCGACAGGTAATGCGACGGACTACGCGCAGCACGGTCGGGTCCGCGAAAGTGTGAGCGCCCGAGGCGGATCATGGGAGAATCCCGTCGGCCCCGGCTCGATCCGCTCGAAGAGCGCGGCCGGGGCGATCATTCCGGGAGGGCCGGTGATCGGCGGCCTCCCCGCGCGCAGTCCAGGAGGAGCCCATGTCCGAACCGTACGGCCAGCCGTCCTCGCCCAACTGGCAGCCGTCCAACCCGGCGCCGCCGCCCGGGCCGGGGCCCGCGCCGTACGGGACGCAGCCTCCACCTCCCGGCCCCGGAATGACCGGCCCGCAGGCGCCGTACGGTCAGCCGGGTGGGCAGCCGCCGTACGGTCAGCCCGGCGCGCAGGCGCCGTACCCGCCATCCGGCCCGTACCAGCCAGGCCCGTACGGCGCGCCGCCGCAGATGCCGTTCGGCGGCCCGACGCCCGCCCAGCGCCGGAAGCGCGCGCTCCTGGTCGTGCCGATCGCGCTCGTCCTCCTGATCGGGTTGATCGTGGTCAGCCGGCTCTCGTCGCACAGCGACGACGTGGCCGTCGGGGACTGCGTCGAGCGGGTGACGAGCGGAGCGACCCAGAGCCGCGACGACAAGATCAAGAAGGTCGGCTGCACGGACGCGAACGCCGGCTACAAGGTCGTCGGCAAGGTCGAGCACGTGTCGAAGATCAGCCTGGACATCAAGGAGAATCTCCCCGGCGACGGCAAGGGGATCTGCGGCCAGTTCCCGTCCGCGACCGTCCGTTTCTGGAAGGGCACCAGCAAGGACGGCTACGTGCTCTGCATGGCCCCGAACCAGCACTGAGCGCCCCCCGGCCCACACCGATGAGCGAGAAGCGGTCGCATGCGCAACAGGTGCGGCCGCACGAACCGTCGCTCAGAGACGTCTTTCAGTGCGCCGCGTCTTGAGTGCCGCATCCATTGTGCGGAGCCGCCTCGGCGCACCAGACGGTGCGTAACGCCGATAAGAAGTACGATAGCGCCGCACTTGTGGAGATTCACAGTTCTTCTGCGGATGCTTGGCTGTCGGCCTGATAGATGACCGTCCGCCTCGTTGATCCGAAAACTCCTGTCCCTTGTCCTCGCGATGCATGGTCGGCTTAGTGAGAACGTCGAAAAGCCGAGTGTTTCTCAGGAACCTCAGGCACACTGGGAACAACCGCCTCAGCCGAGCAGCGAAGGAGCAGGATGTCTGTCGTGGATGCTCATCCCTGTCTGCCTCGTCCGTCCGGTCGAGAGCGAAGGGGTTTGCTTTCCGCGATGGCCGCGTTCATGCGGCACATCGTGGGTCAACGAGTTGCTGGGTCCTCGGGCAACGTGCAGGACCACCAGTCGAATGACTCGGACGCTGAGGGCTGCATCTTCTGCCTGCGGGATGATTCTGAGCTGAATCAAATCGCTTGTGAAAATTCAGGATTCTTTGCTCGTTATGACAATTTCCCGGCAGCGGATGGCCACTTGGAGATCGTGCCGAAACGGCACGTTGAATCTTTCTTTGATCTGAGTATGGAAGAGATCACGGAGGCCTACTCTCTCCTACTCGAAGCCCGATGCATGTTGGATGGGAAATATAATCCTGACGGCTACACGATCGGCATCAATGAGGGAACCGCTGCCGGGCGCAGCATCGATCACCTCCACATTCACTTGATACCCCGCCATGAGGGTGACGTAGCGGATCCGCGCGGCGGTATCCGACGAGCGGCGCCCAACTGTGACCCGGACAGTTGGGCTTCCGATGCGGCAAAGCCGAGTCAAAAATCGGACCTGCGGTAGCCGGTGGCGACGAACCAATTTTCTCGCCCGCTGAAGTCGACCCGAACATCGCAGAATCCGGCGGCGGTCATGGTGGCAGAAAAGTGGTCCGAATCGACAAAAGTGAACCATCGGCGACCCTCGAGGGTGCCACCCTCTCGCCAGCCTTCCCCCTGGCCGGACCTCATGCTGATCACTGTGACGCCGCCAGGCCGAAGTGTCCGCCTGACCTCGGCCAATGCCTGCGGGATCGCCGAAGAAGGCAAGTGGAGTAGGCTTCCGCAGGCCCAGGTGCCACCGAACACGCCATCGCGGAACGGTAGTCGGATGGTGTTGAGCCTGACGAAGCCGATCGCATCAGGCTGATCGGCGGACAGCTCCCGCGCCGTCGTCAGCATGCCGCTGCATATGTCTCCGGCGACAACCTGCCTGTGCAGGCCGGCCAATAGTCGGCTGTCTCGTCCCCCGCCGCATCCCAAGTCCAATACGGGCAAGGTTTCTTGGACCTCTTTTTCGAAGGCGACAACCTCATCTTTCAGGCCGGGATAGGCGTCGTATCCCGACGTTGCTGCCGCGTAGTCGCGGCAGTGCGTCTCGTAAGCCCGGCAGGTAGCCGCTATAGCCTGCTGAGAGCTAGGACGGTCGTCAGACATGCTGAAACCCATCTTGGCCTAGAAGAACGCAGAGAGAGTTGAGCTCGTGCCATGTTCGAGGGCAGTTCAGCTCAGGGTAACCGTGTTCGGCGTCGAGGCTGACACATCCGATGAAATTTGAACGGCCGTTTCTGACGGGCGACGCGAACACCGCACCTCGATGTTTGAAGCGCTGGAAATCGCGCCATGAGAATTCCATGACGGCATCCTCGCCGTTCCGTTTGCGGTACTCGTTGAACTTCTGCTCGTCTGTGAGCACTTTCGATAGCTCTTCGACGTTAACGTTCACTTCGCTGTTGTGTCGCCAGCACTGGCCGACCACGCCGAAGCCGGGAGTGGGCTGGATGGCGCGAGTCGCTGGTGTCGAGCCCAGACGATAGGTGGCGACTCTCGTCAGCTGCCCTCTCCATGGGTGCCGCAGGGTACGTTCTTTGCGCCAGACGTGCAGTGCCAGATCACTGATGTCAATGGGCGGGTTGATCGCTCGGCCAATGTCAAGTAGTTGGCCGAAAGCGGTCAAAATTTGACGGCGAATCGTGACACCCTGTGCGAGATGCTTTCTCCGGGACAACGCTTCGATGGGCGTAAGCGTGCCAAAGACACCCACAACTACGATAAGAACCACAGTGATGTACGACCGTCCTGTGAGCGCTTCACTCCAGAACCTTCTCGACGGTACGTCGTACTGTTTCGCTGCCAAGCATAGCGTTGCCGCTAGAAGGATCGTTCTGTCGATGGTCCGCGCGGTCCCCTGGCGCATGCCATCACCCCTTCTCAGGGTTTTCTATCTACCGAGTGATGTACGTGATGTTGGTTCGGCATTAGCATCCCCCGCGAAGTGCCTCTATCGCTTCACTTTCGGCTGACCGGGTTCCTGGAGCGTGTGCGTCCGAAATTGGGGGAGTTAATGATTGAACCAATAGACGATGTCTGTCGAGGTGCGGATTTTTGCGAAGAGTTGGCGGGTGGGACGGACACGGAGTTCCATCGGGTCTACGCCGGGTGCCCGGAGAGTCGGCTCATCTATCGCGGTAAGCATCTGCGCGTGCTGGCGGACATGTCACCACTGTGCGTTGGTCACCTCCTAGTTGTTGCAGATCGTCACTATCTCAGCTTCGCCGGAGTCATTCGCGATCACGAAGTCGAGGTTAAGGACGTCAAGAATCAGCTTTTCGGCCTGTACCGCGCGACCTTCGGTGATCCGGTCATACTGGAACACGGCTCATCGTATGGGATGGAAGGCTCTTCTTGCATCACTCACGCCCATTGGCACGTACTTCCCCTTGGGTTAGACGCGATTCATCAGGTCATGGAGGGGGATGGTCTGGCATGGACCGAGTTAGGTGGGCTGAGGGATCTGGCGGCCATGGGGCAAGACGTGACCTACTTCTACTGCGCGGACCGCTATCGGAGTAGGTTGTACGGCGTAGGCCAGGCAAGGCGGCGCCAATACCTGCGTTCGGTCGCCGGTGCGGTCCTGGGAATACCCGATCCGGAATGGGATTACGCCGTCGTTGTCCGGAAAGAGCACTTGCGTGCCACCATGGCTGCAACAGCTGACTGGCGTATAGATTCATAACCCACAAGCGTTGAGTGGCGAGAGCCTGGAGACGGAGATGGTCGTGGATCACCGAGTTGCTTCAGACGAGCCGACCCGCCTGTCCGAAATCGTCGCTCCCCTGTTCGCCGATCAGGCCAAAGGCTGGTGGACTCAGCTCACCGGTGGCGAGAGGGTCGAGCTTCTGGCTGGCGCCGATGCGCAGGACGACTGTGCTGTTTTCCGCGTGAACGGACCACAGGAGTTGGTCATCGGATCGGACTATGTAAGAGGAGCGAAGTTCCGCCTCTACGAGCTCGGTTACCTCAATGAGTATGATGTCGGTTATTACCTTGCAATGGCGAACTTCAGTGATATCGCCGCTATGGGCGCCCAGCCGGTTGCCTTGCTCTCTGTGATCAGGTATCCGCGTTCCATGCCCGACGAGGTGTTCCGTATGGTCGTCGAGGGTGTCCGGGCCGCTTGCGATGAGGTCGGTGCTCCGAACGTCGGCGGGGACATCGGTACGGCTGAGCGCCTCATCCTTTCAGGCAGTGCGTTGGGCGCGGTCGAATCCGGTGGGACGCTGCGTCGAAATGGTGCGCGTTCAGGAGATCGGCTGTGCGTCACTGGGTTCACGGGTCTCGCCGCGGCCGCCCAACGGTATTTCGGCAACTTCGATTCCGGCGGCACTCGCATCTCCGCGGAGAAGGAAGGCTGCCTGCTGGCGGCCTGGAAACGACCCCAGGCCCTGGTCGAGCACGGTCGTCTCCTGAGCACCAGCGGGGTCGTGACGAGTTGCCAGGACTCCTCGGACGGCCTGAAGGCCGCGATTCTGTCGATCGCGGCGCAGAGCGGCGTCGGCTTCCTGGTGGATGAGGACGCTCTCCCCGTCGCTGACCTCGTTGCGGAGATCGCCGTACTCAGCGGCTCTGAGCCGAGAGATCTGGTCCTCGGGGATTCCGTGGACTTCCAACTGGTATTCACGATGCCGGCTGAGCATCTTCCTGGGCTCAGAGCCCGCTTCGCGGCGCACGATCTGTCCTTCGTCGAGATCGGGACCGCGACCACGAGCCGCGAGGTCATGCTGCGCCGCAAGGACGGCACCATGGAAGATCTCCCTGGGGCGGCCTGGCGGCACGCCAGTTGACGCCTGCGCGATGAGGTTTGTGACATTCCGCGCACTCGGGTGCTGATCGCCCGAGTGAGGCCTCGGGTGGTCGTGGGGTCCGTCACTCAAAGTTCCGGTAACGCGTACTGAAAGGCGTTGGTGCGGCAGAATCTGACTACCGTCCGCGAGAATGGAGTCACGCATGGAAGCCGAACCTCCGAGTACCCCGTCCTCCAGCGGCTCCCACCCGTGTGTGGTCCGGCCCGACGTCGAGCTCCTGGAAGAGGTGCTGGACCAGCTGGAGGTGAGCTCGTTCCGGGACACCCGGGGCCGCCTGGGCACGCGCTGGCCGTGCTTCAGCCTCTTCTTCACCATCCATGACGAGGACGAGGTCTTCTCCGCCCGTACGATCTACGACCATTTCTTCGGCGTCGAGGACAAGCCGGCGCTCTGCGCGGTCCTCGACGAGTGGAATCGCGACACCACCGGGCTGAAGAGCTATACCGCCACCGACGACGACGGCAGTGTGATCATCGTCAGTGAGGCGATGATGCGCACCGACGGCGGCGTGACCCGTGAGCAGTTCGCCGCGTCGGCGACCATCTGGCTCGGGCTGGCCGGGTCGTTCCACCTCTGGCTGACGCAGCGGCTCTCGCTCGCCGGCCTCGCCGGCGAGCCCCTCTGAGGCCACCGGCCGTTCGGTTCCACTTCTCCCGGGGCCGTGATCATCGGGCTTATTGTTGATCATGAAGGATCGGGGCGTCCGGTCCGTTCGACGACGAGTCGGTATGGATGGGAGCGGTATGGACGGGATGCAGAGGATCGCCGCGGCGGGGCTGGGGATCGGCGTGGCCCTGACGGCTTCGGCGGTCGTGGCCAGCGCGGCGCAGGCGCAGATCCTGGCGCAGCCGTACACGCCGGAGCAGATCTGAGGGTCCGGCTTCCAGGTGATCGAGTCGCAGCCGTTGGGCAAGGCCGGTGAGGCGCGCGTCTACTTCCTCAACAACGGGCCGACCAACTGTGTGGTGACGCTCAAGCAGGGCGCGTACGTCGGTAACTCAGTCAAGATCTCGGCTCGCCTGCAGATCGTGGGCGGGAGCACGCAGACCGACGGCCCCGCGGCGTTCAAGTACTACGCCGGACCGCTGAAGGCGGATCCGCAGGGCGGATGCATGGTCTACGGCGGCACCTACGGCTCCTACAGCTACACATCCCCGTCCACCTGCGGCTGACCTTCCCCTTCGCCGACCCGAGGGTCGACCGGCCACCCGGCCCGGTCGGCCCTTTTTTCGTGCCGGCGCGGACATTAGGTTGCTTAGGGCAACCAAGTGGGGTTATGGTTGCTTCAGGCAAGCAAATGATGCCCTACCTCCCCCTCCCGATCGGCGGCGCACCGAGGCCCTGACCGGCGGCGGCGAGGCCCCACGATCTCCCGCGCGGACGCGATCGCGCGGTCACCGTACGAACGACCCCACCCCGTAGGTGGGGGCGAAAGGAATTTGATGACAACCGCAGCACCGGCCGAGGCGCGGGCGACCGGCCACGGATCGGACGCCCCGATGTCGCATCGGCAGATCATGGAGGCGCTGTCCGGTCTGTTGCTCGGCCTGTTCGTCGCGATCCTGTCGTCGACCGTCGTGTCGAACGCGCTTCCGACGATCACCGCCGACCTGCACGCGAGCCAGACCGCCTACACCTGGGTGATCACCGCTACCCTGCTCGCGACCACGATCTCCACCCCCATCTGGGGCAAGCTCGCGGACCTGATGAGCAAGAAGCTGCTCATCCAGCTCGGCCTGCTGGTGTACGTCATCGGGTCGGCGATCGCCGGCCTGTCGCAGAACTCCGGGATGCTCATCACCGCCCGCGTGGTGCAGGGTCTCGGCGCCGGCGGTCTGACCGCCCTGGCCCAGACGATCATGGCGGTGATGATCGCGCCGCGCGAGCGCGGCCGTTACTCCGGTTACATGGGCGCGGTGTTCGCGCTGGCCACGATCGGCGGCCCGCTGATCGGCGGCGTCATCGTCGACACGTCCTGGCTGGGCTGGCGCTGGTGCTTCTACGTCGGCGTGCCGTTCGCGGTCATCGCCCTCATCGTCCTGCAGAAGACTCTGCACCTGCCGACCACCAAGCGGAAGGTCAAGGTCGACTGGCTCGGCGCCACGCTGCTCACCGCGGCCGTGTCGCTGCTGCTGATCTGGGTCTCGTTCGCCGGATCCAAGTACGACTGGCTGTCCTGGCAGACCGGCGTCATGGTCGGCGGTGCCCTGGTGCTCGCCCTGATCTTCATCGTCGCCGAGTCCAAGGCCGCCGAGCCGATCGTGCCGCTGCCGCTGTTCCGCAACCCCACCATGAGCCTCGCGGTGGTGGCGAGCCTGTTCATCGGTGTCGCGATGTTCGGCGCCACCACCTTCCTCAGCCAGTACTTCCAGCTCGCCCGCGGCGACTCGCCGACGAAGGCCGGCCTCATGACCCTGCCGATGATCGCGGGTCTGGCCCTGGCGTCGACCATCAGCGGCCGGATCATCACCCGCACCGGCCGGTACAAGGCCTTCATGATCGCCGGCGGCATCCTCATGACCGCCGGGTACGGCCTCATGAGCATGCTGCGCTACGACACGGCGTACTGGGAAGTCTCGATCTTCATGTTCCTCATCGGCGTCGGCCTCGGCACGACGATGCAGAACACCGTCCTCGCCGTGCAGAACCAGGTGCGTCTCGAGCAGATGGGCGCGGCCAGCTCGTCCGTCGCGCTGTTCCGTACCCTCGGCGGTGCGATCGGCGTCTCGGCGCTCGGCGCGCTGCTGTCCAACCGGGTCACGCACTACATGGCGGACGGCCTGGCGCGCCTCGGCATCCACCAGGCCGCCGGCGGCAGCGAGTCCATCCCCAAGCTGTCCGCGCTGCCCGTCCCGGTCCGCACGGTCGTCGAGGCGTCCTTCGGCCACGGCATCGGCAACGTGTTCCTGTTCGCCGCCCCCTGCGCGTTCGTCGCGCTGCTCGCCATCCTGTTCATCAAGGAGGTGCCGCTGCGCACCTCCCGCACCGAGGAGCAGAAGCCCGAGCCCGCCCCGGCCGCCCCGCGCGGCCAGCACGCCCGGCGTGAGGAGTGGCAGCCGGCCGCCGCGACCGCGGCGGTGGCGAACGGCACGACCCGTCCCTTCACCACCCAGCCCGGCGCGGCCCCGGCCGTCGCCGAGTCGGCCGCGGCACAGTACGGCTCGACCGCCTCGGCCGCGCCGATGACGACCCTGGCCGACGTGACGGCCGCCTCCAACGGGAGCACGCCGGCCGGCGGTGTGATCCGCGGCTTCATCCGGACCCCCGAGGGCAACCCGGTGCCGCACGCCGCGATCACACTGATCGACGTGCGCGGCCGCCAGATCGGCCGTGCGACGGCGCGGACGGACGGCCGGTACGAGGTCGGCACCCCCGGCAGCGGCACGTACGTGCTGATCGCGGCGGCCGGTGACCACGACCCGCAGGCCGCCACCCTGGTGACCGGCGACCAGCCGCTCGACTACGACCTGGTCCTCGCCGGCAACGGCGGGCTCACCGGGACCGTGCGCGACACGAACGGCTCGCCGATCGGCGGCGCGATGGTCGTCGTGACCGACGTCCGCGGCGAGGTCGTCGCGAGCGGCGTGACCGACGCCGCGGGCGGCTACTCCTTCAACCAGGTCGTCGCCGGGACGTACACCGTCGCGGTCAGCGCCGACGGACACCGTCCGGCCGCGGTGCTCACCGAGGTCGGCGGCGACGGCGGGGCGAAGGTGACCCGGCAGGACGTCGAACTGCAGCCCGGCGTCCGCATCGCGGGCACCGTCCAGGCGCGCGGCCGCGGCCCGCTCGAGGACGCCCGCGTCACCCTGCTCGACGCGGCCGGCAACGTCGTCGCCGTCACCACGACCGGCCCGGACGGACGCTACTCCTTCACCGACCTGACCGGCGGGCAGTACACCGTCACCGCGACCGGGTACGCGCCGGCGGCGAGCTCGGTCAGCCTGAACGGTCATGACGTGGACGAACACGACGTATGGCTCGGCCACGCCACCAACTGACCACGATGACCGGGCCGGCCCGCCCCGGCCCGGTCGTCGTTTCGACCTGTCATCCTGGAACTGACGGCACGACGGGGACCGCCGGGGCACGAGGAAAGCGAGCGATGACCGAAGCACCAGTCGCGATCAGCGCCGGAAAGGACCAGGCGTACCACGCGCTCGAGCACGAGCTCGGTGTGCTGATGCGCCGCGCGCGAGCGCTGTCGAACGAGTTCATGCGGGAGATCCACCCGGACCTGGACGCCGCCGCGTACGGGCTGCTCGCGGGCCTGCGCGAGTGCGCTCCGGCCCGCCCCAGCGACCTCGCGGACTACTTCAAGGTCGGCAAGGCCACCATGAGCCGCCAGCTCAAGGTGCTGGAGGAGCTCGGCCTGATCGAGCGGCGGCCCGACCCGGGCGACCGGCGGGCGCACCTGTTCGACCTTACCCCTGAGGGGCGCCGGCGGATGGACGCCGTCAGCGCTTCGCGCCAGGACAGCTTCCATCAGCTCCTCGCGGCCTGGCCGGTGGAGGACGTCCGCGTCCTGGCCACGATGCTGGCCCGCTTCAACCGGCTCACCGAGACCGCCGTGAAGCCGATCCGGTCGCGGGCCGACGCCGCCGCCTGTGACCCCATCGGGTAAAGATCCATTAACCCGCGGTTGCCACTAATCTTCGGCGGATGCGGCGAATACTGATCATGTGCACCGTTGCCGGGATGCTCGCGTCGGCCACCGCCTGCGGCGGCGGTTCGAAGGGCGACGACGCGAAGAGCGCCACGACCCGGCCGACCGACACGGCGAGCACCGGCAGCGGGAAGACCTCCGAGGAGCCGACGTCCAAGCCCGTCGGCGGCGCTCACGCGGTCGTCCTGGAGGTGCTCGGTACCGGGGAGCTGCCCGGGATCCTCTACAACGCGAAGACCAGCGGCAACGCCACCAACGTCAAGCTGCCGTGGAAGAAGACCGACGAGGTGCCGGCCGGCCACCTGCTGGCCGTCCTCGCCAGCTCGACCTCGGCGGACGTGACCTGCAGCATCACGGTCGACGGGAAGGTCGTCGTCAAGAAGACCGGCAAGGTCGCCCAGTGCCGCTACACGCTGAAGAAATGAGCGCTCGACGAACTCTGTACGAACCTCCGGTCGCGGCCTACCGTCTGTTTGGGATCGCTCCAAAATACGGCGGCTCGCGAATCTGAAGGAGACGGTGTGGCGCAAGCAGTCGGGCAGCTCGGCATCCCCCGCATCCCCGTGTCGTTGCGGTGGGATGGAGAGCCGGCCAGTTCCTACCGGATGACGGACGACGGACTGGAGATCTCCGCCGGCCCGGACACGGACCTGTTCATCGACCCAGAGCGTACGGCCGTGAAGATGAACGCGCCGCACCTTCTCGCCTGTGCGGAGGGTGACTTCCTGCTCAGCGCCCGCGTCCAGGTCGGCTTCGAGTCGACGTTCGACGCGGGCGCGCTGCTCGTGTGGCTCAATGACCGCGCCTGGGCCAAGCTGGCCTTCGAGCTGTCCCCGCAGCGTGAGCCCATGGTGGTGTCCGTGGTGACACGCGGCACCTCCGACGATTGCAACTCCTTCGTCGTCGACGACGGGCATGTCTGGTTGCGGGTGGCGCGGGTCGGCACCGCGTACGCCTTCCACGCCTCCACCGACGGCGTGTACTGGCGGCTCATCCGCCACTTCGCGCTGTACGCCTCGGAGCGGACGACCCCCTCGTACGGCTTCTCGGCGCAGTCGCCCACGGGCACCGGCTGCACCGCGGCCTTCGACGCGATCGACTACGAGCCGAGGCGCCTGATGGAGCTGCGCGACGGCTCCTGAGTCGCCGCCCTCCGTCGTTCCAGCTCGACGGGGTCGTGCGCGGAGAACATCGTGACGTCACCGCTCCGGGCCAGTGCCCGGAGCCGGTCGACGTTGTGCAGCCGTGTCGTACGGTCCGCCTGGACGAACGTCTGGAAGAGCCGCGAGCCCGGCGGGCAGCCGCCCGACTCGACCTGGTCGTGGTGGAAGTAGGAGTCCCCGGCGTGCAGGATCCAGCCGTCGCCGGTGTCGACCGCGACGCCGGCGTGGCCGCGGGTGTGCCCGACCAGCGGGATGAGCAGCAGCCCGCCGGGCAGGCCGCGTACGGACTCGAAGCCGTGCCAGCGGTCGCCGCCGTCCTGGTGCTCGACCCAGCGCGGCCGGTGCGACCACACCACGGGCCGGTAACGCTCGCGCTCGAACCAGGTCACCGGCCGCCGCGCGGCGTCCAGCTCGGCGGCGTGCACGTGGACCTCGGCCTCCGGGAAGTCGATCAGCCCGGCCGTGTGGTCGACGTCGAGGTGGGTCAGCACGATGTGACGGACGTCGGCGGCGGAGTGGCCGAGCGCCGCGATCTGCCGGACGGCGGTCTCCGCGACGTCGAGCCGCGGCCGGCTCATCGCGACGAACGGCCGGCCGAGGATCTCCTTCGGCCGGGCGACGGCCTGCGTCCCGATCCCCGTGTCGACGAGCACGAGGCCGTCGTCGGTCTCGATCAGCAGGCAGTGGCAGACCCACCGCGCCGTCGTCCGGTCACCGCTCTCGTTGAGGAGCCGCCCGCCGAACGGCCGCATCGTGCCGCAGTTCAAGTGATGGACACGCACGCGGACCCTCCAGGACGTCGCCGGCAGCCGCCTCATGGTAGGACAGCGTGATCATCCGTGACGATCCCTGAGTCCGGGGATAGGGCACCCCGCGACGCCCGGCGGAGCCGCCTGGCGGCGGGCACCGAGAGGGCGGCGATGATGCCGAGGGCGATGGCGACGACGTGCTCGCGGCCGGCGAGGTTCGGTAGCAGGGTGACCTCGGTGACCATCGAGGTGAGCAGTACGGTCAGCGCCCGCGGCGCGCGGCGGACGCAGCAGACGTAGGCGACGAGGGCGACGACCGCCGCCGACGGGCCGGTGTCGGAGACGTACCGGGAGATCCACGGCAGGCCGACGACGGTGCCCGGCCCGAGGTAGCACATGATCCGGCCGCTGAGCGTGCACAGGAACGTGGCGGTCAGCGCGACCGTGAGAGTACGGCGCCGGCCGACGCACGCCTCGGCGATCCCGAAGACCGCGAACACCTGCAGCAGCGAGCCCCAGACGGGAAGGTTGGGCGCCGGCGCGTACATCGAGGCGGGTAGCCGGACGATGACGAGGTAGAACGGAGTGGAGGCGGAGACGTCACTGATCAGCCGGAGGACGTAGGTGCCCAGGGCGGAGAAGTGCAGCGACCAGAGGACGAGCACCGCCGTGGCCGAGCCGAACGCCAGCGGCAGCCGACCACGGCGCAGCCGCGCCAGCGGCTCGGCCGTCAGCCGATGCGCCTCCGCGACCGTGCCCGTGATCCAGGCGGGGCGGGGGCGCCCGGCGCCGTGGCCGGTGCGAAGCCCGCCGACATTGCTCACAGCATTACCTCATGAGGAGGGAATCTTGACCGTGGGCTTAATGGTCTCTCCAGGACGGCTCCGCGTCCTCACACCGCAGGCTGATTCTGGCTCCGCCGCGAGGGGGAGCGTCCCTCGCCGGGGATCGGTCGATGTGACGACGATCCCGAAATCCGGCGGAACCGGATGAAACAGTCAAATTTGGGGAGGAGGGGGAACGTGTCAGCCTCTAACGTTCCAGCTTCCAGCATGTCAACATCCACGAAGAACGAGTTCGTCGTCGTCGCCAACCGGCTGCCCGTCGACCGGGTGGCCGACGAGGACGGCGAAGCGTCCTGGCGGCGAAGTCCCGGCGGTCTGGTGACCGCGATCGTTCCCGTCATGCAGCGGCGTGGTGGCGCGTGGGTCGGCTGGGTCGGCGCGCCGGACGAGGACCTCGAGCCGTTCAGCGCCGAGGGCCTGGACCTCGTCCCCATCCGCCTGTCCGCGGAGGAGGTCGAGCGGTACTACGAGGGGTTCTCCAACGCGACTCTCTGGCCCCTGTACCACGACGTCGTCGCCACCCCGGTCTACAAGCGGACCCTGTGGGACGCGTACGTCCGGGTCAACCGGCGGTTCGCCGAGGCGGCCGCGGAGGTCGCCGCCGAGGGCGCCATCGTCTGGGTGCAGGACTACCAGCTCCAGCTCGTGCCGAAGATGCTCCGGGAGCTCCGCCCCGACCTGCGCATCGGCTTCTTCCTGCACATCCCGTTCCCGCCGATGGAGCTGTTCGTCCAGCTCCCCTGGCGCAAGCAGATCCTCGAGGGCCTGCTCGGCGCGGACCTGGTCGGCTTCCAGACCGCCGACGCCGCCGCCAACTTCTCCCGGCTCTGCAGACGCCTGGTGGGCGCGAAGACCCATCGGAACGAGATCCGCGTCGAGGACCGGGTCATACGGGCGGAGGCGTTCCCGATCTCGGTGGACGTCAAGGAGCTGATCGACCTGATCGGCCGGCCCGAGGTACGGCAGCGGGCCGCGGAGATCCGCGAGGACCTCGGCAACCCGGCCACGATCCTGCTCGGCGTCGACCGTCTCGACTACACGAAGGGCATCCGCCAGCGGCTGCAGGCGTTCAGCGAGCTGTTCCGCGACGGCCGGCTGAAGAGCGGCGACGCGGTGTTCGTGCAGATCGCCACGCCGAGCCGGGAACGCGTCGAGCAGTACCGCCTGCTGCGCGACGACATCGAGCTGTTCGTCGGCCGGGCCAACGGCCTCTACTCCGAGCTGGGCGCACCGGTCATCAACTACCTGCACACGTCGTACACGCGCGACGAGCTGGCGGCCCTCTTCCTCGCCGCCGACGTGATGGTGGTGACGCCGCTGCGCGACGGCATGAACCTCGTGGCCAAGGAGTACATCGCCTGCCGCGCGGACCTGCGCGGCAGCCTGGTGCTCAGCGAGTTCGCCGGGGCGGCCGAGGAGATGAAGCGCGCCTTCCTCGTCAACCCGTACGACATCGACGGCATGAAGCAGACGCTGCTGGACGCCATGAAGGCGAGCCCGGCCGAGCAGCACCGCCGGATGCGGGCCCTGCGCAAGCGGGTCATCGAGTACGACGTCGACCGGTGGGCGCACGACTTCCTCGTGTCCCTGGAACGGCCGCAGGCGACCGAACGGTCCGTCGAGGAGGTGGCACCCGCCGTCTAGCGCCCTCGGCTCAGAGGCGGTCGACGGCGGTGACGTGCACGACCGCGCGGCCGGCCTCGTCAGAGGCGCGCAGGTCGACCTCGGCGCTGATGCCCCAGTCGTGGTGACCGGCCGGGTCGTCGAAGACCTGCCGGACCCGCCACAGGTCCGTCTCGCGCTCGATCTGCAGGAGCTTGGGCCCGCGCGCGTCCGGCCCGGTCTGGATCTCGTCGTGCTCCTCGAAGTAGGCGTCGAGGGCGTCGGCCCACCGGTCGGCGTCCCAGCCGTCCTCGCCGTCCAGCTCGCCGAGGTCGTCGTACCGTTCGAGGGCGGCGAGCTCGACGCGGCGGAACATCGCGTTGCGGACCAGCACGCGGAACGCCCGCTCGTTCGCGGTGACGACGGTGGGCGTCTCCTCGATCCGGGTGTGCTCCTCGGCCGTCTCCGGGGGGCGGTGGGGCGTAGCCACGGGGGTGAAACCAGCCTGGAGCTGCTCCCACTCGTCGAGGAGGCTGGAGTCGACCTGGCGGACCAGCTCGCCGAGCCACTCGATCAGGTCCTGCAGGTCCTCGGTCTTCACCGAGTCGGGGACGGTCTGCTGCAGGGCCTTGTACGCGCTGGCGAGGTAGCGCAGCACGATGCCCTCGGTCCGGGCGAGCTGGTAGTAGGCGACGTACTCGGTGAACGTCATCGCCTGCTCGTACATGTCGCGTACGACCGACTTGGGCTCCAGCGGGTAGTCCGCCACCCAGGGGTGCCCGCGCCGGTAGATCTCGTACGCGCCGCTCAGGGTCTCCTCCAGCGGCTTGGGATAGGTGATGTTCTGGAGGAGCTCCATCCGCTCCTCGTACTCGACGCCGTCCGCCTTCATCTGCGCGACGGCCTCGCCCTTGGCCTTGTTCTCCTGCGCGGCGAGGATCTGGCGCGGGTTCTCCAGGATCGACTCGATGACCGACAGCACGTCCAGGGCGTACGACGGGGAGGACGGGTCGAGCAGCTCCATCGCGGCCAGCGCGAACGTCGACAGCGGCTGGTTGAGCGCGAAGTCCTCCTGCAGGTCGACGGTGAGGCGGGCGTACCGGCCCTCCTCGTCCGGCTCCTCGAGCTGCTCGACGACGCCGCCGGCCAGCAGGCTGCGGTAGATCGCGATCGCCTGGGAGATGTGGCGGCGCTGCTTCGCGCGGTCCTCGTGGTTGTCGGTGAGCAGCTTCTTCATCGCCTGGAACGCGTTGCCCGGCCGGCCGATGACGCTGAGCAGCATCGCGTGGCTGACCTGGAACCGCGACTGCAGCGGTTCGGGGTCGGCGGCGATGAGCTTGTCGAACACCCCTTCGTCCCAACCGACGAAGCCTTCGGGGGCCTTCTTGCGCACGACCTTGCGGCGCTTCTTCGGGTCGTCGCCGGCCTTGGCGAGAGCCTTCTCGTTCTCCACGACGTGCTCGGGGGCCTGCGCCACGACGTACCCGACGACGTCGAACCCGGCGCGGCCGGCCCGCCCGGCGATCTGGTGGAACTCCCGCGCCCGCAGCCGCCGCACCCGGCTGCCGTCGTACTTGCTCAGCGCGGTGAACAGGACGGTGCGGATCGGGACGTTCACCCCGACGCCGAGGGTGTCGGTGCCGCAGATGACCTTGAGCAGCCCGGCCTGCGCCAGGCGCTCGACCAGCCGGCGGTACTTCGGCAGCATCCCGGCGTGGTGGATGCCGATCCCGTGCCGGACGAGCCGGGACAGCGTCTGGCCGAACTTCGTCGTGAAGCGGAAGTCGCCGATCAGCTTGGCGATCTCCTCCTTCTCGGCCTTGGAGGAGACGTTGATGCTCATCAGCGCCTGCGCGCGCTCGGCGGCCGCGGCCTGCGTGAAGTGCACGACGTAGATCGGGGCCTTCTGGTCCTGCAGCAGCTCCTCGATCGTCTCGTGCAGCGGCGTCACGCGGTACTCGTACTTCAGCGGCACGGGCCGCTGCGCCGAGGTCACGACGGCCGTGGGACGGCCGGTGCGCCGGGTGAGGTCCTCCTCGAACCGTGACACGTCGCCGAGCGTCGCCGACATCAGCAGGAACTGCGCCTGCGGCAGCTCCAGCAGCGGGATCTGCCAGGCCCAGCCGCGGTCGGGCTCGGCGTAGAAGTGGAACTCGTCCATGACGACCTGGCCGATGTCGGCGTCGGCGCCCTCGCGCAGCGCGATGCTGGCCAGCACCTCGGCGGTGCAGCAGACGATGGGCGCGTCGGCGTTGACGCTCGCGTCGCCGGTCATCATGCCGACGTTCTCGCTGCCGAACATGTCGATCAGGTCGAAGAACTTCTCCGACACCAGGGCCTTGATGGGCGCGGTGTAGAAGGTGACCTTGTCCTGGGCGAGCGCGGCGAAGTGCGCCCCGGCCGCGACCAGGCTCTTTCCGGAGCCGGTGGGGGTGTTCAGGATGACGTTCGCGCCCGAGACGATCTCGATGAGCGCCTCCTCCTGCGCGGGGTAGAGCGTGATCCCGCGCTCGGTCACCCACTCGCTGAAGGCTTCGAACACGGCGTCGGGGTCGGATCCCTTGGGCAGACGGTCGATGAGGCGCACAGGTCAATACTGCCCGTCCCCGCCAAATCACGGGACCGTGCCTTGCGTCCGGGGACTCGTCCGGCTTAAAGTGATATCACTTTGCTAAACCACGGTAAGCACGTTGGAGGAGCTGTGACCGAGGTCGAGATGCCGAGGCCCAAGGTCGGCGAGCGGACCGCCGCCGGAGTTTCGGGCTGGCCGATGCTGGGGGCGGTCATCGTGGCGCTCGCCGCCGCCGTCGCCCTGTTGTTCACCCGGCAGCCCGTGTTGATCGCGCTGGCGATCGTTCTCATCGTCGCCGCCGCCTTCGTGTCCGTCGGGCTGACCGCCGTCGCGCCGGGCGAGGCCCGCGTCGTGCAGCTGCTCGGCCGGTACGTCGGGACGATCCGCACGGACGGCCTGCGCTGGGTCAACCCGCTGACCACCCGGCGGAAGATCTCCACCCGGATCCGCAACCACGAGACCGAGCGGACCAAGGTCAACGACGCCGAGGGCAACCCCATCGAGATCTCCGCCGTCGTCGTCTGGCAGGTCGAGGACACCGCCAAGGCCGTGTTCGAGGTCGACGACTTCGAGGAGTTCGTCGCGATCCAGACCGAGACCGCCGTCCGCCACATCGCGGGCATCTACCCCTACGACGCGCACGGCGACGAGCGGCTGTCCCTCCGCGAGAACGCCGACGAGATCACCGGCAGGCTGTCCGAGGAGATCGCCGCACGCGTCGAGTCGGCGGGCGTACGGGTCATCGAGTCGCGCATCACCCGCCTGTCGTACGCCCCCGAGATCGCCCAGGCGATGCTGCGCCGCCAGCAGGCCGGGGCCGTCGTCGCCGCCCGGCAGCGCATCGTCGACGGCGCGGTCGGCATGGTCGAGACCGCACTCAACCAGCTCGCCGAGCACGACGTGGTCGACCTGGACGAGGAGCGCAAGGCCGCCATGGTCAGCAACCTGCTCGTCGTCCTCTGCGGCGACCGCGACGCCCAGCCCGTCGTCAACACGGGGTCCCTGTACCAGTGACGGAGCGCAAGAAGGTCCTGCTGCGGCTCGACCCGGCCGTCCACGAGGCCCTGGCCCGGTGGGCGGCCGACGAGCTGCGCAGCACCAACGCGCAGATCGAGTTCCTGCTGCGCCGGGCGCTCGCGGACGCGGGGCGGATGCCGCGCGACGCCGCCCGCATGCGAAGACCAGGCCGGCCTCCGAAGGAGGAAGAGCCATGACCGAGCGAAGCGAGGGCATCAATGAACAGAGCCGTGTTGGTCATGAGGCCGACGAAGGAGGTCTCATGAACCTGCCCCGATCGCTGCCCGCCCGGCTCTACCTGCTCGCCTACGACCAGGACAAGGAACGGGTGACCGGGCGCACCCAGCTCGGCCTCGTGCTGCGCGCCGCCGCCCTGGCCGACCTCTACCTCGAGCGCCGGCTGGCCGACGAGGACGGCAAGGCCAAGGTCACCGCGGCCCGGCCGACGGGCGACCCGGTCCTCGACGCCGTGCTGCGCCAGATCGCCGACGCCCGGCCCCGGTCCTGGCGGCGCTGGGTCCGCGCCGACGAACGCCACATCGTCCGCGCGGTGCGCGACCAACTGGAGAACGAGCGCTGGATCAAGGTCGAGCGGCGCCGGATCCTGCCCGACCGGGTCCACCTGCGCGAACGCCGTCCGGTCAAGCGGTACGCGGCGGAGGTCAAGGCCGTGCTGCGGCCCGCCGCGCAGCCCGACGACCGCACGACGGCCGCCCTCGTCCTGGCCGCCCGCGGCGAGTTGCCGACCGTACTGAGCCGCCGCGAGCGGCGGGAGCACCGCAAACGCCTGGAGGAGCTCGCCGACCCCCTCTGGCCGATCGCCCGCGCCCTGGAGCACGACCTGCGCCAGAAACGCGCCATCACCACGAGCGGCGCCTGACCCCGCCGTCTTCGCCGCTCACCGCTTCCGGCAGCGGGGCTTCGCGGCGGCCAGGTGGCGGTTTAGGATCTTCGGCATGGCGACGAGACTGGTGCAAATCAACATGAAGGCCCATGACGCCTCCGCGCTCGGTCGCTTCTGGGCGGAGGCGCTCGGCTGGGCCATCGACATCGAGGAACCCCTCGGCGCCAGCCTCACACCCGCCGACTTCGCCTACCCCGACCCCACCGCCGTCTGCATCGACCTCATCAACCGCCCGGAACCCAAGACGGTCAAGAACCGGGTGCACGTCGACCTGGCCACCACCTCGGCCGCCCACCAGGCGGAGCTGGTCGCGCGCCTCACGGAGCTCGGCGCGACCCCCGCCGACGTGGGCCAGGGCGACGTCCCCTGGACGGTCCTGGCCGACCCGGAGGGCAACGAGTTCTGCGTCCTGGAACCCCGGCCGGTCTACCAGGACACCGGCCCGATCGCCGCGGTGGTCGTCGACTGCGCCGACCCGCGCGCCATGGCCCGCTTCTGGGACGAGGCGATGGACTGGACCCTGCACGAGGTCACCGACGACCGCGCGGTCATGCGCTCCGCCAAGGCCGTCGGCCCCTACCTGGAGTTCATCCGCACTCCCGACCCCAAGACCGGGTGGAACCGCGTCCACCTCGACGTCTGTCCCTACCCCGGCGACGACATGGCGGCGGAGGAGGCCCGGCTGCGCACCCTGGGCGCCACCGACCCGGGCATCGACCAGTCCGACTTCCATTGGAGGGTCCTCGTCGACCCCGAAGGCAACGAGTTCTGCCTCCTCACCTCCCGCTGACCAATCCTGGAATGGTTCTCGGGTGAACCGACGGTCCGGGATTCGCTGATTCAATCGCGGGGAATGAGCGCGAGCGGAGGATCAGCGACGGGAAATCGGGGGCGCTCGGATGTCCATTCGGAATATCGCCGGGTTCGTCGGAATGGCGGGAATCGTCGTCGGGGTCGCGACGACCACCGGGCCGGCGGCCGGGGCGGCGGACCGGCCGGCCGTACGGGCCGTGACCGGGTGCGACGTGCTGCAGCCCGGGGCGTCCCCGGTGGCGCAGCAGGCGGTGCGGGCCGCGTGCTCGCAGCTCGGTGTCTGGTACAGCTGGGGTGGCGGCCACGGTCCCGTTCCCGGCGCGACGTACGGCCATTACGACGGTCAGGATCCGGCCAGCAAGGACGACGGGAAAAAGCTCGGATTCGACTGCTCGGGATTGGTGCGATACGCCTACTATCGGGCGACCGGCCGCGACATTCTCAACGGCACCGCCGACAATCAATTCCATACCGGGCAGGCCGTCGCGCGATTCTCCCCTGCGCAGGGCACCGGTCCCCTTCTCCCCGGCGACCTGCTGTTCTGGGGGCGCGGGTGGGTGCACCACGTCGCCATCTACGTCGGGGCCGGCCAGATGGTCGAGGCCTTCCAGTCCGGGACGCACGTCCGGATGACGCCGGTCCGCCTCGGCGGCGACTACGCCGGCGCCGTCCGGGTCAACGGCAGCGGGGGCGGCGGAGGACAGCCCGGCCAGGTGAAGTACTGGGTGAACACCTTCGCCGACGCCGTCGGCTACCGCGAGCCGAACACCGGCGACGCCCAGGGCGTGCTGAACAAGGGGAACAACTACGTCTACTGCAAGGTGTGGGGCGCGCAGGTCGGCAGCGGTGGGCAGTACAACCACTGGTGGCTGCGCACCGACCTCGACCGTACGTACCCCGGCAAGAACGGCCGGGGCGCGTACGTCTCGGCCTACTACCTGTCCCGCTGGGGCAACGACGAGGCCCGCGACGTGAACGGTGGCCCCATACCGGACTGCTGACCGGCGCTGGGCCCCGACACCGTTCCTAAGAACTGAGCATGAGTTGTGTGTGCTCAGTCGCGTGTCCCGAACGGTGTTGGGCACGCTGGTCGCCCGCGTTCGCTCCGCATCCGGGCGGCGCGGATCGTGTCCGTGGTCCGGGGTTGCGGGGGCGGGTTTCCTCACGCCCCAGGGCGCCCGGTTCGGCCTGGGCGGTCCGATGCCCCGCACGATCGCTCTGGTCGTGTGGGGGCGGTGTCGTCCGTCGCCGGATCGGGTGTCCCAGGGCGCGTCGTCCGATCGCCACCGCTGCCGCCTCATGGCGGGTGGCGTTCTTGTTTGTGCTGGTGAGGGGTTTTTGCCAGTGCTGGGCACCCCATTTGCTGGTGTAGGCGGGGTCGACGGCGACGATGGTGATGCCGAGTTCGGCGGCCATGGAAACCAGCCGGGCGCGGAGCTTGGCGGTGGGCATGCCGGAGATCAGGTGGCGGAACCGTTTGCGTCGCCCGTGTTTCTCGCGGGTCGTCTCCGCGGTGAAGTCCAGGTCCTCGACCGCGATGGCTAGCTTGTGCCGCTGCGCCCAGTGCAGCAGGCGGATGAGGGCGTGCCGGAGTTGGGCGTCGCGGTGCTGTGTGGTGCCGGTCAGGTCGTAGTCGAAGCGGCGAGGCCGGCCGGTCGGGTTGCCGTGGGGATCGAGTCGCCAGGCGGCCAGGTGGTCGGCGTTGGTGTCCACGCCGATCACACCCCCGGCACGCACAGCCTCCAATGGGACGGCCTGGACCGGCGGGGTGGTCCAGGATGCGGTCAGATACCAGCGCCCCCGCTCCACATCCTCGTGAATGCGGTAGGCCACGGCCCGGTTCGCGTGCACCCGGTCATGCCACTGCTCGCCGCGGTGCAGGAAGGAGACCTTCGCGGTCAGGATGTAGCGGCCGTGCCCGGTGTTGGCCAGGTGCGCCAACGGCACCGGAAGCTTGATACTCACCTCACCCTCGGGCGTGACGCGGATCGTCTGGTTCCCGTACCGTTTGCCCGACTCCCCATCGGCCTGGAAGAACCGGCGCTCGGCCTGCCACCGCTCCCGCCATTCAGGCTCGGTGAGTCCGGCGGCGTCCAGGTTGTACCGGGCGCGGAGCAGCCGCTTGCCGCCGCGCACGACGTGAACACGCCCGGCGTTCCAGTCGGCCCGCTCTCGTTCCAGCCGGTCTTGGAGCAGGTGCAGGCGGCGAGTCTTGGCGAACCACTCGCGCGGGCTGCGGTACCCGCCCGGTGATCGCTTCGTGCCCTTCGTTCCAACCGGCAGAGAAAGGCGGTGGGCGATTGTGCGGAGTGCGGCTTCGAGGTTCTGGATGTGAGCGTTCTGGGCGCGGCGCGCCAGCCCCCACTGATCGTGGGTGGCCTTGGTGATCGACCCGGCCCACCGCGACGACGACTCTGCTGTCAGCGCCCGCTTGCGGTCCGCCCACAGGCCGCTGTCGTGATCCAGCCCGGCCGCACACCGCGCTTTGAGGTCCGTGCCCGCCAGAGCACCGAGATGGTCTCCGATCAGCCGCAGCACCTTCTCATCCGCGAGCGTCAGGCCCTTGAGCCGGTCACGAATCGCGACACCGGACGGACCTGACGCCACGAACGGCGCCGCGATCGAGCGCAGGTCACCCACCTCGCACCGCCGTACCGGCACGACCTCGCACCGCCGTACCGGCGCGCCCCCGCGCCGAACCACCGCGATGAGCACGGAGGCAGGATGCGGGGCGGTCGATCACGGGCAGCACAGGCTCCGACGCCGGGGCCTGCCGGGCACCGCGCGTGGGTTTGACCCGCACAACGACATCCACAGACCGTGACTATAGCAACGCTTTACGTGACGATGATGGTTGTCGCCACCCAGCCCCACACCAGGATCACACCGCCGCCCTTTCCCGCGATGTGAAGCTTCCGCGCCGGTGTCGACGCCCACCTCCGAGCGGGCGCGAGGCGCCGAGCCCGGGAACAGCCGCACGGCTGGCGATGGAACCGATCAGCTCTCGCGGGCGGCGCGCCACTCGGCCTTGCGCTTCTGCCACTCGGCGAGGAACTTCGGAAGCTCCTCGTGGATGTAGTCGAAGAACGCCAGCGTTTCCGCCAGCCGAAGGCCCGCCGGGGAATCGGGGCCCAGCGCCTCGACACCCTCGCGGATGCTCTTCTGCCAGCGGGCGATGATCCGGTCGCGGTTGAGGATCGCCTCGAACCAGATGTCGGCGTCCGAGACGTAGACGTCGCGGCGGGACCCGGGCTCGCGCTCCCGCCGGATCATGTGGACCTGGGAGAGGTAGCGCACCGCGCCCGAGATCGCCGCGGGGCTCACCTGGAGCGTTTCGGAGAGCTCGGCGGCGGTGAGGCGACCGGAGTCGGAGCCGAGTAGCGCCGCGAAGACGCGCGCGGGCATGCGCGGCAGCCCCGCCTCGACCAGGTCCGAGGCGAACCGCTCGACGAACCGGCGCACGGTTTCGGGGTCCCGCTCGGCCACGCGCTCTCACTCCTCTCGATCTCCGGCCAGTTTATCGGACGTTCACTACCTTCACGATTTTGTGAAAGTAGTGTACGTTCTGAAGGTATGACAGACGCGATAACCGTGTCCGGCCTCGTGAAGACCTTCGGCCGGACGCGTGCGCTGGACGGCCTCGACCTGACCGTTCGCTCCGGCGAGGTGCACGGCTTCCTGGGCCCGAACGGCGCGGGCAAGTCCACGACCATCCGCGTCCTGCTCGGCCTCCTGCGGGCCGACGCGGGGACGACGCGGCTGCTGGGCGGTGACCCGTGGCGCGACGTCACCGCGCTGCACCGCCGGCTCGCGTACGTCCCCGGCGACGTCGTCCTCTGGCCGAACCTCACCGGCGGCGAGGTCATCGCCCTGCTCGGCCGGCTGCGCGGCGGCCACGACCCGGACCGCAAGGCCGAGCTGCTGGAGCGGTTCGAGCTGGACCCGAAGAAGAAGGGCCGGGCGTACTCCAAGGGCAACCGGCAGAAGGTCGCCCTCGTCGCGGCCTTCGCCTCCGACGTCGAGCTCCTGATCCTCGACGAGCCGACCTCCGGCCTCGACCCGCTCATGGAGGAGGTCTTCCAGCGGTGCGTCGAGGAGGAGCGCGAGCGCGGCCGTACGGTGCTGCTGTCCAGCCACATCCTGTCCGAGGTCGAGGCGCTCTGCGACCGGGTGAGCATCATCCGCCGGGGCCGTACCGTCGAGAGCGGCACGCTGGCCGAGCTGCGGCACCTGACCCGCACGTCGATCACGGCCGAGCTGGCGAGCCCGCCCGACGGGCTGGCGACCCTGCCCGGCGTGCACGACCCCGACGTCCAGGGCACCCGCGTCCGCCTCGAGGTCGACACCGACAAGCTCGACGAGGTGCTGAAGCACCTCACCCGGGCCGGCGTTCGCAGCCTCACGAGCACCCCGCCGACCCTGGAGCAGCTGTTCCTGCGCCACTACGAGGACGAGGCGCCCGCGGGGATGGCCCGATGAACGCTCTCGCCGGCACCGGGCGGTTGCTCACGCTCGGTCTGCGGCGCAGCCGCATCATGCTCGCCGTCTGGGTCTACGCCCTCATCGCCTACCTGGCCAGCACCGCGTACGGCTTCAAGAAGCTGTACGACACGCCCGCGTCGCTGTGCGACTTCGTCTCCGGCATCAACGGCAACGGCGCGACGGTCGCCATGTACGGCCGGATCCACGTCACCGACTCGGTCGGCGGCGTCATCGCCTGGCGGATGGCGGCCATCGGCGGCGCGCTCGTCGGCGTGATGAGCGTCCTGCTGGTGGTCAGGCACACGCGGGGCGACGAGGAGGCGGGCCGCCTCGAACTGGTGGGCGCGGGCGCGGTCGGCCGCCGGGCGCCGCTGACCGCCGGCCTGCTCGTCGGGGTGGTCGCGAACCTCGCGCTCGCCGTCGTCTCGACCATCGCGTTGATCGCCTTCGGCCTGCCGGTGGCGGGCTCGCTCGCGACCGGGCTCGCCTGGACGGTGCCGGGCCTGTGCTTCACCGCCGTCGCGGGCGTGACCGCGCAGCTCGCCGAGACGGCCCAGGCGGCGCGCGGCATCGCGCTCGCCGTCGTCGGCGTCGCCTACCTGCTGCGCGCGGTGGGGGACGCCGGCCGCGTCGCCTGGCTGACGTGGCTGTCGCCGATCGGCTGGGCGCAGCAGGTCCGGCCCTACGGCGCGGAGCGTTGGTGGGTCATCGGCCTCGGAGTGGTCGTCGCGGTCGCGGTGGTGTTCGCGGCGTACGCGCTGGTCGAGCGCAGGGACCTGGGCGCCGGTCTGCTGCCGGCCCGGCCGGGTCCGGCCGACGCGGCCCCGTACCTGCGCAGTCCGCTGGCGCTCGCGTGGCGGCTGCACCGGGGCGCGCTGCTCGGCTGGCTGGCCGGGTTCGTCGTGTACGGCGCGGCGATCGGCGCCGTCCTCAAGGGCCTCGGGGACCTGCTCAAGAACAGCTCCGGCGCGGCGGACCTGCTCGCCAAGATGGGCGGGCAGCGCGGCCTGGAGGACTCCTACGTCGGCACGGTCATGGGCGTCCTCGGGCTGATCGCCGCGGCGTACGCCGTGCAGGTGGTGCTGCGGATGCGCACCGAGGAGACCGCGCAGCGCCTCGAACCGCTCCTGGCGACGAGGGTCCGCCGGCTGCGGTGGTCGACCGGCCACCTGCTGTTCGCGGCGGCGGGGCCGGTCGTGCTGCTCGGCGTCGCCGGCCTGGCGGCGGGGCTGGCCCACGGGCTGCGCACGCACGACCTCGGCGCCCAGGTGCCCCGGCTCCTGGGCGCGGCGCTGGTGCAGGCGCCCGCCGCGTGGGTGGCGGCCGCGATCGCGATGCTGCTGTTCGGCGCGGCGCCCCGGCTCGCGCCCGCCGCCTGGGGCGTGCTCGGCGTCTTCCTGCTCCTCGGCCAGTTGGGTCCGGTCCTCAAGCTGGGCCAGGCGGTGATGGACCTGTCGCCGTTCACGCACGTGCCCAAGCTGCCCGGCGCCGAGCTGACGGCGACGCCGATCCTCGCGCTCACCGCCGTCGCGGCCGCGGTCACCGCCGCCGGTCTCGCGGGCCTCCGCCGCCGCGACATCGGCTGATCACGAAGAGCTGAGAGCGGCGTCCACGATCGCCTGCAGCCGGCGGTGGTGGGCGCCCTTCCAGTAGAGGCGGCCGCACTCCGGGCACCGCGCGTAGCCGTCGTAGCTGCGCCGGGTGCCGGGCTGGAGGAGGTGCTCGATGGTCTCCTTGGCCACCGGCGCCAGCAGGCCGTTGCAGGCGGTGCACCGGGTCCACGGGGCGAGCGGCGGCGCGAACCGGTCCAGGACGTCGCGGAACTGCTCCTCCGGCCGGGTGCCGCGCACGTACGCCCCGAACCACAGCCGCCGCCGGCGGAGCAGGCCGCGGTCCTGCGTCAGCAGGATCCGGTGCTCGCGATCGGCCAGCTCGACCAGGACGTCGTCGTCGATGTCGTTGTGGTAGTCCGTGTCGACCCCGACGAGCCGCAGCCGCCGGGCCAGCTTCCCGAGGTGGACGTCGAGGGTGAAGCGGGGCGGCCCCGCGGGCAGGCGCTGCGGGCGGCGTACGGCCCGTACCTGGATCACGTCCCCGTCCCGGGGGCGGTAGGACGGCGGCACCGGCCGGTCGGCGACGAGCAGGTCGCCCACCTCGGGCAGCGGAACGCCGACGGACTCGACCACGTGCCCGAGGGAGGAGGTTCCGTCGAGCGGGGCGAGGACCATACCGCCGCGGGCGGCGGGTGCGAGGAAGAAACGGAGTTCGGCGGCGAACTCCAGCCGGGCGTGCCCCATGGATGCTGCTATCCCCGGTCTCGCGCCGGGCATTCGGGCTCCGCGGCCGGGGCGGGCACCGGAACGGTGAACCGCGCCGGGCGGAACGGCCGGAGCAGCGCCGACTCCTTGCCGTACACCTCCCCGGCCACCAGGTCGCCGAGGAGCGGCGCGAGCGTGATCCCGCTGTGCGTCACGACGGTGTACACCCGAGCGGCGGAGTCGGTGAACCCGGCGACGGTGCGGCGGTCTGCGGGCATGGCGCGCTGCCCCACGCGGGTCCGCTCGACCCGCGCGCCCTCCGTCGCGGACAGGGCCTCGGGCAGCCGGGCGAGCAGCTCCGCGCCGACGTCGTCCGGCGGCGGGGTCTCGGGGTCGGCGGCCTCGTCGAGGTCGAGCGCCTGGAGGAGCAGGCGGCCGCCGCCGTCGGGGCGGACGTTCAGGCGGTCGCTCGTGAGCACGCGCCCCAGCCGGGCGGGGACCGGCGTGGTCGTGACGAGGAAGCCGTTCGTGACCGTGCCCGAGACCCGTGGGTCGAGCACGGGGACGTCGACGAGCCCGCCCGTCCACCGGCCGGCGCAGCAGACCAGGATGTCGGCGGCGCGGACGCCGCCGTCGGCCAGCGTGACGCTCACCCCGCCCCGGCCCGACGTGATCTCGCGGACGGCCGCGCCGGTCTCCACGCGGGCGCCCCGGTCGCGCGCCTCGCCGAGGAGGCGGGCGAGGAGGACGGCCGGGAGCACGTGCCCTTCCTCCGGGAAGAAGACGTAGTCCGTGTCGTCGGGCTGGGCGGCCAGGTCGGGTTCGAGCTCGGCGGCGCGCCGGGCGGTGATCCGCTCGGCGGCGTACCCCCGGTCGCGCAGCCGCTCGACGCGGGCGCTGAGCTCGAGGCGGCGGGTCTCGCCGTTCGCCCACTCGAGGTGCCCGGTGGGGACGAAACCCTCTCCGCCCAGGGCGTGGTAGGCGTGGACCGCCGTGTGGTTCAGCGCGAAGTAGTCCTCGGGGTCCTTGTCGCCTGCGTTGACCCAGGCGAAGGACGTGCCGGTGGTGCCGGCGCCCGGGAAGCGCTGTTCGAGGACGGTCACCCATGCGCCTCGGCGGGTCAGCCCGGCGGCGACGGCGGCGCCGATGACGCCGGCACCGATCACCAAGACTCGCACGCGGGCTCCTTCCGTCCCAGGTGACGCGTTCGCTGACCGCGACGGTAGCGAAGTCGGCCTCTCAGGTCAGGGAACGGCTCCGTCCCTGTCGGGTTCTTCACCATCACTTGGACGAAAGAACTTGAGAGTTCAACTAAAGGAGGTAGGCTCAGGGCGTAAGTTGAGCCTTCAATCATCTGGTCGATCATCTGGAGGGTCGCGATGTCCGAACGGATGCCGGTGATTTACCTCAGCCACGGCGCACCGCCGCTCGCGGACGACGCGATCTGGCCCGGCCAGCTCGCCGCCTGGTCGGCCGACCTGCCGTGCCCCGAGGCGATCCTCGTCGTCTCGGCGCACTGGGAGTCGGCGCCGCTCGCCATCGGCGCCACCCGCCCGGTGCCGCTGACCTACGACTTCTGGGGCTTCCCCGAGCACTACTACCACGTGACCTACCCCGCGCCGGGCGCGCCGGAGCTCGCCGACAAGGTCCGCAAGCTCGTGGGCGGCCCGGTCCACGAGGACCCCGAGCGCGGCCTGGACCACGGCGCGTACGTCCCGCTGGTGGAGATGTACCCGGACGCCGACGTCCCGGTCCTGCAGATCTCCATGCCGACGCTGGACCCGGAACGGCTGCTGGCCCTCGGCCGCCGCCTCGCGCCGCTGCGCGACGAGGGCGTGCTGATCGTCGGGAGCGGCTTCTTCACCCACAACCTGCGCGCCCTCAGCATGGACCCGGACCCCGCGAACGCGCCCGGCTGGTCCAGGGAGTTCGACGCGTGGGGCCGGGAGACGCTCGCCGCCGGCGACCTCGACGCGCTGCTCGACTTCGAGCACCGGGCGCCGGCCGGCCGGCTCGCCCACCCGCGCACGGAGCACTTCGCGCCGCTGTTCGTCGCCCTCGGCGCCGGCGAGGCCGAGCTGGACACCCAGCGCAGCGTCATCGACGGCTTCTGGCTCGGCATGGCCAAGCGCTCCGTCCAGCTCGGCTAGACCCGGACCAGGCTCGATCAGACCTGGAACCGGCCGTCCGGGTCGTACGCGGCCCGGAGGGCGGCCAGCCGCCGGTGGGTCTCCGGCGCGAACGCGGATCGCAGTTCGTCCTCCTCCAGCGGTCCGTAGCTGAAGTTGAGGGAGCGGCCGAGCGCGTCGGCGGCGAACGGCACGAGGACCTCCTCGTGCAGCGCCCGCGCCTTGTCCTCCTCGCCGGGTTCGACGAGGGACAGGACGTTCAGCAGGTAGGCGGCCTCCCGGTGCCCGACGGCGTTCGCGACGCGGGGCGGCCGTGCCAGCGCGCCGCCGAGGTGCCGGAACCCGACCACGCACATCATCCGGGCCGCCGGGCCGGCCGATCCCGGCAGCGAGGCGAGCGCGGCCGGGGCGAGCCCGCGCAGCAGGCGGTTCTGTGACCGGTACGCGTGCGGCCGGTCCGGCTCGGCGAAGACCATGCCCGACTCGGTGTAGGGCAGGTCACGCAGTGTGTCCCGCAGTTGCGGGCCGACGGCGCGCAGCGCCTCGACCAGCTCCCGGCCCTCGGTCTCGGCGCCCAGGTAGGCGATCTGGACGTGCGCCACGTGCCGGCCGCGCAGCTCCTCCGGCACCATCGGCAGGTCCGGATAGCACAACGCCGTCAGGCCCGAGGTCAGCTCCTCCGGCACCGTCTCCGTCCACCGCCGCCAGGCCTCGAACACGTCGGGCACCCGCGCGATGTCGAAGTACAGGCCGCCGCCGAAGAGCCGGGTGATGGGCAGCAGTTCGACCTCCATGCCGGTGACCACCCCGAGGCCGCGGCCACCGCCGCGCAGCGCCCAGAACAGGTCCGGTTCGGCGGCCGCGGTGACCGTACGGAGCCGTCCGTCCGCCGTGACCAGGTCGAACCGGCGCACGTGATCCGCGGCGAACCCGTGCCGGCGCGCCACCAGGCCGACGCCGCCCCCGAGCGTGTAGGAGACCGCCCCGACGCCGGGAGAGCTCCCGGACAGCGGGGCCAGGCCGTACGGCGCCGCCGCCTCGACGACGTCGTGCCAGGTCGCCCCGGCCGCGACGAACGCCGTACGCGCCGCGGGATCCACCCGGACCTCGGACATCCGGCGGGTGCCGATCAGCACCCCGTCCCGCAGCGCGCGGCCCAGTCCGTGCCCCGTGGCCTGGACCGCGACGCGCAGACCTCGCGCCGCGGCGTACTCGACCGCGGCTCGTACGTCCTCCGCGTCGGCCGCGCCGACGATCACCGCCGGCCGGTGCGGTGCCAGCCGCTGGTAGCCGAGGCGTTCGCCGTCGTAGCCGTCGGTCTCCGGAAGGTGGACCGGCCCGTGCGCGCGGTCCCGCAGGTGGTCGAGGTCCCCACTCGTCGTCTCGTTCATGCCGGCCACCGTAGAAGGCGTTCCGGACACATCTTGTCCGGAACGGATGGCAGTCTGAGATCGTGACCGAGACGCGCAAGAATCTGCCCGGCCGGCTGCTGCGCCTGCTGGCGCTGCTGCAGAGCAGACGCGAGTGGTCCGGCGCCGAGCTGGCCGAACGCCTGGGCGTCACCGACCGCACCCTGCGCCGCGACGTCACCCGGCTGCGCGCGCTGGACTATCCGGTGGAGGGCGTGACCGGTACGGCCGGGGGCTACCGGCTGGTCTCCGGCCGCGACCTCCCGCCGCTGCTGCTGGACGACGAGGAGGCCATCGCGGTCGCGCTCGGCCTGGTGACGGCGGCGGACGGCAGCGTGGCCGGGATCGAGGAGAGCTCCGCGCGGGCGCTCGCCAAGCTCGAACAGGTGCTGCCGGCCCGGCTGCGGCCCCGCCTGGCCGCCCTGAGCGAGGCCGCCGTCGCCGTACGGCACGGCACCGCGCCGCGCGTGTCCCCTGATGTCCTCGCCGTGATCGCGGCGTGCCGCCGCGACGGGCGGCTGCTCTCCTTCGACTACCGGAACCGGGCGGACGAGGTCGGCGCCCGCCGGGTGGAGCCGCACCATCTCGTCGCCCTGCGGGGATGGTGGTACCTCATCGCGTACGACCCGGAGCGGACGGACTGGCGCACGTTCCGGGCCGACCGGATCGAGCGGCCGACGCCCGCGCACGCCCGGTTCGAGCCGCGCGAGTTGCCGGCGCCGGATCCCGCCGCGTACCTCACCCGCGGCCTCGCCCGTGCCACCTACCGCCACACCGCGCGGATGACGGTCCGGCTGCCCGCCGACGCCGTACGCGCCGGCCGGTTCTTCTCGATCCCCGGCGAGATCGAGGACCGCGGAGCGGACGGGTGCGCGATCCGCCTCAGCGCGGACTCCGCCGGTCTGGTGGTGCAGTGCATCGCCGTGATCGCGGCCCTCGGTGCCGAATTCACCCTCGACGCCCCGCCGGAGATCACCGATCGGGTGCGGAATCTCGGGCACCGGCTGACCCGGCCGTCCGCATCTTCCTCCTGAAACGAGAGATCAGGCGTTTACACTCGGTCGCGGTCGGCTGGAATTCGCCGGTCAGGGCAGGTCGTTCGGTGTGCTCGGCCGTCCGCCGCCGGGAGCGATAGAACGAGCCTATAGGAGTCGTGTTTGAGGACTCATTACCTATTAGTAGTGGTGCCCGCCGATTACCGAGAGATGATGGCAATTACGGCGCCCCTGGCTTAGTGATTCCCAGGCCGTCGTGTTTCGGGCTCTATGCCATTCCAACCCCAAAGGAGGCACGACTGTGGTGAGGAAAGCGTCCGTTGGCGGCCTGGCGGCCGCCGCAGTGGTGAGCGGTCTTCTCATGGCCGCGCCCGCACACGCCCAGACTCGTTCCGCCCCCTCGACCGGCAGCCAGGTCGTCGCGGCCACGGCAGGGGAGTTCGTCTCCGTCCTGCCCGGCGACGACGGCCGGCGGCGCCGCGAGCGTGAGCGCATGCGCCGGGAGCGCGAGATGCGTCATGAGCGCGAGATGCGCAGAGAGCGCGAGATGCGCCGGGAGGAGCACCTGAGGGGCAGGCACTACGGCCGGGAGCACGGTCGGTACGGCACGGAGCGGACCCGGGGCGGCCTCACGCGTACCGAGCGCGGCCGGGAAGAGATGCCCCGCGAGCGCGGCGGCATGAGCGAGCGCACGCGGACCGGCGTGGAGCGCGGACGGGAAGAGATCCCTCGCGAACGCGGCACCACCGAGCGGACACGGGTCGGGACGCACGAACGCGGCCGGACCGGCATGGAGGAACGCGGCCGGACCGGCATGGAGCCGCGTGGCCGGGTCGGCACGGGCAATATCTCCGGCATCGCGGGCAGCGAGTAAAAGCGCTACCGCTCGATCGATTCGAGGGCACAGGCGCCGCCTGTGCCCTCGTCCCGCGCGGGTCCGTGGCGATCGGTCAGATCTATCAGGCTAGCGATCTAAAAAGACGTTACCGGCCCATTGTGTTATATCTCGGTCATGTAGCAATAATGGCTGGTGTAGGCCTCCCGTGGATGCGATCAAGACGGTCATCACCTCAGAACGTTATGCGCTTTGGTAAAAGGAGGCTCAACGTGTTGAGGAAAGCGTGGGTCGCTTCCGGCCTTGCCACCGCCGCCACCGCGAGCGCGCTGATGCTGGCGTCGCCCGCGAGCGCGCAGAGCGGCACGGTGGCGTCCGCTCACAGCCAGATCGTGGCGATGGCGCAGGGCAACACCGTCCAGGTGTCCGCGTCCGACCACCATCGACGCCATCACTACCGGCACCACCGCCACTACAGGCATCACCGCCACCACTACCGGCACCACCGCCACCACTACCGGCACCACCGGCACGGCCGTGGGGAGTTCCGGCACGGGCGTCGATAGTTCCGGTCGCGTGTCGGGTAACGACCAGTCGGGATGGGGGTCCGGGCCGCCGATTCGTTCGGCGGCCCTCGCTCACCCGGCCTGGAAGGCCGTGACGCCGTTCGGGGTGCCCAGGCCCGTGGGGCCGTCGTAACCGGGCCCCGCCGTGCACAGGTACTCCGGGGTGCACGAGCCGTTGCTGCCGGACGTCACGTCGTGGAGTGCGCTCGCGCGCCCGTACGGGAAGGACGCCGGGTCACTGTTCGCGGGCGGCGGCCCGGCCAGCGCGTACGCCGCGGCGATGATCGGGGCGGAGGCGCTGGTGCCGCCGACGACGAGCCAGCCGCCGACGCCGTACGTGTCGTAGACCGCCACGCCCGTGGCCGGATCGGCGACGGCGGACACGTCGGTGATCGTCCGCCGCTCGCAACCGGTGTCCCGCTGCCGGCCCGGTTTGGCGGTGAACGCGGAGCAGCCGGACCCCGCGCCGCTCCAGGCGACCTCCGTCCATCCGCGCGGCTCGCCCGACCGGCGCAGCGCGGTTCCGCCGACCGCCGTGACCCGCGGTGAGGTCGCCGGGTACATGGTGCCGTACCCGCTGTCCCCCGACGCGGCCGTGATCGCGACCCCGGGGTGGGTGAAGTACGCGGCGTCGTAGCGGGCGGACGAGGCGTCCTCCCGGCCGCCGTAGCTGTTGGAGATGTAGCGCGCGCCCAGGCGCGCGGCCGTGTTGACGCCGGCGCCGAGCGCCTCCATGTCCGGCTCGCTCGCCTCGACGAGGAGGATCCGGCAGTTCGGGCAGGCCGCCGAGACCATGTCCAGGTCCAGGGCCGCCTCCTCACCCCAGCCGACGTCGGCCGCCGGCAACCGGGTACCGCCGTTCTGGTCGACCTTCCGCAGGCAGCCGTTCGCGGTGGTGCAGGGCGGCAGCCGGTACTGCGCCCGGTAGGTGGCCAGATCCGCCTCCGCCCGCGGGTTGTCGAAGGCCACGACGATGGCGACCGTCTGCCCGCTCCCTCGCGTCGCCGCGGGCAGGCCGTAGGCGTGCTGCAGGTCGGCCGGCCCGAGGCCGGCCGGGGCCGCGGACTTCAGGATGCCCTGCTGCGGCGCGACGTCGGCGCGTACGAGGGCCAGGCAGGACATGCGGCCGTCGGTGGGGGCACCGCAGGCGGGAACCACCGAGAGCCGGGGGTGGGTCTCCGCCGGGGCGGCGTTCACGGGCTGCGCGGCCAGGGCACCCCATGCGGTGAGCGCGGCCATGAGGGCCGACGAGAGCCGTCGACGCGGCGGGAGAGTGAGCGATGACACCCTGCTATTGACAGCACAGGCGGTGGTTCGGCTTCGATCACCGACGAGCCGCCCTCGTCGATCGGTCGACCATCGTTTACCCGCCCTTGCCCGGACGCTCGGTGATCACCAGCCGTACGCTTTGCGCAGCCGAGAAAAGGAGCCCGAGGATCCCGCGGCCGTTGCACGTGGTGAACGAGGGACTGGCGTTCGCGCTGGAGGTCGCCGCACTGGCCGTGCTCGCCTGGTGGGGCGCCGACGTCGGCGACGGGCTGGCCCTGAGCGTCCTGCTGGGCGTGGGCGTTCCCCTGGTCACCGCCGTGGTCTGGGGGCTCTTCGCCGCGCCGAAGGCCAGGATCCGGCTGCCGCTGGCCGGCGTCCTGCTCGTCAAGGTCCTCGTGTTCGGCGCCGCCACCGCCGCTCTGTACGCGCTGGACCACGGTGCCCTGGCCCTCGTCGGTGCGGTGATCGTGGTCGCCAATCTGGCGCTCGCGACCCTGGACCGGAACGCCCTGGTGCGGAACCGCGCATAGCCGTCCCGCTCTCGGAAGCCTTCTCGCCGGCCGGGCGGCTACCTGGAATACGTGGAATGCGTAGCGATACGGGGGATTGTCCCGGCGCGGACCTGGGGGTCCCGGGAGCATGCTCGTGGTCATAGCCCACTCAGATCCACTCAGTGGCAACCGGAGGGACGATCAAAGGTACGAGAACGATGTGTCAGCGGCAGCCCACGTGCCCGTCCGCGGACGCGGTCAGGCACGTGATCCCCCATCCGGGACGGGACCGGCCCCTCCACGAGGAGTGGAGGACATGAATCGGCCCGTCCTCACCAACACCCCCATGAGAACCCCTGCGGGCGTGCAGCGGCGGCAGCCCTCGTTGCCGCCGGTCGCGCTCGCCCCTGGGAGCGGAGGCGTCCACCGGCGGCATGGGCCGACTGCCGCCGTCCACCGTGGTGAGTCCGCCCGCCCTCCCAAGGGACCGGGGAGCGGTCAGGGCGGCACCGCCTCATGGCCGCTCCCCCCTTCGACCGCCGCGGTTCCACCGGCCCGCCGGCTCGCCGGCGAACAACTGGAGTACTGGGGCCTCGGCCACCACCGTGACACCGCCGAACTGCTGGTCAGCGAGCTCGTCACCAACGCCGTACGCCACGGAAAGGGACAGATCGACCTGACCGTGCGCGCGGAGGAGGGCACGCTGCGGTTCGAAGTGCACGATGAGGCCGCCGAGTCGATCGCCCGGGTGCGCCCGGTCGACGAGATCGACGAGGGCGGGCGCGGCCTTCACCTGGTCGGCATGCTGTCCAGCCGCTGGGGCGCCGCGCGTACCGCGACCGGGAAGATCGTCTGGTTCGAACTGCGGACGCACCGGCCGCCTCAGGACAACGACGTCGACAAGTGAGGGAGGTGCCAGCGAATACACCACAGCGATACCCGTTTGATGCCTCGCAAGGATCCGGGGGCCGGAAGGCGGGCCCCCTCGCCAGGACGCTGCCCGACCCCCGGATCCGCCCGC
>NZ_JBFAUT010000002.1:38287-320626 GCF_040679475.1 Actinoallomurus sp. NPDC052274
CGCCAGCGGGACGGATGACCCGGTCGCCAGGACGCTGCCCGACCCCCGGATCCGCCCGCCAGCGGGACGGATGACCCGGTCGCCAGGACGCTGCCCGACCCCCGGATCCGCCCGCCAGCGGGACGGATGACCCGGTCGCCAGGACGCTGCCCAGCCTTCTCGGGCGTCTCAGTTCGAGGTTTTCCGTTGTCCCATCCAGGCCGCGATCTGGGCACGGGAGTTGAAACCCAGCTTGTTCAGGATGTGCTCGACGTGGCCCTCGGCGGTGCGCTGGGCGATCACCAACTTGGCCGCGATGTCCCGGTTGCTCATGCCCTCCGTGACCAGGTGGGCGATCTCCTCCTCGCGGCGGGTGAGCAGCGAGCCGTCGAGACCGGCGGTCGTGGCGAGCCGCTCGCCCAGTGCGTAGGTGAGGGCCTTGCCGAACGGCATCACGGCGCCCTCCTCACAGGCCGCCGCGAAGGCGCGGTCGCCCAGGGCCGTCCGCACACGGGAGACGCACTCGTCGTGACAGCCCGCCAGGTGGCCGTACCCGGACGGCGGTGCGCCGATCAGCCGCCAGGTCGTCCGCAGGATGCCCAGCAGCCGGGCGGCCCGCTCGTGGTCCTCTTCGGCGGCGGCGATCCAGGCGAGGACCTCGAAGTCGACCCCCATCCCCAGCGGGTCGTCGAGCTCTCGGTGGAACCGCAGGCTGCGCCTCTCCAGCTCCGCCGCGCGTCGCAGGTCGCCCTGCCGCCGGCTCTCGACGCCCAGTGCCATGGTCACGTACGCCCTGTGCCAGCGCTCGCCGCTCGCCTCACAGACGGCCAGCCCCTCCTCCCCGTACGCCATGGCGGACTTGGAATCGCCACGGAAGGAGCAGGCGAGGGAGAGCCAGATCAGCCCCAGCGCCAGACCTTCGCGGTCCCCGGTCGCCCGGTGCGCGGCCAGGCCGTCCTCGTAGTACCGGATCGCCGAGTCGGCGTCTCCCGCGTACATCGCGATCATCCCGCAGCACAGCGCGACGTACGCCTTGACGGATCGGGACCCGAGACGATCGGCGATGGTCCTGGCCTCGTGCAGCATGCTCATGGCCTGGCCGCTCTGCCCCTGCATGACGGCCATCCAGGCGTCGGCCCACAGCGCTCCGGCCCGCTCGGCGGTCGGCTCCCTCACCGCGGCGAGTCCGCGATCCAGCCAGTCGCGTCCCTCGGTGAGGTAGTAGTTGACGATCCAGTGATGACGCAGGCGGGCGGACATCTCCAGGCCGACGGCGCTCTGGCCCGGTGTGGCGAAGGAGTACTCCAGGGCCGCACGCAGGTTGGGATGTTCGGTCCGCAGGCGGGTGAGCCAGGCGACCTGGTCGGGGCCGAACCACTCGCGGTCGGCCCGGGCCACAAGGTCGCGGTAGTAGTCGCGGTGGCGTCGTTGGACGCGGGCCTCGCCGTCGGAGGCGATGAGGCGTTCGTGGCCGTACTGGCGGATGGTCTCCAGGAGGCGGTAGCGGACGGTTCCGGCGTGTTCCTCGCGGACCAGTACTGATTTGTCGACGAGTCCGACGACGAGGTCGAGGACGTCTCGGCGGGCGATGCCGTCGCCGGCGCAGACGGATTCGGCGGCTTCCAGGTCCAGGCCGCCGGAGAAGACCGAGACACGTTCCCACAGGAGGCGTTCGGGCTCGGTGCACAGGCCGTAGCTCCAGTCGATCAGGGCGCGCAGGGTCTGGTGGCGGGGCAGGACGGTGCGCGATCCGGAGGTGAGCAGCCGGAACCGGTCGTCCAGGCGGGCCAGGAGCTGGGTGACCGACAGGGCCCGCAGCCGTACCGCCGCCAACTCGATCGCGAGCGGCAGCGCGTCGAGCCGGCGGCAGATCTGTTCGACCGTCTCGCGGTTGTCCTCGGTGACGATGAAGCCGGGCACGACCGCCTCGGCGCGTTCGGCGAACAGCCGGACGGCGTCGCCGGCGACGACGCCGGTGTCGGGGCTCGTCAGGGTGCGGCCGGTCACCGGGAGGCTGGGCACCGACAGGGTCTGTTCGCTGGCGATGCCGAGGGCCTGGCGGCTGGTGGCGAGGATCCGCAGGCGAGGGCACTCGTGCAGCAAGGTCTCGGCCAGCGACGCGGACTCCGGGAGCAGGTGTTCGCAGTTGTCCAGGACCAACAGACCATGGGCGTCGCGGATGTGGTCGATCAGCACCTCGAGGGCGGGCCGGGTCGAGACGTCATCGATCCGCAGAGCGTCGCACACCGCGGGCAGCAGGTTCCGGTTGTTCAGCTCGGCGAGCTCGACCAGCCACACACCGTCGGGGAAGGACCGGTGAATCAGCATCCCCACGCGGAGGGCCAGCCGGGTCTTGCCGACCCCGCCGACCCCGGTCAGCGTGACGAGCCGGGAGACCGACAGGAGTCGTTTGACCTCGGCCACCTCGTGCCGACGTCCCACGAAACTGGTCAGCTCGGCCGGCAGGCGCGGCCTGTGCGGTCGAGACCCGACTCGATCGGAGTTCAGGGCGTTCATCGGAGCCTCCCAGCGGCTCCTGACCGGCCAGACCACGGCAGAAGCTGCGGCTACGCGCAAACAAGAGTCTAGCCATCTGAATGGTCGTTAACGCAGAGTCACCGTCAAAACGGCTTTGCACTCCCTGGAGGTCACATGAACCGTCCCCCGGCGATCTCCAGGACGGCGCCCGTCATGTAGCTCGACAGGTCCGAGGCGAGGAACAGCACGACGTTCGCCACCTCCTCGGGCTCTCCCGCCCGCCCCATCGGGATCTCCCGCATCTTCCCCTCCCAGACGTCCTCGCGCATCGCCTCCGTCATCGCCGTCCTGATCAGCCCGGGCTGGACCGCGTTGACGCGTACGCCCAGGTAGGCGAGCTCCTTGGCGGCGGCCTTGGTCATGCCGACGATGCCCGCCTTGGCGGCGCTGTAGTTGGTCTGGCCGGCCATCCCGACCTTCCCGGAGATCGAGGAGACGTTCACGATCGCACCCCGGCGCTGCTCCCGCATGACGAGCGAGGCGGCGCGGGTGCCGTGCCAGGTGCCCTTGAGGTGGACGTCGATCACGGCGCCGAAGTCCTCCTCCGTCATCTTGCGCATGGTGGCATCCCGGGTGATGCCCGCGTTGTTCACCATGACGTCCAGCCCGCCGTGCTCCGTCACGCACCGATCGACCAGCGCCGACACCTCGGCGGCCGAGGTGACGTCGCACGCCACGGCGACCCCGCCGACCTCCTTGGCCGCCGCCCGCGCGGCGTCCAGGTCACGATCGCCGATCACCACGCGCGCGCCGTTCGCGGCGAACACCCGCGCCGTGGCCAGCCCGATGCCCTGTGCCGCGCCGGTGATCACGGCGCTCCGTCCCTCCAGCAGCCCCACGGATCCTCCTCGACTCGGGCGACTTCCGCCGTCATGCTCGCACGCCGCTACGGTGGGAGACCGAGGAGGCATGACCGTGCCCGAGCTGACCGAGGAAGAACGCGCCATCGTCGAGGTCGTCGCCGACTTCGTCGACCGGGAGGTACGCCCGGTCGTCCGGGACCTCGAGCACGCGAACACCTATCCCGAGCGCCTCATCGAGCGGATGAAGGAGCTGGGCGTCTTCGGGCTGGCCGTGCCCGAACCGTACGGCGAGGTAGCCGTTTCCAAGCGGTGCTACGTCCTCGTCACCGAGGAACTGGCCCGCGGCTGGATGAGCCTGGCCGGGGCCTTCGGCGGTCACACGGTCGTCTCGCACCTGATCGGCGTCTTCGGTACCGAGGAGCAGAAGCGCCGCTACCTGCCCCGCATGGCGACCGGCGAGCTCCGGGCCACCATGGCGCTCACCGAGCCGTCCGGCGGCTCCGACCTCCAGGCGATCACGACCACCGCCCGGCGGGACGGCGATCACTACGTCGTCAACGGCGCGAAGATCTGGATCACCAACGCGCGCCGGGCGGGCCTCATCGCCCTGCTCTGCAAGACCGACCCCGAGGCGACGCCACGACACCGCGGCATCAGCATCCTGCTCGTCGAACCCGGACCCGGCCTGACCGTCTCCCGCGACCTGCCCAAGCTCGGGTACAAGGGCGTCGAGAGCTGTGAGCTGGCCTTCGACGACCACCGCGCGCCCCTCGACGCCGTGCTCGGCGGCGTGGAGGGCAGCGGGTTCGCGCAGATGATGCGGGGCCTCGAGGTCGGCCGCATCCAGGTGGCCGCACGGGCGCTCGGCGTCGGACGCGCCGCGCTGGAGGACTCCCTGCGGTACGCCCAGGAGCGCGAGGCGTTCGGCCGGCCGATCTGGCAGCATCAGTCGATCGGCAACTACCTGGCCGACATGGCGACCCGACTGCGGGCCGCTCAGTTGCTCACGCTCGACGCCGCCGACCGCCTGGACGGCGGCGAACGCTGCGACCTCGAGGCCGGCATGGCCAAGCTGTACGCGTCGGAGGCCGCGATGCGCATCGCCCTCGACGCCGTCCGCATCCACGGCGCGGCCGGCTACTCGACGGAATTCGACGTCGAGCGCTACTTCCGCGACGCCCCGCTCATGATCGTCGGCGAGGGCACCAACGAGATCCAGCGCAACGTCATCGTCAAGCAACTCATCGACCGCCACCGCCTCCACTGACCACGTGATATGGCCCTCACCGGCTTGCGGGCTCCTCCGCATTCCGGACGGTCTCCGTCGTAAGTGACCAAAGCAGATCAAGACGGCGTGGTAAGCCACGTCGTCCTCCAGCCAATCAGGAGGCAGTTATGGCCCGTCAGGTCGTCATCAAGTCCACCGGGGAGTTCATGGTCTCGGCGGACGCCCCCATTCCGCCCGCCACGGTGCAGGCAGCGACCAAGGGACGGCGTGGAGACGTGTCGGAGCGCGTGCGTCAGGTCCTGAACGGCTTCGACGGTGTCGACGCCTCTTCGGCCACCACCGATGCTCCGAACGGGCGGCCCACCTCCGATGGTGGGTGCGCCATCGTGGTCACGGGCACGCTCAACTAGGAGTGAGCAGACCCCGCTGAGGCGGGAGTCTCCTCTCCACCACCAGCGGCCCTCCACCTCCCGGTCACGGGAGGCCGGAGGGCCGTATGCGTTCCTGGCGCGGCGGTGACTTCGCCGCCGTCGTGGTCACCCTGCCGCCGACGTTGCCGGGCCGATGACCGGTTCGCCGGGTCTGCTACGTCGATACCGACGTCAAAGCCACTGATCGATCGGACCAGATGGCCCAAGGGTCCGATTGAGCCGGCCTTGCACTCGGGGTCGGGCATAACGCTCGGCGAAAGTCCGCGCTGCCGGGTGGTTCATCCTGATAAAGGACCTGCTCCGGGTGGCTTCACCGAGCGTTATGCCCACCCAGTACGAATCGCCGAGTCACCTGGCAGCACGAGAACATACGTCCGGGCTACTACTTGTCTGTTCAGTCGCTTTCCGGGATAGCTGTCTCTTCGGCTTGCGCGGCGTACCCTGGCCGCAGGGTCATCGCTATTCGTTGGGAGCCCCCCATGCCCGAGACTCTTCCCCCTGAGCTGACGCGTGGCGAACGTATCCGTGTCCTTCGTGAACGTCGGGGCATGTCCCGTACGGTGCTCGCCAATCTGGTCGGCCGTGGCCCCGACTGGCTGAAGAAGATCGAGAGGGGCGAGCGGGAGCTACGCGATTACACGCTTCTCGTGCGGCTCGCCGTAGCTCTTCGCGTCAATGACCTGTCCGTAATCACTGGTGGAACGACTCCGGTTCCGGTTGACGCCTCTTCGCGCCTCATGCTGCCGTTCGTCGGTGAGATCCGCGATGCCGTGCGGGGGGCGCTGTTCTCGCATCCGTCACAGGACGACCCGCCGTCCGTGGACGTACTTCGCGGGCGGGTCTCGGAACTATGGCGGCTGTGGCACTCCTCGCGCTTCCAGCGCTCGGAGGTCGGCCAGATGTTGCCCACTCTCATTCGAGACGCTCAAGTGTCGACGCGGCACTTCGACGGGCCGGACCGACGCAAGGCGTACGCGGTGCTCGCCGACGTCTACCACCTGGCGCAACAGGTGCTTGCATACGCCTGTGAGCCGGAGCTGTACTGGATCATCGTCGACCGTGGCCGTCTCGCTGCCCAGGAAGCGGACGATCCAGTGAGCCTCGCGGGAGCCGCATGGACGTACGGCAACGGGCTCCGAGAGACCTACGCCGAAGAGGCCATTCGCGAGGTGGAGACGGCCGCGACCGCACTCACACCGCTCCTGGAGGAGGGCTCCGACGATCTCCGGGCCATGTACGGTGCGCTGCATCTGCACGCCGCGATCACCTACGCGCGGGACGGAAGAGACGGTGACGCATGGCGTCACTGGGACGAAGCCAAACGCGTCGTCGAGCGGCTTCCCGCTGACTACACGCACGCCTGGACCGTCTTCGGGCGGGCGAACGTCGACATTCACGGGATCTCCGTCGGGGTCGACCTCCGCACACCCGGTGCCGCTCTGCAGCGCTCCGAAGATATGAACCTCGACACGGTCCCGTCCGTGGAGCGCCGGTCGCGTGTCCTCATCGAACTCGCTCGGGCACAGCACCAACGGCATGACCATGCGGGCACCCTGCATTACATGAACCGTGCGCACGCAGCGTCGCCGGAGTCCGTGCGCTACACCCCTCTTGCCCGAGGACTCGTGTCCGACCTGCTACGCGAGGCACGGGGACCGCTCAAGAGCGACGCCGTCGCACTCGCTGACGCGGTGGGGGTGCTTGCGGGGTAGGGGTACACAGTGTCCCCATCTGATAACTCTCGGTTGCCTATCGTTCAGGCATGACACAAACGGGAACACGGCCAGAGCTCTCGGAGGACGCGCACACGGTCGCAGACCGTTTGGCGCGGGCCTGCCGGATGGAGGGGTTAAGCGCCGACGTGCTCGGCCCTACGCGAGTGCGGGCCTGCGTGCCAAAGACGCATGCGGGGCTGACGGAGATCATCAAAATCATGCCCGATGAGGGCGAGGTTCTGTCCTTCTACTGGAGCTGGGGCGAGCGCATCTGCCCGGCCGCCGACATAACCAGGGCGGTTGCCGCGATCAAGCACGTCGTCACCCCACCGCTTCATTCGGCATTCTGATGACGTCACCGGACGAGCTGATGCGCTCCGTGCACAACTTCCACGCCACCGTGAACCGGATGCGCCGACCGGGCGTCTCGTGGATCGCCGAGGTCGCACAGCTCAAGATTCTCGTCGGCAAGTATCCAGTCCACGCTCGGGAATTCCTGGCGCATCTGGGCGAACCGGCTGACGGTGACGGAACACCGCTCGGCGCAACAACAGAAAAGGGAAGGACGTGACCGCCGTGGTGCCGGGCCGCGGCCTGTCGGAGTGGACTCGTGCCGGGACCGATATGGACGGTATCCCGCTGTGGCAGTGGAACGGGGAGCCGGTGTATGCCGCGACTCGTGACACGGATCAGCTCATTTTTCTTGGCGCCGCTCTGGCGTGGTTCGACGAGATGAGCGCCGAGGATTTTCATGCGTTCATCTCTTCGGCACCGGTCCCGGCCCACAGCGCGACAACGGACGGCGCCGAAACCGATAGTGAGCGTGCGGCGAATGCCGCAGGCAGCTCTTCGCCTGGCAGAAGGGCTAGCACCCAAACCCAGTGGGTGATTCCGCCGACTCGGAGTATCGACCTCTAGGAGCGCCTAAGACGCGTAACGATGACGATGGGAGGTGAGCATGGGCAGGCACGGTGGAGGCAACAGCGACAGCAACACGCCGACGGACGGCAGAGACCCGCAGGGCGGAAAGCGCGGCACCGGCGGCAACACCAACGACAATCCGAGCGACGGTAAGCGAGGTAAGTGAGTGATGAAGTCCCCTGACCCGCGTGCACGCGCAGAAGCCCTTGCTGACCTGCTCGCGGGTCAAGGGGACCTCACGGATGAGCGGTGGCGGCAAGCGCTGGTGGAGGTGCCACGGCACCTGTTCGTGCCAGACGTCGCCTGGGCGAACCCGGACGGTCCTGCCCCCGGGTACCCCGTCGACCGGACCCGCGACGAAGCGGCCTGGTGGGAGGCCGTGTACTCCGATGCGTCGTTGGTCACCCAACGCGACGACGGCGGCTCCGACGTGCTGGGCGACGGACTGGCCAGCTCGTCCTGTTCGGCTCCGGGAGCGGTCTTCGCATTCCTGGAATCGCTCATGGTCAAGGATCACGATCGGGTCCTGGAGATCGGCACGGGAACCGGTTGGACGGCCGCGCTGTTGTCGCACCGCGTCGGCGACCGGAACGTCACCACCATCGAGATCGATCCGGTGCTGGCGGAGCGGGCGGCGGCGAACCTCAAGACGGCCGGATACGCGCCCCGCCTGGTCGTCGGTGACGGTGCCGAAGGGTGGCCGGACGGTGCGCCGTTCGACCGCGTCCACGTGACCTGCGCGGTCGCGACGATTCCGTACGCCTGGGTGGAGCAGACCCGTCCGGGTGGGCTGATCCTCACTCCCTACAGCCCTGGCTACGGGTACGGCTGGTTGGCCCGCTTGGCCGTCGTCGGCGACGGAACGGCCGTCGGGCGGTTTCCGAGCTCGGCCGGATACATGCTGATGCGCTCGCAGCGCCCGGCACGCGGAGCCGCGTTCGACTGGGTGCACGGGTCGGATGACCCGGCCGAGTCGACGACCCGCCTCGACCCGCGGCACCTGCACGACGACACCGACGCGGATTTGTTCATCTGCGCTGGCGTGCCCGGCGTGCAGAAACGCCTCTACTACGACGAGGAGACGGACTCCGGGGAGGCGACATTCTGGGTGCTCGAGAATGCCGGGCACGATGGGTCTTGGGCGTCGGTGGACTACGTGCCCGGCAAGACCGAGTTCCTCGTCCAACAGCATGGGCCGCGCCGCCTGTGGGATGAAGTCTCCGCGGCGTATCTCCGGTGGCTGTCCCTCGGACGTCCGGCCCGGGATCGGTTCGGGCTGACGGTCTCACCGGAAGGCGAACGCGTGTGGCTTGACGACCCGATCAACCTGATCGGACCGTAGCGGAAGCGGGTCGGGCAGTGTCCGGGAGGTGTGTCATGACTGCCGACATGGTGGTTCCCCTGTGGATGCACGAGCAGATCACGGCGGAGCAGTACGACTCCTGGTCCGACGAGCAGTGCGCCGGCATCGAGGTCGTGGACGGGATGGTCGTCGTGAGCCCGCGTGCGTCCAAACGGCACAACCGGCTGGCCCGCATTCTGGCGAACGCCTTGGACGCCGCTGCGGGCCCGGACTGGAACGCGGACACGGACTTCGACGTGCGGCTTCAGGACGTGCCACTCACCAATCGCCGTTCGGATGTCGTCGTGTATCGGGCGGGCACGATCGACATCAAGCCTACTCGTCCCGAGCATGTGCTGCTGGTGGCGGAGGTCGTGTCACCGGGTTCGGAGACGACCGACCGGATCGTGAAGGTCGACCAGTACGCCAAGGCCGGGATCGCGTTCTACTGGCGCGTCGAGCAGGCCGCGACGGGCGTTCCCCTGGTGTACACGTATGTCCTTGATCCCGCGACCAAGACCTACCGCGACGGCGACGTGTTCACCGGCATCGTCAAGGTCGTGGCCCCGTTCGCAGCGGAGATCGACCTCGGCCAGATCTGAGCCACGCGCTGTCGGCGGTCCGTGCGTGAGCGATGTGTGAGCAGACGGCCCGGCACAAGGCGCCAGGAGCCGCACGCATCGGGTGGACGGAGCGGGCTCAAGCGGTCAGAGTGCTGTGCATGTGGTCGTCCAGCTCAGCCACGAACCGCTCGTTGCGCCAGGGGCTGAGGGCAAGACGCGCTTCGCGAATCCGCTGAGCGGCCACCCGTCCACGTGTGCTCGCCGTCAGATCCACGCACTCGTGGAGGAGTTGGACGGCGGCTGTAGGCGCGTCGAGACGGAGACACGCCGTCGCCCTATCGGTGAGGACAATGCCTCGCTGTACGGCATCCCGTGGTCTCCGGAGTGCGCTAGCGGAGTCGGTGAACTGGCCCTCAGCCTTGACGGGGTCTCCCACGTAAAGGTGACACAGGCCATCGAAGCCTTGTAGCCGTCCGGCGTCGAAGCTTCCTGGCGCGGGATCTTCGGCGCTAGCACGATCAACCTCGTGCGACGCGATGTGCAGCGCGGTGAAGGCACCGCGAGCGTCACCGGCCCGCGCCCTCATCTCGGCTTGCAGGGCGTATGCACGGGCACGAACGAGGGCGCTGCTGCCTTGGTCTGCATCGTGTACGGCCTCGTCCGCCATCGACTGGGCCTTACCGAGGTCTCCTGTGGAGTACAGAGTCACCATCGTCTGGCTTGTTCCTACCATCGCACGGCGCCAGGGGTCCGGCAGGCGGTCAGCGGCGGCCAGGGCCTCGGAGTAGAAGCCGGCCGATGAGGGGTCATCGTAGGTCTCGAAGGCCAGGCGAGCGGCGATGGTGCACGCGGTACTTGAGATCGAAAGAACCTGCTCTCGCAGATCGTCGGGGCACGGGTCCGGCGAGAAGCGTGCGACATGACTCGATGATCGGTACGAGTCCGAGCTGAAGTCGTACGAACGGTACGGCGCCGATGCGGTCATTGAGCTCGGCGACGGCCGCGCCCAATTGTGCGATCAACTCGTCGTCGGTGTGGCATGGGTCGGCCAGCGCCGGCATGAGGGAGCCTGTGAGGCTCGGACTGAGGAAGGCGAGCAGGCCACTGGCCCCATTCGTCAGGGCGTCCGCCACCAGGTCACGAAGCTCCGAAATCCGGGAGGTCTCAATCCCGTACATGGCGAACACGGCCATGAGCTGATCGAGATCGGAACCGGGACCGAGTGCCGTCGTCCCGCGTTGATATGCGTAGATATGGGCTAGCAGGAGCTGATAGCGCTCGCCAGGACGGACCGCCTCGTTCTCCCAGCGTGCGATGGTCCGCTGAATGGTGCTCAGCCGCGCCTGGGCGACAGCGGGCATGCGGAGACGGCGGGCCGCATCTCTTAACGCGCGAGCCTCGTCCAGCAGAGACCAGCCCCGGCCCACACGCAAGACGCGCAAGCGCTGGGCGGCTCGCATCCTGCCTTCGGGCATCACAGAATAAGTACAACACATTACTGTCGGTTACACAGGCACAATGAGGCGAGGCTTCCGCTGTTCAGCGGCGTAGTTCGCCGTGTACCAGGTTCCCCGCGTCTGATCCACGCCGCGCGGAAAGGCGATCACGAACTCACTGCGGTCCACCATCCAACGATTCCGAAAGTGGTAAGCCCCGGTCGATGGATGATCCGAGTGTCGTAGTTCGATCAACTCGCCGAGCCGTCCCTTGCCTTGTGCCGTCGCTATCGCCTGGCGCGCTTCAAAGGGCTGATCAGCGAGCGTTCCGGGAGTCACCACAGTGATCTTCGACCTTGCCTCGGTCACCAGCCAGAGAAGGGCAAGGGAATCAATGCCGACGGCACCTCCGATATAGAAGTGCGTCGCCCCGTCGGCGAATGGCGCAAGGTACTCAGCGAATACCGCATCGTACTCTCCGAGCGGCCGGTGTTCCGTCGTGCGGGTGCCTGTGATCGTTATCGCTGCGGGCATGCCGTACCTCCCACCACATGCCATCGGATGTCATCTGCCGTCAACACCGCCTCGCAGAGTTCCATCGACTCCATGACAGCTCAAGAAGCATCGCAGGAGGAGACCCCGGCCGGACTGAACCATGCTCAGAAGGTGGACCGGTTGGTTCATCTATGCCGCGAACTGGCCAAGCGCGGGATCCGGGTCGAGATGAGCGATGCGCGTCCGGCGGTGTTGGTGCGCTCGACTCTGACGGCGCCGCGGGTGTCGGTCGAGGTGGTCGATGGGGCGTTCGTGTGGCGCCGCGACGACTACGACAGGCACCCGGCCGAGGATGTGGCCGGAGCGGCCTACCGTATCGCCGACTACCTCAAGGCGCGCGACGGGGACGGCCCGGAATGACCGGTCACCACTTGTGGGCGCGTCTCACCCGGCCTCACGGCGTCTCGTCATGAACCCGGATCCTGCGTGGGTGATCTCGCGACGGTTCCCGGGCCTGGTGTTCTGGTTCGGACGGCACACCCGGTCCTGGTGGGCAGTGGTGCGGGTTCCGGGCGGATGGCGGCTGGTGGAGGCGGCCGATGCGGACGACCTTACGCGTGCGGTGCTGGAGGTACGGAACGGGGTGCGGCCTCGTGTGGCGAGGCCGCATCCGGCTGGCCGCTGGGCGAGCTGAACAACCCCTACGAGGTCCGTCAGGCGATGCGTTCGAAGACGGCGGCGAGGCCCTGGCCGCCGCCGATGCACATGGTCTCCAGGCCGTAGCGGGCGTCGCGGCGGCGCAGCTCGTACAGCAGTGTGGCGAGGATGCGGGCGCCGGTCGCGCCGACCGGGTGGCCGAGGGAGATGCCCGAGCCGTTGACGTTCAGCTTCTCGAGGCCGGCCTCGTCCAGGTCCCACTCGCGCAGGACGCCGAGCACCTGCGCGGCGAACGCCTCGTTCAGCTCGATCAGGTCCATGTCGTCGAGGCTCAGCCCGGCGCGGCCGAGGGCCTTCTCGGTCGCGGGCACGGGGCCCAGGCCCATCAGGTGCGGGGGCACGCCGGCGACGGCCCAGGAGACCAGGCGGGCCTGGGGGGTCAGGCCGAGCGCGGTGGCCCGCTCCCGCGTCGTGACGAGGCAGACGGCGGCGCCGTCGTTCTGGCCGCTGGAGTTGCCCGCCGTGACGGTCGCGCCGTCGACACGCATGACCGGCTTCAGCGTGGCGAGCCGGTCGAGGGTCGTGTCGGCGCGGGGGTGCTCGTCCCGGTCGACGACCTGCACGCCCTTGCGGTCGCGGACCTCCACGGGCACGATCTCGTCGGCGAACAGCCCCTTGTCCTGGGCGCGCACCGCGCGCTCGTGGGAGCGCAGCGCCAGCTCGTCCTGCTCCGTACGGCCGATCCCGTAGCGTTCGCGGACGTTCTCGGCGGTCTCCAGCATGCCGCCCGGCACGGGGTGGTGCTCCCCGCCCGCCGTGACACGGGCGCGGGCCAGCCGGTCGGTCAGCTTGATCTCCGGGCCGGGACGGCCCCAGCGCAGGTCGGTGGCGTAGTACTCGACGCCGCTCATGCTCTCCGTGCCGCCGGCGATGACCATGTCGCTCACGCCGGTCGCGACCTGCATCACCGCGTTGACGATCGCCTGCAGCCCGGACCCGCACCGCCGGTCCACCTGCACGCCGGCGACCTCGACCGGCAGGCCGGCGTCCAGGGCGGCGACGCGGCCGATGGCGGGCGCCTCGCCGTTCGGGTTGCAGTTGCCGAGGATGACGTCGCCGATCTCCTGGGGGTCGACGCCGGTCCGCTCCACCAGCGCGCGGATCACCGTCACCGCGAGCTCCTGCGCGCTGACGTCCTTCAACGCTCCGCCGAACCGCCCCACCGGCGTACGAACCGGTGCACAGACCGCAACCTCGCGCATATCACCACATCCTCTCGCGACAACCCTACGTTTCGGGTCACGAGAGGGATCGCCGGGTCTTCCGGCAGGTGAGAACCACTCCGAAGTTCAGCCGGCCTGGTCGCCGGGCGGCATCTGCGGGCTCTCCTCCTCGGCCGTCTCGTGCGCGCCCACGCCGGTGCTCTGCTCGGCCGTCGCCTCGCCGACCGGGCGGTCGGCGCCCTCGGCGGGTTCGGCGTTCCGCCCGGAGGCCATCTCCTCCGCCCGCGCGCTCTCGCTCGTGCCGACGCCCAGCGGGCTCCGTGCGTCCATGTCGGTCGACGGGACGCCCTCTTTCTCCTCCTCGGACGGGACGCGGCCCGGCCACTGCGGCTCGGGTGGAGGCGTCCGGAAGGCCTTGTCACCGGCCTGTTTCGTCTCCTCGCTCGCGGTGCCGACGTCGGGCGCGGAGCCGTGCTGCTCTTCGTCCTCGGGGAAACGGCCCGGGCGGTCGGCGCCCTCTGACTCCTTCACCGGGGAACCCCCCTTCTCCCATCACGGTCAGCAGATCCGGGGCAGCGGATCACCGACCAGCACATCGACGATTCGGGTGCCGCCGAACGCGGTCCGCAGCAGGACCAGCCCCGGCGGGTCCGCTCCGACCCGGCCGATCACGGCGGCCTCCGCGCCGAGCGGGTGGGACCGCAGGGCGGCGAGCGCCGCGTCGGCGGCCGGTTCGGCCACGACGGCGACCATCCGGCCCTCGCAGGCGACGTACAGCGGGTCGATGCCGAGCAGCTCGCACGCTCCGCGCACGGCGGTGCGGACCGGGATGGCGTTCTCCTCCAGCACGACGGAGATCTTGGACGCCTCGGCCATCTCGTTGAGGATGGTCGCGACGCCCCCTCGGGTCGCGTCGCGCAGGAACCGGACCCGCCCGGGGCAGGCGTCCAGCAGCGGCCCGGTGAGCTCGCTGAGCGGCGCGGTGTCGGAGGTCAGGTCGGCCTCGATGTCGAGTTCGCCCCGCGCCAGCATGATCGTGATGCCGTGCTCGCCGATGGGGCCGGAGACGATCACCACGTCGCCGGGACGGGCGGCGGACACGCTCAGCGTCGCGTCACGGTCGAGCACGCCGATGCCGGTCGTGTTGATGTAGCAGCCGTCGCCCTTGCCGCGCTGCACGACCTTGGTGTCGCCGGTGACGATGTTGACGCCCGCCCGCTCGGCCGCCGTCGCCATCGCCTCGGTGATGCGCCGCAGGTCGGCGATGGGGAAGCCCTCTTCGAGGATGAACCCGGCGGACAGGTGCCGTGGCCGGGCCCCGCACATCGCCAGGTCGTTCACCGTGCCGTTGACGGCCAGGTCGCCGATGTTGCCGCCGGGGAAGAACAGCGGCGTCACCACGAACGAGTCGGTGCTGAAGGCGAGCCCGTCCACGGTCGCGCCGTCCTCGAGAGGCTCCAGCAGCGGGTTGCGGAACGCCTCCATGAACACCGCCTCGATCAGGTTGTGCGTGGCCTTGCCGCCGGCGCCGTGGCTGAGGTTGATGTACTCCTCCCGGACGCGCGCCTTCCGGTGCCGGGCCCGCTCGATCCGCTCGAGGACCTGCGCCTCCCGGTCCCCGGGAACCTCCCGTACGGCCTCCGCCCGTGGCCGCTCGTCCCGTACGGCCGCTCCGGGTCGCTCGTCCCGTACGGCCGCCCGTGGTCGCTCGTCGCGTGCGGCCGCCGGTGGCCGTTCGTCGTTCATCGGGTCGTCGCCTCCTTCACCCGCTCCCGGGTGAACCGGCCGTAGTTGTAGTACGCCGCGCAGGCGCCCTCGGACGACACCATGCAGGTGCCGATCGGCGTCTCCGGCGTGCACGCGGTGCCGAAGACCTTGCACTCCCACGGCTTGAGGACGCCCTTGAGCACCTCGCCGCACTGGCAGGCCTTCGGGTCGGCCACCCGGCTGCCCGGGATCTCGAAGATCCGCTCGGCGTCGAAGGCGGCGTACCGTTCCCGCACCCGCAGCGCCGAGTGCGAGATGAAGCCCAGGCCGCGCCACTCGAAGTACGGGCGCAGCTCCATGACCTCGTTGATCGCCATGAGCGCCCGGCGGTTGCCGTCGTACGGGACGACGCGGGAGTACTGGTTCTCCACCTCGCTGCGGCCCTCGGCGAGCTGCAGCAGGATCATGTAGATCGACTGCAGCACGTCCAGCGGCTCGAACCCGGACGTGACCAGCGGCTTGCCGTAGTCCCGGGCGATGAACTCGTACGGCCGGCAGCCGATGATCGTCGAGACGTGGCCCGGTCCGATGAACCCGTCCAGGCGCAGGTCGGGAGAATCGAGGATCGCCTTGATCGCCGGGATGATCGTCACGTGGTTGCAGAAGATCGAGAAGTTCTCGATCCCCTCGGCCTTGGCCCGCAGGACGGTCATCGCGGTCGACGGCGCGGTGGTCTCAAAGCCGATGGCCATGAAGACGACCTGCCGGTCCGGATGCTGCCGGGCGATCTTGAGGGCGTCCAGCGGGCTGTAGACCATGCGGATGTCGGAGCCCTCCGCCATCGACTCGAAGAACGAACCACGGCCGCCCGGCACCCGCATCATGTCGCCGAACGAGGTCATGATCACGTCAGGCTGCTCGGCGATGTGGAGGGCGTCGTCCACCCGGCCCATCGGGATCACGCAGACCGGGCAGCCCGGCCCGTGCACCAGCGTGATCGTCTCGGGCAGGTAGTCCTCCAGGCCGTGCTTGTAGATGGTGTGCGTGTGGCCGCCGCACACCTCCATGAACTTGTAGCGCCGGCCCGGCTCGCACAGCGAGGCGATCTTCGCGGACAGGGCCTGCGCCTTCTCCGCGTCGCGGTACTCGTCCACGAAGCGCATCGGGGCTCACCCCTTCTCGATCTTCGAGTCGCGCAGGGCGGCCATCTCGTCGGCGTACGCCTGGCCGATGCCCTCGAGGAAGGCCAGCGCCGCCTTCGCCTCCTCCTCGTCGATCTTCGACAACGCGAAGCCGACATGGATGAGGATCCAGTCGCCGGGCGCGAGGTGCTCGCCGTCCAGCAGGCCGATGTTGATCGCCCGCCGGACGCCGCTCACGTCCACCTTGGCGAGGTCAGGCCGATCCGGAAGGATCTGCACGATCTCGCCGGGAATTCCCAGGCACATTTGCCGCCTCCACCAGCTCGATTGACTCGAGGACGAGCTCGTCGCCGCCCTCGATCGCCAGGTCGGTCCCGCCGCACGCGGGGCACACCGCCACGAGGCCGTCCGACGTCGTGGTCCGGTCGCACCGGCCACAGGTCAGCCGGACCGGGTCCACGATCAGCTCCACGCGCGCGCCGTCGGCCACCGTCCCGTCGGCGGCCAGCGCGAACGCCTGGTCGAGGGCGTCCGGGCTGATCCGCAGCAGGACCCCCGCCCGTACGCGCGCCCGCCGCACCGGACGGCCGTCCGCACGCCGCTCCACGGCCGCCAGGACCGCCTCCGCGATTCCGAATTCATGCATGTGGGCTCCTCACATTCGCCGGATCTTCAGGTAGCGCCTGATATCGGGCAGTGACTGGACGAACAGGAACGTCAGCCCGGTCAGCGCTCCCGCCACCGCGGTGCCGAGAAGCAGGCGTTTCACCACTGATCACCCCTCCTTCCGGTCGAGGGCCTCCCGTCGGAGACCAGCTCTTCGCGGATCAGGTCGAGGACGAGGTCGGCGGCCGGGTCGACCGCGTCGGCCACCGGGGGGCTCAGGTCCATGCCGGGGGAGGTGTCGGCCGGCTCACAGCCGACGAGGAGGACCCGCCCGGTCGTGCCGTCCAGCGTCGCGGCCAGGGCCAGCACGGCCTCGGGCGTCATGTCGTGCGCGTCCACGGAGCCGTCCGCGACGTCGCCGGGGGCGGGCCGCAGCACGTAGAGCGTGCCGGGCGGGCCGCCGCGCGGCACCGCGTCGATCAGGATCGTGGCGGCGTATCCGCCGGTCAGCTCGTACGCGAGGTGGATGCCGCCGATGCCGAAGTCGGTGACCGTCACGCCCGCGGGCACGGCCATGCCGGCGAGCCGGCGGGCGACCACGCTGCCGAACCCGTCGTCCCCGAGGAAGATGTTGCCGCAGCCCGCGACCAGGATCGTCATGAGCCGCCTCCCGGCCCGGCCTCTCCCGGCCCGGTGCCTCCCGGCCCGGTGCCTCCCGGCCCGGTGCCTCCCGGCCCGGTGCCTCCCGGCCCGGCCTCTCCCGGCCCGGCCTCTCCCGGTCCGCTGTCTCCCGGTTCGGTGTCTCCCGGTTCGGCGTCGCCGGGCAGGGGCTCCACCTCGTCCGGGGCGAAGTAGCGGAACCTGCCCTGCGCACGCGCCAGGTCGGCGCCGGGGTCGTCCTCGAGCGTCACCGCGAGGTACCGGACGCCGTCGACGTCCTGGAAGACCGCCTCGACCAGGGCCGTGCGCCCCGCCAGGAACATGTCGTGCGCGTCCGCCCGCCGCCGGCCCGGCCGGAGCCGTACGCGGCTGCCCCGGGCGACGCGGACACCGGAGACGACCACGCTGTCGGTCTCCGGCGCCACGCTCCGGTCCGCCCCGGGGTTCCACCAGGGCGGCTGCCCACTGGACGGGGCGTCCTCGGGCCGGGTGACCTGCCGGATCGCGCCGTGCAGCCGCTCCATCAGCTCCGGTGGGAGGCCGCCGACGCGTTCGATCAGCTCGGCGGCGCGCGGGTCGGTCGCCCGCGCCTCCGCCCGCTCCCGGTCGGTGAGGGTGAGGGTGCGCAGGCTGAGCAGCTCGTCGATCTCGGTCGAGTCGAACAGCGGCCCCGGGCTCTCCGGCGCGATCGCCGGATGGTCGTACAGGATGATCGGCGCGGACAGCACGACGTCGTGCTCGCCGGGCTCGCCCGCGAGCACCGGCCAGGTGTGCCGGTTCCGGCAGCCCGCCGCGGCCGGGGCCGCCCACTCGGGCGGATCGATCAGTGAGATGAAGTCGCCGCCGCTCAGGCCGATGATCAGGTGGGTGGCGAGCAGCGAACGCCGCAGCGCCTGCTCGCGCGGCGCGCTCGCGTCCGCCCAGCCGTGCGTGTTCGCGACCGTGACGCGGAGCCGGGTCAGTCCGTACGGTCCGGGCAGCCGCTCGGCCCGGACCCGCAGGGCGGCGCGCAGGGACAGGTGGTCCAGGACGACGTGGCCGCGCCGCTCTCCCCGCGCGTCCGTGATCGGCTCCGTCGACCGCTCCCCGCACACTCCGATCACGATGGTCCGTTCGACGCCGATGACGTCGCCGAGGCGGAGCACGACCTCCGCCTCGCGTTCCGCCGCGTCCTCGTAGGTCAGGTACGTAGTGTCGCCCACGGTGAGACCGGTGACCGGCCGGCACCGGCCGCCCACCGCCTCCTCGACCGTACGGGTCCGCAGGTGGAGGAAGCGGAGCAGCACCCGGAGCTCGGCCTCCGGGTCGGCGGTCAGCAGGCACTCGGTCACGCTCGCCGACGGTTCGGCGGTCGCCGGGTAACCGGGCGGGACGAGCACGCCGAACTGCCAGCGCACGCGGTTCTTGGCGGCCGAGGCGCGGTACGGGTACAGCAGGTAGCCCTCGTAGAGGACCGCGTCGGCGACCTGCCGGGCCCGGTCCATCGCCGCCCTCAGCGGCGCGTCGGTGGGTTCGTGTCGCCTCATCGGTCCCCGGCCTCCTCCAGCAGCCGTTCGACGGTCTCGTCCCAGGTCGCCAGCGCGCGGGCGGACTTGTAGCGCAGCAGACCCCGCAGGGTGTCCCGGCGCAGGCGCAGCCAGCCGGTGTCGGGGAAGTACAGGTCCATCACCTCGCGCCACAGCGCCACGGGCAGCCGGTACCGCGCCTCGCGGTCCCAGGGCACCGGCGTGACCTCGAAACCGCGCTCCGACCGGCAGAACACGGTGCCGCTGAACAGCAGCAGCAGCGGGATCTCCCCGTCCTCCAGCGAGGCGAAGTACTTGCCCGCGGCGACCTCGAGGTCGTACCCGCAGGGCACCGGCACGTCGACCTCGATGCTTCCGGTGAACGACGGAACCGTGACGGAGAGGGTGGCGAGCTGCATCGCCCGGACCGTGTCGTGCCAGCGGGTGACGGGGCCGAACAGGTCGCCGAGCAGGTCCGTCTCGCCCGAGGTGTAGTGCCGCCGCGCGGGCTCGATCCGGATCTGACAGCGCAGCGCGATGGCGTGCACGCCGCCGGGTGCGTCGTCGGTGACGCGCAGCCGCAGGACGAGCGTCGGGACGGCGGCGTACGGGTCCGCCTGCGCGCCCACGCACGCGAACTGCGGGGAGCAGGGGAACCGCGACTCATCCATCGCCCGCCTCCTCCGGGAGGACCTCACGGGCGCGACCACGAAGCGCGGCGAAGTAGTCCTCGATCGCCTCCCACGCCTCCTGGCCGCCGGCGAAGCCGCGCCAGTGCAGCCGGACGATTCCGACCAGCTCGTAGCAGGCGTCGATCGGCACGAGGTAGCAGGCGAACCGGTCCTCGGCGGCCCGGTCGACCAGCAGCGCCTCGACGTCGGGCCGTACGCCGGCGAGCGCCGGGTTGGCGGCGAGCACACGGTCCCAGGTGCCGAGGGGGAGCTGCGACTCGGTGGCGCCGCCGGGGCTCGGGTAGAAGGCGACGTTCCGGCCGAGCGCGGAGTTGTGGAAGAAGAAGGCCATGCGGACGGGGATCTGGAGCTCGTCCCAGTCGGCGGCCGACATCCGGAAGTCCCGGGTGTGGAGGTAGCGGTCGGGCACCGAGCGGAACCGCCCCCGGCCCGCGCCGTCCTGGGTGAACAGCAGGTGGCAGGGCGGGCACGTGCACAGCAGCGCGCGGGACTCCAGGTTCACGACGTGGCCGTGCCGGTCGCCGAGGGACTCGGCGCACAACTCGCAGCGCTCCACGTCCGCGGCCGGGGGCTCGCGGAACCGGCGGAGTCCGCCCCAGGTCACCGGACCGCCTCCTCCGGCACCGGGCAGGGACCGGGCGGCGTACGGGGCCGGGGGCCGATCTGGAGCAGCCGGGGCTCGGGCTCCGGCTCGGGGACCAGGCCCTCGACGTCGACGCGCGAGATCTCCGGGGCCGCGCCGGCGATGGCGCGCTCGATGGCCTGGGTCACGGTGACCCGCGAGGACGGGCAGCCGTGGCACGTCCCCTCCAGCCGCAGCCGTACGACGCCCTCCGCGTCGATCCCGAGCAGCTCCACGCCGCCGTCGTGCAGGCCGAGGTACGGGCGCACCTGGTCCAGCGCGGCGCGGACCCGCTCCTCCGCCGTCAGCGGGTGCAGGTCGTGCAGGACCAGCAGACCGGAGACGAGCTCGTCCGAGGCGAGCCGGCGCAGGGTCTCCGCCGCGTCCGTCTCGGTGACGATCTCCATGACGCGTTCGAGCCCGGCGCCGTACAGGCCGACCACGGAGCGCAGCAGCTCCTCGACCTTCGCGGCGGTCGCGGCGTCGCCGAGCCGGCCGAGGTCGGCCAGCAGCGCGTCCACCCGGTCGCCCGTCGCGCGGACGTCGTACGTGCCCGGCATGTCGGCCCCCCTCTCCGCGACCTGCCGGCTCCGGTCACACCGGACCGAAGGCGTGTGGACTGTGCAGTGTGCGCAGCTCCTTGCCCTTGCCGAGGTACATGTGCACGCCGCAGGGCAGGCACGGGTCGAAGCTGCGGACGGTCCGCATGATGTCGATGCCCTTGAACGTCTCCGGTGGGTTCTCCTCGAAGATCGGGGTGTTCTGCACCGCGTCCTCGTACGGCCCCGGGGTCCCGTAGGAGTCGCGGACGCTGGCATTCCACGGCGTCGGCGGGTACGGGTGGTAGTTGGCGATCTTGCCGTCCCTGATCACCATGTGGTGGGACAGGACGCCCCGGACGGCCTCGGTGAAGCCGCAGCTGATCGCCTCGTCCGGCACGGTGAACGGCGACCAGGTCTGCGAGTGCCCTTGCCGGACCTCGTTCATGGCCTGCTCGCAGAAGTACAGCGCGCACGCGGCGGAGTACGCCTGGAAGTAGGTGCGGGCCCGGTTGCGCTCGATCGCGTTGGACAGCGGTTCGCCGTTCCACTGCGGGATCCGCCACTCGAACGTCTTCTCCGGCAGCGTCGCCGTCTTCGGCAGGTTGATCACGACGCTGTGGCCGGTCGACCTGACGTAGCCGATGTCCAGCAGCCCGGACAGCGCCGTCGACCAGAGCCGCGCGAGCGGCCCGCCGCCGGTGTCGAGGGCGAGGAGGTTCTCCCCGTCGAACCAGCGCGGCGACATCACCCAGCTGTACTTGTTCGTGAAGTCGCGCTTCTGCGGCTTCGGGATCGTGTGCTGGTTCCACGGGTGCCGGATGTCCACCGGGTTGCCGAGCGGGTCGGTCCGCACGAACGGCTCTTGGTCCGCCCAGTCGTCGTAGTACGAGCTGCCGAGCAGGATCCGGATGCCGAGGTTGATGTCGACCAGGTCGTTGGTGACGAGGTTCCCGTCGACGATCACGCCCGGGGTGACGAACATCCGCCGGCCCCAGTCGGACATGTTCTCGTACCGGAAGTCGCAGTGCTCCGGGTCGTTCAGGCTCCCCCAGCAGCCGAGCAGCACCCGCCGCCGGCCCACCTCCTGGTAGCCGGGCATCGCGTCGTAGATGAAGTCGAACAGGTCGTCGTGCATGGGCACGACCCGCTTCATGAACTCCACGTACTTGGTGAGCCGGGTGAGGTAGTCGGTGAACAGCTGGATCGTCGCGACCGTGCCGACGCCGCCCGGGTACAGCGTGGACGGGTGGACGTGCCTGCCCTCCATCAGGCAGAACATCTCCCGCGTCGTACGGCTCACGGCCAGCGCCTCGCGGTAGAAGTCCCCTTCGAGGGGGTTCAGCGAGCGCATGATGTCGGCGATCGTGCGGTAGCCGTGCTCGCCGGCGTGCGGGGCCTCGGTGCGTTCGGCCTGGGCCAGCACGCCCGGGTTGGTCTCGCGGATCATCTTCTCGCAGTAGTCGACCCCGACCAGGTTCTCCTGGAAGATGTTGTGGTCGAACATGTACTCGGCGGCCTCGCCGAGGTTGATGATCCACTCGCCGAGGGCCGGCGGGCGTACGTCGTAGGCCATGTTCTGCGCGTACACCGAGCAGGTGGCGTGGTTGTCGCCGCAGATCCCGCAGATCCGGCTCGTGATGAAGTGCGCGTCGCGCGGGTCCTTGCCCTTCATGAAGATGCTGTAGCCCCGGAAGATCGACGAGGTGCTGTAGCACTCGGCGACCTCCCGGTTGGCGAAGTCGACCTTGGCGTAGATGCCGAGGCTCCCGACGATGCGGGTGATCGGGTCCCACGCCATCTCGACGAGGTTGCGCTCCCGCTGCTCGGCGGGCTTGGCGCGCTGCGGTGCGGTGGTCATGGGATCACCTCCAGGGCGGCTGGTAACCGGTGAGCAGGGCGCGGCCCTTCTGCCGCCACCTCGGCTCCTTGTCGACGGTGTCGAGAGTGATCTTTCGCAGCCGGCGGATGGCCTTCCCGTACAGGCTGCTGGCCCCCGAGGAGACCCGCGCGCCGGGCGGCTCGTCCATGAACGGCATGAACTTGTCCGGGAAGCCGGGCATCGTGCAGGCGATGCAGATGCCGCCGACGTTCGGGCAGCCGCCGACGCCGTTGATCCAGCCGCGCTTGGGCACGTTGCACTTCACGACCGGGCCCCAGCAGCCGATCTTGACCAGGCACTTCGGCGAGCCGTACTCGGTGGTGAACTGGCCCTGCTCGTAGTACCCGGCGCGGTCACAGCCCTCGTGGACGGTCTGGCCGAACAGCCAGGTCGGGCGCAACATTTCGTCGAGCGGGATCATCGGGGCCTGCCCGGCGACCTGGTACAGCAGGTACGTGATGGTCTCCGCCAGGTTGTCGGGGTGGACCGGGCAGCCCGGGACGTTCACGATCGGCAGGCCGGCCTTCGACTTCCAGTCCCAGCCGAGGTAGTCGGCCACGCCCATCGCGCCGGTCGGATTGCCGGCCATGGCGTGGATGCCGCCGTACGTCGCGCAGGTGCCGGCGGCGAGGACGGCCGTCGCCTTCGGCGTCAGCCGGTCCAGCCACTCGCTGGTGGTCATGGGCTGGCCGGTCTCGGGGTTGTTGCCGAAGCCGCACCAGTAGCCGTCCAGCTTGATCGACTCATTCGGGATGGACCCCTCGACGACCAGGACGAACGGCTCGAGCTCGCCGCGCTCGGCCTTGAAGAACCACTCGATGAACGTGTCGGCCCCCTGCATCGGGCCGCACTCGAAGTCGATCAGTGGCCAGTGCACGGCGACCTTGGGCAGCCCCGGCAGCGCGCCGAGCACGATGTCCTCGATGCTGGGCTGCGTCGCGGCGGTCAGGGCGACCGAGTCGCCGTCGCAGCTCAGCCCCGCGTTGATCCACAGGATGTGGACGACCGGTTCCTCCGTCGCCTCGGGTTCGGCCGTCGGTGGTGCGGTCGGCGCCGTCATGTCGTCGCCTCCTGGACTGAGAGCGCCCCGAGGGCGTGCTGCGTCAGCTCCCACAGGACGTGGTAGACGGTCGTCTGCGCCTCCTGGATGCGGTGCACGGACGACGACGGGATCACGAACAGGTAGTCGAGGGACTCCAGCTCGGCCAGCCTGCCTCCCTGGTAACCGGCCAGCGCGATCGTCAGCATGCCGCGCCGGGCCGCCTCCTCGACCGCCCGGATGACGTTCGGTGACCCGCCGCTCGTCGACAGGCCCAGCGCGATGTCGCCCGTACCGCCCAGCGCGGCGAGCTGGCGGGCGAACACCACCTCGAAGCTCACGTCGTTGGACAGCGCGGTCAGCACCGCCACGTCATTGGTCAGGCACAGCGCGGGCAGGGCCCGCCCGCACGGCGGATACGAGAACGCCTCGGCGACCTCCTGGGCGTCGGTGCTGCTGCCCCCGTTGCCGAACGTGAACAGCCGGCCGCCCATGGCGAACCGCTTGGCCATCGCCTCGGCGCACTCGGCGAGCAGCACCCCCGACCGCTCGGCGACCTCCCGCCGCAGGGCGACGATCTCGTTCGCCTTCTCCGCGGTCGACCGGCCGACCTCGGCCAGGACGTTCTCTATCTCGGACTCTCCCGAGTACAGGAAGGGGTACAGCTCCTGCATCCCCTCCGGTGGCTCACTCCCGGTCATGGACCCTCCTTCGTCGGAGGAGTGACCAGAGGGGCTGTGCTCGTTGATTCCCTCGCTTCGCTCGGTCATGGACCCTCCCCCCTGCGACTCCGCCGGCGTCCGCGCGTGTCACCACCGCGATGGCCTCTTTCGCGTGGACCAGGATCGTGTCGCCGACGGCCGCGTCGACCAGCGCGACGCTGACCTCCTCACGCGCGCCGCCGCCGACGTCCGCGACCGCGAGGCCGCCCTCGAGCAACCGCACCACCGTGACGGGCACGGCCTCGTCGGAGCAGGTGACGCACACCTCCTCCGAGCACGGGCCGCGCTCGGTCACCCGATCACCTCCGGGCCGAGCAGGCCGGGCTGCTCGAAGAACACGTGAACGAGCTCCCACAGGATGTGGTATGTCGTCACGTGGATCTCCTTGACGACCGCCGGGTCGTCGCTCTGCGCGGTCAGCAGGTGGTCGACCGCCGGGCTGCCGGCCAGCATGCCGCCGTCCCCGCCGGTCAGCGCGACGGTGAGCAGCCCCAGCTCGTGGCCTGTCTCCAGGCCACGAAGGACGTCCACGCACTGACCGGTCGCGGAGATCCCCAGGGCGATGTCCACCGGCGCGCCCCACTGGCGGACCTGGTGGGCGAAGACCTGACAGAACCCCTCGTGGCTGGCCACCCCCGTGATGGCCGCCGCGTCGTTGCTGACCGCGAGGGCGGGCAGCGCCCGCTTGCCCACGATCACGGGGTGCATGAACTCCACGGCGACGTGCGCCGCGTCCGTGCCCGCCCCGCCGTTGCCGAACGCGATGAGCTTGCCGCCTCGATGAAAGCGGACCGCCATGTCCTGGCAGGCGAGGGCCACCCGGTCGGAGTCCTCGGCGAGCATCCGGCCGGCCGTCTCACGCCTCGCGAACGCCTGACTGACCCGTTCCATGGGTGGTGTCACAGTCATGTGCACGCTCCATTTCGGATCTGTGTCGTCACGCTATGTCCATGTCGTTCTGGGGCAACACCCTGTGACGCACAACCAGGGGTAAAGCCTCGGCGCGCCGAGTAAGTTCTCGGCGACGACCATCGCGGAAATGTTTCAGGGGCCTCACGTCGCGGGCAACGAGCGACGCGGGGCCCCACCTGCTCCGTATCAGCCTCGACGGGCGATGAGCGGGCGCATGGTGTCGGCGTCGCCGACGGCGCCGGTGACCCATGTCCCGCCACCGGGGACGGCGGCCGCTCCGAAGAGTGACGCGGTGCCCGTGGCCGGTGCCACGTCGGCGGTCCAGCGCTGGCCGGTCCACCGCAGCACGGACATCGCGTACTCCGAGACGCCGGGAGAGAAGGTGTCCCCGACGGCTGTCAGCCGTCGGCGGTCGGCCGAGATGTCGGCCACCTCGCCGGGCACGTCCGGGGTGGGCGTGGTGGCCCATACGCGGCCGTTCCGGTGCATGAGGAGCGGCTTGCGGATGGCGTCTCCGCTGAACGTGGACTTAGTCCAGCCGCCCACCCATACGTCACCGGCGCCGAGGACTCGAACGGTCTCGACCCGTTTGGTCCATTGGTCGGTGGCGGGTTCGGGCAGCCGTTTCCAGGAGCTCCCGTCCCAGTGAAGAAGCAGGAGCTGCTCGGGGTGCCGGCCATTGTCGCCAGCGGTGCCCACGACCCACACTTCGTTCGATCCACGTGCGTCCACCGCGCTGAGCCGGAACTGATCACCGAGGTCGGGCAGTTGGACGTTGCGCCACTGGCGGCCGTCCCAGTGCTGGACGATGCCGTGTTCGACCTCGGTCTGGTTGTCGTTGCCAGGCGGAGACCACCTTCGTCGTGGCGGGAGGCGATGCGGCCGATGCGGCGGGCACCGCACCGACCAGGGCCGCCAACGTGCCGGCGACCGTGGCCCATCGGTTCATACGTGCCTTCATTCCGCCGTCACCGCTCGCCTGCGCGGTCGACGACCTTGACGGTGACCCGGGTGAGCGATTTCGTGACGGCCCCCACGGGGAGACCCTTCCACTTGGGGTCCACACCGTTGGTCTTCGAGATCGGCGCATTGTGGCCGTTGTTGACGGTTCGCTGCCCGACCATCTGGTAGGTGGCCGGGTCGAGGAGGAACTGTTCGCCGTAGCCGTGTGTCACCGCGATGGCGGGACGGCCGGCACCGTCCTTGACCTTCTCCACTGTGACGCCCGGGATCGTGGCGATGACGCGATACAGGGCGGCCTGGGTCTTGGGTGGAATGCCGACCGGGGTGCTCCAGATCCACTGCGCCGCGTTTCCGAAGGCCTCCCCGTCACGCGTCGGGTAGCGCCAGTCGCTGCGGTTCTCCCTGTCGACATCCTTGTAGATCTTCCTGCGCAGCGCGGTGGGGTCCGTCGGAAGCGACGCGAGCGCCCGGTACTTCTTCTGGCCGTACCGCGAAACGGGGACCCTCGAGGAGAAGTAGACGAGTTTTCCGTTCTGCAGTTCGGCGGTCTTCGCACCGTCGAACCTTGCCCAGTCCTCCCTGGTCACATGGCGCGTGCCGGCCTCGGTGCCGATCCCGTACTCCAGCGTCTTCTCGTACAGCCACTGGTTCATGCGGGGGATCGGCTGCGGGCGGGTCTCCGCGGCCTGGGCGGCCTTGCCGAGCACCTCCGACGCGCTCGCCAGGCGCACCGTCGGCGCCTGCGTCGTTGTGGTGCCGCCCGAACCGAGGGTCAGGACCCCGGCGGTGACCGCGGCGGCGGTCACCGCGGCGACCGCCGCTCCGTTGCGGGCGCGGTGCCGCAACCGCATCCGGCGACCACGCCGTACGCCCCCGTCGACCAGGGCGCTCACCTCCGGCTCGATGCCTCCCGCCGCTCGGTGCATCGCCTGGCTCAGCCGTCGCTCCTCGACATCCATCACTTGTTCTCCCCTTGGTCCTTCGAGTGGATCGTTCCTGCGATACGCCGGTGCCATGGCCCCGTCACCGGATGAGCACGTCGAGTTCGTCGCCGAGCGCTTCGCGGAGCCTGCCAAGGGCCCGCATGCTTCGGTTTCGTACGGCACCGGAACTCAGCCGGAGAAGGGCCGCGACCTCCTCGACGCTCTGGTCCTCCCAGTAGCGGAGCACCAGCACGGCGCGGTCCTGCGCGGAAAGCCGCGCGAGCCCGTTCAACAGCGTCAGGCGAAGTGCCTGATCGGAGTCGGCTGCAGCGGTGTCCGGCAGCCGTTCTCTCGGCGTCTCCCCGTTGCTGCGTTTTCGGGTGTGAGAGAGGTAGGTCCGCAGGAGTACCTTGCGGGCATAGGCCGCCGGGTTCTCGGCGCGTTGCACGCGCCGCCATGACGCGTAGAGCTTGCCCAGCGTCGTCTGCACCAGGTCCTCGGCCAGATGCCAGTCGTCGCACAGCAGGCAGGCGGTACGAAAGAGCGAGGCACTGCGGGCGGCGGCGAACTCCTGGAAACCATTCGGATCTTTGGCCATCGGGCCTTCCTCGGCGTCGTCCGTTCGTCTTCTACTCTCCAGACGCCGCGACGCCGCAGGCGCGTCACACCCACACCGCCGCCGGACAAGAAACGATCCCCTCGGCTCCGGTGAGGAAGCCGAGGGGATCGTGAGATCGATCGTGGACGGATGGTCGCCGCCGCCCGCGAGTCAAAGATCCAGGTGACGACGGAGGGCTGTGTCGAGCAGCCTGAGCGTGGGCAGAGGGACAGTGCCGACGTGTTGTCGCAGTCGGTCCGGGGCGATCGAGCGCACCTGCTCGGCCTGGGCCTTCGAGTCGGTCCTTAGCCCACAGTCCGATGCGGAAAGAAGGACCTGGAACGGGTAGATGCGTGCAACGTTGGACGTCACCGGCACGACGGTGATCACCCCACGGCCGGTGCGTTCTGCGGCTCGATTGGCGGCGTCGTTGCTGACGATCACCGCGGGTCGGAGCTTGTTCGCCTCGGATCCCTGCGCCGGTTCGAGATCGACGAGGTAGACGTCACCTCGACGCATCGGCTATGCCGTCTGCGGAGGCCCGGTCCCACAACTCGGTTTCGCTGCAGTAGTCCGGCTCCTGCCACGCAGCCGCATAAGCGTCTTCAAGGGCCGACGACCGAAGCAGCCCGATGGCCTCGTGGAGCACAGCGGATCTGGACTTCGCCCCGGTCTGTGCGGCGTACTCGTCGATGAACGCGACATCGTCGTCCGGGATGCTCACACCTACCTTCATGCTTCACATCGTACCTATATTCATACTTCACTTCCAAAGGTGGGTGGGAACTTCGAGTGCTCCTACTGGAACGCCGTCGTGGTGAGGGCGGACTCGGGGGCGAGGGTGAAGTCGGGGTCGATCTGGGTGGCGAGGTCCTGGCCGGTGGCGGAGTTCGCCCAGGCGCGGGCGTTCTTGAGGTGGAACTCGATCGCCTGGCGGGTGAACTTCGGCCAGTCCTTCGGGCGGGCGTCGACCGCCGCCCGGATGGTGGCGAGCGCGGCCCGGTCGTGGTCCTCCAGGTCGCCGAGGTGGAACGGGCGGCCCTGCTCCATCGCGCGTACGGCGCCGGACTGGCCGACGCAGCACAGCAGGTCCGCGCCGACGTGGTCGCGCAGGAACGCGACGTCGTCGGGACCGTGCACCTTGTTGCCGATGACCTTCAGCGCCACGTCGTAGTCGGCGGCGTACTCGGTCCACTGGCGGTAGACCGCGACCCCCTTCCTGGTCGGCTCGGCGACCAGGAAGGTCAGGTCGAAGCGCGTGAACATCCCGGAGGCGAACGACTCCGCCCCCGCCGTGCAGTCGACGACGACATACTCGCCGGGCCCGTCGACCAGGTGGTTGAGGTACAGCTCGACCGCCCCGGTCTTGGAGTGGTAGCAGGAGACGCCCAGGTCCTCCTCGGTGAAGGGCCCGGTCGCCATCAGCGTCGCGCCGGCGGCCTCGACCGAGAGCCGGGAGTGGATCGGGTCGTCGCCGCCGATCCGGAGGAGCCGCGACCCGCGGCCCGGCGGCGTGGTCTTCACCATCGCCGCCGCCGAGGAGATCCGCGGGTTGGTCCCCCGGAGGTGGTCCTTGATCTCGGGCAGGTGCGCGCCCATAGCCGGGATCGCGGCGGCGGCCTGCTCGGACAGGCCCAGCGCGACGCCGAGGTGCTGGTTGATGTCGGCGTCGACCGCCACGACCGGTGCCCCCTCCGCCGCCAGGTGACGGACGAACAGGGACGACAAGGTCGTCTTGCCGCTGCCTCCCTTGCCGACGAACGCGACCTTCATGTGTTCCTCCCGGTGCAGCCGGTCTATCGCCTCTGGTGTCGCCCGGCGTCGCCACGCGAGTACGGGGCGCGACCGGGTCGTGTGCTGCCGATCGTAGCGGAAACGAAAATCATTTTCGCTGCCGATCCGGATACTCGGCGCGACCGGCGACGCTCAGGCGTGGCAGACCGTGCTGGCCGCGGGCGCCTGGCCGGCGATCAGGTAGTCGACCTCGTGCGTGCGGGCGCAGGAGGAGTTGTAGAGCGCGGTGTGCCCGTCCCCGTCGTAGGTCAGCAGCCGGCTGCCGTCGATCTGCCGGGCCAGCGAGCGGGCCCAGACGTACGGGGTCGCCGGGTCGTACGTGTTGCCGACCACGAGGATCGTCGGCGCTCCGGTGATCCGCTCGGGCCGGGGCGGGTTCGCCGCCCGTACCGGCCAGCCGCTGCATCCGGTCGTCATGTCCCACATCTCCGAGTACCGCCACATGTGCGGTGCCGCCTTACGGACGGCCGCCAGCCGGGCCCGCAGGTCGGCGAAGCCCCGCAGCTCCGGCGGGAAGTCCTGGCATCCGACGGCGCGGTACGCCGTGTAGCCCGGGTCGACGCCGGGCACCGCCTGCCCCAGCGTGGTGGGATCCGAGGGCGTCTTCTCCGCGTCGGCCAGGGCCTGGGCGAGTTGCGGCCACAGGAAGGTCAGGGTGAGGTACGTGTAGGCGCCACCGGTCACCTCGGCGGCGGTGAGCGGACGTCCGAGGTTCCGGTCGACGATCTCGCCCTTGTCCGCCCGCGCCGTCAGGGCGTCGAAGTCGGCGACGATGTCACGGCCGCGCAGCGGGCAGTCGGCCTGTCCCTGGCACCACTGCGCGAACCGGCGGAACTCCGTCTCCATCGCCGCCGACTCGTCCACGGCGTCGCGGGCGACCGAGCGCGTGTGGTCGACGGCGCCGTCCAGCACCATCGCCCGTACCCGCCCCGGGAAGAGCCGGGCGTACGCCGCCCCGAGCTCCGTCCCGTACGAGACGCCGAGCCAGGAGATCCTGGACTCACCGAGCGCGGCGCGGATGGCGTCCACGTCCCGGGCGGCGCTGGTCGTGTCGACGTGTCCGAGCAGGGAGCCGGTCGCCTTGCGGCACTCCAGGCCGTGGCTGCGGCTGCTCGCCGTCAGCCGCCGGTACTCCGCCGGGGTGGTGGGAAGGGTGGGGGCCGCCGGGTCGTACACCGGCGTCGAGCAGCGGACGGGCGTGCTGTCGCCGACTCCGCGCGGGTCGAAGCCCACCAGGTCGAACCGCTCGCGCAGCGGCTTGAGGTCCGGCGTGCCGAGCAGCATCCCGCCCTGCGCGACCACCGCGGTACCCGAGCCGCCCGGGCCGCCGGGGTTGAGCAGCAGCGAGCCGATCCGGCGCGCCGGGTCGGTGGCCGGCAGGCGGTTCAGCGCCAGCGTGATCCGCCGCCCGCCCGGCCGGGACCAGTTCAGCGGAACGGTGATCGTCGCGCATTCGAGCTGTCGCGGGGTGTTCTCCGTATGGCAGTCGTGCCAGGTCGGTTTGGGGTCGGGGCGGATCGCGGCCGTGGCGGGGACGGACCCCGAGGTCAGCGTGGCCGCCGCGGCCAGGGCCACGGTGACGGACGAACGCTTCATCGAAACTCCACTACACGGGGGATCGAGGGCGGCAATGATCATTCCGAAATCCCGGGTCGGCGGGCGTCGGCCGCCGGGGGGACCTCGCGGCGCCCGCTCGTAATACCTTCGGCCGACGTGTCCACCACCTCGGGGCGACCGGCCGGGGGTCGAAGTCCTCCGCTCGTGAGACCCGCTTTGACCACGGCTTTTCTGCTTGTTAGGCGAATTCGGAATTTTCTCGCCCGTCGCGCTGTTGATGATTGCCGAGAGTTGGGCGGCTTCCGCGGAGTTGCCGGGCGGTGACATGCCGATGTCCCGCCGTACGGCACGTTTGCGCACTCGCGAAACGGGCATGGTGCTTCATTAACGCGCCACGCCGTGCATGGTATCCGTCACCCTCTTGGAAACGATCAGTAATCGCGCGATGCTGTGATGGTCACGGGTGCCCCACGGTGTTCCGGACTGGAGGTCCCATGGACGTTGCCCTGGACATGTTCGCGATGGAGTGCGAGGACTACACCCTCGCCATGCCGCGTGGTGAGGTCGATGCCTTCACCGGGCGTACGTTCCGGGGGCGTCTGCTGGAGCTCGTCGCGGCGGCCGACCGGCCGCTGCTGGTCGACATGAGCGGGGTGCCGTTCTTCTCCGCGGCCGGGCTGAACGCCGTGGTCGCGGCCGAGAAGCTCTCCCGCGAGCGGGGTGTCCCGGTCGCGTACTTCGACCTCGTGCCCTGCGTCGAGCGTCCGTTCCGCATCACGGGCGTGGACAAGGTCGCGCTGATCTGCCCGACCCTGCAGGACGCCATCTGGTGCGTCCTCCCGCTGAGCGACGCCGAGATCGCGAGCTGGGAGCTCTCCTAGGCCCTGCACTCGTCACTTCGGACGGCCCGGCCGCACGGTCGGGCCGCCGACATCTCGGGTCTCTCCTTTCGACGACGCTCACCACCGGGGGTGCTCGGTGTGCGATACGACCAGTTCGGCGGGCTCGGACGAGATCGGCTCGGCGGCGATCGCCTTCGCGTGGCTCGCACTGCGCCGCATCAACTGGGCGTCCTCCTTGAGGGTCTCGACCGTCCGGTGCGGCGGTGACACGCGCCGCATCCGCTGGCGGCCCAGGGCGGCCATGACGGCGCCCGCCACGGCCCAGATACCCGTGATGATCAGTGCCGCCCAGGCGATGTCCACCACGTGGGCGAGAGCGAAGATCGCCGTCAGTGATCCGATCACCATCACCATGTAACCCGCGAAGCCCGCCCCGCCGAAGAGCCCGGCGGCCTTCCCGGCCTTCATCGCCTCCTGGCGGATCTCCGCCTTCGCCAGGGCGACCTCCTGCCGCATCAGCTTCTGCAGGTCGGCGGTCGTGTCGCTGACGAGCCGCCCCAGCGAGGTGTTCCCGGACACGGCCGTTCGCCGAGTGCCGGGGCCGTGCAAAGAGGTCGTCATGTCAGCTCACCTCCGTTCGGTTCGCTGCCGCTCGACTCGGCGCCTCCTCGTGGAGGTTCGCCAGGTCCGTCCTGTGAAGCGATCCCATACCCGTTCCGGGCCGTTCGACCCCTCACGACCTGCTATTCCGCCACGACGCGGAAGCTCTTCACCTCGCCGTCGGCGACGTCCGGCACGACCATTCCGGCGGCCACTCCCGTGCGCAGGTAGTCGACGACGGCCTCGTCCAGACGCTCGCCGGGCAGGGCGGCCGGGATGCCCGGCGGGTACGGCGTCATCATCTCGGCGGCGATCCGGCCGACGGCCTGGTCGGCCGGGACCTGCTCGACGCGGCCGAAGAACGCGTCGCGGGGGAGGAGAGTGGAACGGCAGGTGTGCGCCCCACGCCTCGTCGACGATCAGCGGCCGGCCGTGCCGGTGGCACACCTCCGTGACGGCCCGCAGGTCGGCCGACGTCCCGTACGGGGTGGGGCTGGTGACGAGCGCGCCGCGCGCGTCCGGGTGCTCGGCGAAGCGCCGGGCGAAGCCCTCCGCCGACGGCGGGTGGGCCACTGCGCGGGGCCGAAAACACGTGATCGCTCCAGGTGAGGCGGGTGTCCCGGAGGGGACCCTGCTGCCGGGTCCCCTCCGGATCACTCACCGGGGAGCGGGTGCGCTCTCCTACGAGTTCGTCCACTCCGCGACCGCGTACACCTCGTACGAGGACACCTCACCGGGTCGGTGGAACCGGTCGGGCATGTCCTGGACGCGCAGCGCGCGGGGCTTTCCGTCGTCGCCCGGCGGGAGTCTCCGGCTGCCGTGCGGCGGCGTCGCCACGACGTCACGCATGGTCAGGAGGGTTCCGGTGCCGGGGTCGATGATCCACTGACGCCGGTAGGTGCCGAGCTGCTTGGGCGCGGTGTAGATGCCGAGGGGGACCGTCGTCTCCAGCGGCAGGGAGATCACCGTTCCGGTACGGCCCAGGGGGTCGGTCGCCGTGCCGCCCGCCCGGACGCCGGGCAGCGCGGCGAGCATCCGGAACGCCGCCGCCCGTACCTTCGGCGGGGCAGGGGCGTCGGCCAGCAGGACGCCGGCCACGTCGCTCAGCGCGCGGACGCGCTCCTCGCCCCGCAGCGCCCCCAGCGGCTCCTTCCCGGCCGTCGAAGAGTACGCGTGCCAGCGGTCGCGCAGGGCGAGCAGCGTCTTCTCCAGCGCCTTCGGCTCGGTCGGCAGCTTGGCGATCTGCGCGGGCGTCATGCCGTAGAACTGCGCGACCTCGCCACCCTTCATCGGTCGCGGACGCGGCGCCCCCACGGGGGACTTCGCGTCCAGGAACAGCGTCCCCACCACGCCTGGGTCGCCGCTCGGAACGTCGACCTTCATCGGGGATCCCGCTCGCTGCCACTTCGCCTTGTCCTGGGCGGTCCAGGGGCGGGCGGGCAGGTCGGCGAAGTTCCTGGACTCCCTGCCGTCGCGTCCGACCCAGCTGTCGTACTGCTGCCGCGAATCGACCTTGTAGTGGTCCGCCCTGGCCGTGCCGACATCGTAGATCGTTCCGTCGATGCGCCTGGTGTGCCAGTACGCGCCGTTCGGCGTCGCCTTCTCCGCACTGGTCGCGGCGGCCAGCAGGACGTTCCCGTCGCCGCCCGTCCGGATCGGAACCGACCGGCCGGGCGGACGCGGGTCCGAGTGGCCGGACAGGACGGCCATGGATCCCGCGGCCACCGCTCCGGCCGCGACCACGCCCATCAGCGGCAGGGTGAGCCGACGCGGGGTACGCGAGCGAGGCGCGCGCGCGGGGGCGGAGCGCCAGTTGGTGCGCAGGGCGAGCCGGTCGGGGTTCTCCTCCCGGGCCAGCGCCGTCCGCATCTGCCGCAGAGCGTCGATCTCATCCATCGTTCTTCTCCTCCGGGAGGGCCTTGCGCAGCTTCTTCCGAGCTCGGTGGATCTTGGCCTTGACGGTGCCGATGGGCAGGTCCAGCGTCGCCGCGATCTCGGCGTACGACAGTTCGCCCCAGGCGAGCAGCAAGAGGGCGTTACGGTCCTGGGCGCTGAGCGCGGCGAGGGCCTTCGCCAGGTGCGGGCCGAGCGCCGCGGCCGCCATGCGGTCGTCGGCCGACTCGGTCACGCCGTCCTCGGCGGGGTCCACCCCGGTCCGGGCGAACGCCCGGTACATGCGGGTCTCCTGCCGATGGTGCCGGGAGATGAGCTTGCTGGCGATGCCCCACAGCCACGCGCTGAACTCCGAGCGCCCGTCGAATATCTCCCGGCGCCGGAACGCGACGGCGAACGTCTCCGACACGACGTCGTCGGCCAGGGTGGGCCCGAGGCGCCGTTTGACGTAGGTGTGGAGTCGTGGCGCGTGGCGGCGGAACAGTTCGCCGAACGACTCGGGGTCCTCCAGGGAGGCCGCGACGAGTGCCGGATCGTCGGGTTCCTCTCGCGGCAGGCTCACCGCTCTGATCGTGGCCATGGGCCGCTATGTCCCTTCATGCGTCACTCTCCGTTCCTGCTGACACCCCCTCTCTCCCGAAGACCGGGGCCGGGTTGCGTTCGGACGCGCCGAATCATGATCTTCGTCATCGCGACCGGATCGTCATCTCTTCGCCCTGCCGGTGCCGTATCGCTCGGGTACGGTGCGCGGCATGGTCGATGCGTTCGATGTGCGTGCGGAGCTGGCCGGTGTCGAGGATCGCGCCGGTGCGTGGCGGTTCATCCAGGGGTTCGCGGCGGCGTGGGCGACACCGCTCACGGACGCGGACGGCTGGGACGACGCCGCCCTGGACGCCGTCGAGGCCCGGCTCGGGATCACGCTGCCCGTCGCGGTGCGCGAGGCGTACGCGCTGTTCGGCCGGCGCACGGACCTGACCGCCAACCAGGATGAGCTGCTCGAGCCGAAGCAGCTCCACGTCATCGACGGCCTGCTGGTCTTCCGTGACGAGAACCAGGGCGCCGCGCGCTGGGGCGTCCGGCTCGACGGCCCGGATCCCGCCGTGTGCGTCCGGCCCGATCTGGAGGACGAGGACGCCGAGCACTGGGAACCGTGGCTCGACTCGTTCTCCCTCGCCTGCGTCGAGCTCGTGCTGTCGGAGGCGCTGCACGCCGCCGAGGAGCTCGCCGACTACCGCGAGGCCGACGAGGACGACCTCGAGGCGCTCGAGCGCTACGCCCGCCTTCCCCTCCCGGAGTACCCGTCGGGGCAACTGCCCGGCACGCGCTGGTTCGCGGGCCTGGACGTGCTCGTACGGGAGGACGAGCGGTCCTGGATCACGATCCGCGCCCGTTCGGAGGAGGCCCTCGTCAACGCCTGCGAGGACTTCGGCGACGGCTGGCTCGCCTGAGACGCCCACGCCCCCGACCGGACCGGCCGGGGGCGCATGTGCGGTGGCGTCAGGCCGGGGCGGCCTCCGCGCGGGCCGTCTTCGGGAGCAGGAACCCGAGTCCGAACGCCAGCACGATCAGCCCGATGGTGACCAGCGCGGTGGTCTTCGCGGCGTCGAGCGAGTCCCGCCGGTGGGTGTCCAGACCGGCCGTCGTGAGGGCCTTGACGACCGCGGGTGACGCGGGCCCGGCGGCGCGGCAGCTCGCCGGGACGACGTCCGGGTCCTTCTCGGCCTCCCGGTCCTGGACGCACGCCCGGACCCCGGCGACGATCCCGGCCTGGGCCGGAGCGGGCACGCCGGCGCGGGTCAGCTCGACGCGGAGCCGCGGGGCGGCCGTCGCGTCGAAGTTGTGGTGCGCCTGCGCGCCGAGGAGCCCGAAGAACACCGTGCCGATCACCGCGACGCCGAGCGACATGCCGAGCTGCTGGATCGCCTGCAGGGTGCTGGACGCCGAGCCGACCTCGTGGTCGGCGACCTCGCCGAGGATGATGTCGAACATCGGCACGAAGATCATGCCCATCCCGGCCCCGCCGATCAGCAGCGGGACGACGAAGTCGAGGCTGGTGAGGCCGGGCCCGGCGTACTCGAAGACGGCGTAGAGGACGGCGAGCCCCGCGCCCATGCCGGTCAGTCCGATGTGCAGGAGCCGGCGACCCAGCCTGACTATCAGCATGCCGCTGATCGCCGACCCGATCATCGCGCCGAACGCCCAGGGCGCCGTCGTGAGGCCGGCGCGCAGCGGGCTGTACCCGAGTCCGACCTGCATGAAGACGCCCAGCGTGAGCATCGTGCCGCCCATCGCGCCGGTGAAGGCGATCGCGAACAGCACCCCGGAGGCGTACGAGCGGCGGGCGAACACCCCGGTCTCGACCAGCGGCGTCGCTCCGGTCCGCTTGCGGCGCACCTGGTACGCGGCGAACAGCGCGAGCACCGGGACGGCGGCGACGAGGAGCACCTCGCTCCAGGCCGGCCAGCCCAGCTCACGCCCCTGGACCAGCGGGAAGATCAGCATGAAGATGCCCGACGCGGCCAGCGCGACACCGGGCAGGTCGAGCCGCGCCGAGCGCACGGCGGGCGGCGTGACCGGCAGGAACCTCGCCGCGACGGCCAGCGCGAACGCGCCGATCGGCACGTTGACCAGGAAGATCATCCGCCAGCCGGTGCCGAACAGGTCGGCGTGGATGAGCGTTCCGCCGATGACCGGGCCGAGCACCGCCGACAGACCCATGACCGGGCCGAACGCGGTCCACGCCTTCTTCATCTCCGCGGGCGGGAACAGGTCGCGGATCAGCCCGAACCCCTGCGGCAGCATCACCGCCCCGAACGCGCCCTGCAGCACCCGCGAGACGATCAGCGCGGTCGGGGAGACGGCGGTCGCGCAGGCCACCGACGCGACCGTGAAGCCCGCGACGCCGATCAGCAGCATCCGTTTGCGGCCGAACATGTCGCCGAGCCGCCCGCCGATCAGCAGCACCACGGCGAGCGCCATGGTGTATCCGGCCGCCATCCACTGCAGCGTCGCGTACGAGCCGCCGAGGCTCGTCCGGATCGCCGGCGCCGCCGTGTTGATCACCGTGCTGTCCAGCAGGTCCATCACGCTCGAGGCCAGGACGGCCGAGAAGGCGAGCCATCGCCACCGGTACGGTCCGGCGGCCTTCTCGTCGGCCGAGACGGGGGATTCGAGGATTTCGGTCAAGACCATCTCCTGAGAACGAGGTCGATGGACACGACGTTAGGGTCGATAACGGCCACTTTCTGACCTCAATGACCGGAACTCTGGAGACATGGCGAACACCAGCTCACGCACGCTCCGGCTGCTGTCCCTCCTGCAGACCCACCGGTACTGGCCCGGCCCCGAGCTCTCCGATCGCCTCGGCGTCTCCGCCCGCACGCTTCGCCGCGACATCGACCGGCTCCGTGAACTGGGCTATCCGGTCGTCGCGCACCGCGGCGTGGATGGCGGCTACCAGCTCGCGCCCGGCGCCGCGCTGCCCCCGCTCGTCGTCGACGACGAAGAGGCCGTCGCACTCGCCATCGGCCTGCGGATGGCCGCGCAGGGCGCCGTCGCCGGGATCGAGGAGTCGGCCGTACGGGCGCTGACCAAGGTCGTCCAGGTCATGCCGCCCCGCCTGCGCCGCCGCATCGACGCGCTCCGCACGGTCACCGTCCCCGCCGCCTGGGGCGCCGGCCCGACCACCGACGCCGACGCGCTGACCGCCGTCGCCCAGGCCTGCCGCGACGAGGAACGCCTGCGGTTCTCCTACCGGGCGCGGGACGGCGAGCTGACCGCCCGCCACGTCGAGCCGCACCGGCTCGTCTCCCTCGGCCGCCGCTGGTACCTCGTCGCGTACGACCTGACCCGCCACGACTGGCGCAGCTTCCGGCTCGACCGCCTGGCCGACCCGGGCAGCACCGGCGAGCGGTTCCGCCCCCGAGACCTGCCCGCCGAGGACGCCGCCGACTTCGTACGGGCGGCCATCAGCACCATGCCGGCGGCGTACGACGTGGAGGTGCTCGTGCACGCCCCGGCGGCGAAGGTGCGCGCCGTCGTCTCGCGCTGGGGCACGGTCGAGGAGCTCGACGAGGACCGTTGCCGGCTGCTGATGACCGTCGACGGGCTGGAATGGCCGACGATGCTGATCGGCGCGGTCGGCGCCGACTTCGAGATCGTCGGCCCGCCCGAACTCACCGACTTCGTCCGCGAGTGGGGCACCCGCTTCCTCCGCCTCACCGCCGCCGACGACCGCCCCGGATCTCGTACGCCATGACGACGGAGATCACGGCCGAAGGTCCTGCGCGGCCTGGTTTCGGTGGTCGACGGGCCGACTCGCTGGACAGTGACCGGGTGTGACGGCAAGGCCGCCGGAGGCTCCGAACCGACACGTGACCGAGCGGCCAGGCAGAGTCACCGCTCTAGGCGTTGTGATGCATGGACCGGTTCCATGCTGCCCGCCTGCTCTTCCACAGCCATCATGAATGAGGTCACGTCCAGGACGCCGGCCTCAAGAGAGTCAACAAGGCGATCAATGGTCCCAGTAGTCATGGGCTGTCCTTCGTTTCGTTGACCTGACAGATCAATCCTGCCCATCAGTGGCTGCTGTAGTTGATCGTGAGGATAACGACAACAGGGTGAGGGTCACCGTCAAAAGACGCTTTGTATTTGTCACAGTACTGATAGTCGATGCGGGCTGAGCTCGTGAGCTCGTAATGGATGGTTCGAGACCACCCTGGATCCTTCGGTCGGCCAGCGGCACCTTTCAGAACAGTGGTCTGGGCGATCGGGTCAGGCTGGCCGGGTCTTTGGGAAACATGATCCCAGAATTGCTGGGCCTGTTTGATCCCGACCCGCTCGGTCAGTTCCTGGTAGTGGCCGAGGAATTGACGATGCACCAGAACCCGGTATTGAGGAGCCTGATCCGGGCTGCCTCCGGGACGGCGAGCCGGCCGGTAGGGATCGTAGGCGCTAGGGGGCGTCATCTGGCGGGCTGACCTCTACGTAGTTTTCGGGGTCGTGTGCTCCGAGCAGGACGGAACGCCGCAGGGGATCCTCTAGTTGTCGAGCGGTGATGCGCCACGCGTTGACGCACTCGTCGAGCACTGCAGTGTCGCCATCTGCTTCGGCTGCGACGAGGGAGTCATGAAGTTCGTCCGCGAACTCCTGAAGATCCTCACGGCCGAACGATCGAAGCCATGCCAGATCGCCCAACTCGCTGGCGCGGGGAAGCTCGGGCCTGCGAAGCAGGCTCGCAAGTCGCATGTACGCCCCTCCCCACTTGGTGAGTGTCTCGAGGAGTCGAAGCTTGCTTTCCGGAAGCATGACGAGGCTGGTTCCATCCTTGTCGCGAAGCCTCGCCTCCCCTCTGCGGGCAGCGTCAAGGAACTCGGTCCGCTTGCTCGCAAGATCGGTCGGCTGGAAGATCAAATCGGACATGGAGCCCACCTTGCTAGCAGGATCATGGGTAGGATACTATCCGCAATCATGGTTGGCATCACACCTACCAAGTTAAATCACGCGACCGGTATTTCCAGAGGTGGCAGGTCGGTTTGGATACGGGAAAGCCCTTCGATGCGACCGAGAGTTACCTAAGGGACGTTTCGTGCCAGCCCTGGCCAAAGTGGCGCACGGTGAGCCTGGTCACCGCCCTGCGGGGGATTCTGCGCAGGGCACCGGTGTTCCGCCAGTCCACGCCTCAGGCTCGCCGTGAGGCGTTCTTGGGGGCGGCCCGTGAACTCTCCAGTCGCGGTCTGGACTCATCGTCACTCGTTCGCTACGGGATGTGCGAGGAGATCGTGGGCCCGCTGATCGTCGGTCTGGTCATCGGACAGGCGTTCGGCCACGACGTAAGTCTCGACGGAGTGAACCTCCACCAGTGGAGTTCAGCTCTTGAGCTGTCGCCACTGACGCTTAAGTCCGGTAATTTAACGTTTTCCGAGCTGCGTGGTTACCTCGAGCGCCTCGGCGGCGGGTGCCGAAGGCTCGGTCAACGAGCGTCGGGGCGTCTGGCATGTGGCCATTCGCATGGATGAGTTGGGCGTGTGATCTGCCCTTCTCCGAGCCTTTGGCCCGTCGGCGCGGTGACCACTCCCACGGCAGAGTCAACTCCGGTACGCGAACGAGTTGGCCGTTGCCGTGGCCGCGGCCGCTTGAGGTGGGTGGCTCGCCGTCAGGGGTGCGCGGTGACGACGGAGATCTCGACGCATTGACCGCCGTTGGCGCCGGAGCGGCTGGACTTTCGCCAGTCGGAGGCTTTCGAGTTCATGTTTCCTCCCGGACCTGCCGGATGAGGTCCAAGGATGCGGACACCGGCAAAGCGACGACGCGGAGCGCTTCGTAGGTCTGCTGTAGGGCTTTGACGAGGTCGGGCTTCTCGTGGAGATGACTGGTCGCCGGATCTTCACTGTAAGCGATGTCCGGCGCTTCGTCGAAGCTCAAGATTGTGAAGCTTGAGGTCAGTCCCGCGTGGGCGCCGGCGGCGTGGGGAATCACCTGGATGTTGATTCCCGGTTGCTGTGCGAGTTCGGCCAGTCTGTCGAGTTGAGCGCGTTGCGTCTCCTTATCGCCGATCTCTCGGCGGAGGACCGACTCGTCGATGATCGCCCATATGACTGGCGGCTTGTCCCTGGTCAGAATTCCCTGGCGCTCGATCCGGGCGGCGACCAGGTCGTCGATGACCTCTGGTCGGGCGGCGGGTCGTCCGGCGGTGAGCAGGGCGCGCGCGTACTCGGGGGTCTGGAAGATGCCTGGGATCACGACGACGTCCCACATGTGGATTCCGGAGGCTTCGTGCTCGGCTTCGGCGTAGCGGGCGAAGGACTCGACCGGGTGGGTCTCGTGTTTGAGGAGGCCGTGGAGGACTAGGAGGGTGCCGCCGGTTTTGAGGGCCTTGTCGCAGCGCTCGACGAAGTCGCGGCGGGGGACCTTCTGGGCGGTCTCGACGTTGCTGATCATTCCTTCCGAGTAGTTGATCAGCTTGGCGAGCTGGCCCTGGGTCATGTTGTCGGCGGCGAGTCGGTAGCGGCGTAGTTCGGAACCGAGTGCGATCAGCGTTGGACTGCGCATCTATGTCCCTTTCTGTACTGCTTTCCGGGGGGTTCACGGGCCCTCACCTCAGTGCGGGGCGAATTCACGAAGTGAAAGGCATTCCGTGCTGGGTATCCACGCCTGCACACAGCGTAGTTGTTCATGGCCAGGATGGTGGCGAATCGGCGGAATCAAATGACCGAGAGGGGCGGTGCCGGTCATGCATCGCATAGCAGAAGAACGTCGTATCGCTTGGGAACGCGGGGAGATTCACGGGGTGCTGCTCGGGGAGATGCGGCTTCCGATACGACCCGAATCGGCGACGCCTGCGCGCCGTTTTCTGACGGCGGTCTCTCTCGGCTGGGGGATTCCGGACGTCGCCGACACGGCCGAGTTGCTCGGCTGCGAACTCGTCACGAACGCGGTCCGCTACGCCGCGGCGATGCCGGGTTCGACGCTACGGCTCATCCTGATCCGGGACGGCGAACGGCTGCGCGTGGAGGTCCACGACCCGTCCGGTGAACCGCCGGCCACGAGGGACCCGGGACTGGAGGCCACGACCGGGCGCGGCCTCCTCATCGTCGGCGCGCTCTCCATCGACGCCGGCTGGCATCCCACGGCGCACGGAAAGGCGGTGTGGTTCGAACTTCTTCCACGCTGGCCGTGACCGTACGGCGCCTGTCGGTGGCGGCGTTGGCGGCCGCAGCCGACCGGGACGGGTCGGGACGGGTCGGCGGTCAGCCCGCGGGGACGGGCAGCAGCCGGTAGGAGCCCTCGTCGGCGATCACATGACCGGCGGTGGGCGGCGCGAAGTGGGTGCCAAGGAGGAGGGTGTCCGTGTCGGCGAGGGAGGCGAACAGCTCACGGCGCGTCCCCTCGGACTGCCGCGGGTCGATGTCGACGCAGGCGCCGATGGCGGGGTGGGCGAGCTGGACCGGGTGGTGGACGCAGTCGCCCGTGATCAGCGCCTTTTCGCCCTGGCTGGTCAGTTCGACGGCGACGTGGCCGGGGGTGTGGCCGGGCGTGGGGATCAGGCGCAGGCCTGGGAGGATCTCCGTGCCCTCGGCCGGGACCTCGACCAGGGCCAGCAGGCCCGCCTGTTCGACCGGGAGCACCGAGTCGCGGAACATCTGCCGGCGCGCCTCCTCCATGTTGTACGTGGCCCAGAACTCCCGTTCCGTGCGGGTGGTGAGGTAGCGGGCGTTGGGGAAGGTGGGCTCCCAATCGCCGTTCACCTTCCGCGTGTTCCAGCCGACGTGGTCGGCATGCAGGTGGGTGAGGATCACCAGGTCGACGGCGTCCGGGGAGAAGCCGCCGGCGGTGAGTCGCTCCAGGAAGTCGGTCCGCAGGTTGTGCCAGGCCGGGTTGGCCCGCTCCTTGCCGTTGCCGATTCCGGTGTCGACGAGGACGCGCAGCCCGTCCACGGCGAACGCGAAGCTGTGGCTGTCGATGTGCAGGGTGCCGTCGTGGTCGGCGAAGTGGGGGTGCAGCCAGTCCTGGGCGGTCACCACCTCGGAGGTGGCGTCGGGCAGCAGCCACGGTCCGGTCGCGGGCGGCAGAAGGACTTCGTCGACGCGGTGGACGGTGACGTCGCCCACAGTCCAGGAGGGGATGGGGGTGGCAGGGGAGTTCTGCATGGTTCGTCGTTTCCTTTGCTCTCTTCAGTCGAGGCGGTCGGCCGAGGGGTGGCCGGCGGCTGCCCGGCGCCGTAGCGCGACGAGCGCTGCCAGGGCTGCCACGGCGAGGAGGGCCGCGATGACGGCGTAGGCGTGCGAGGCGATCCCGAGCCCGTACTGCTGGGTGACGGCGCCCGCGGCGACTGCGGGCAGGCTCATGGAGAGGTAGCTGAGGACGTAGTAGGCGGCCAGGGGCGCGGCGCGGTCGTGCTCGTCGAGCGAGGCGAGAAGCATGCGCAGCGCCCCCTGGGAGACGGCGCCGAAGGCGATGCCCGCCAGGGCCGCGCCGCCGTGGACGGCGAGCAGTCCGGCACCGTGCAGACCGCTCAGGGTCAGAGCCGTGGCGGGGAGGACGGACAGACAACCGCCGATCAAGGTGGCGAGGGGCGCGGTGCGGCGCAGCGCCCACACGGTGAGCGCGGCGGTGGCGCTGAGGGTGAAGAAGACCATGCCGCGGGCTGCCTGCGGGGCGTCGGGGGCCACCAGACGTACGAAGGCCGGGCCGAGGGAGGAGTAGAAGCCGCCCAGAGACCAGATGGCGACGATTCCGGTGCCGACGGCCGGCAAGGCGTGGCGCGCCGTGGGCGGGACACCGAGCCGGGGGGTCAGCGACCGCATCGTGCCCGCGCGACGACGGACTGTCTCCGTGGTGAACGTGACCGCGATCGTCTGGATGACGAACAGCGCCGCCAGCAGTGCGTAGACGGTGACGGTGGGGGCGGGAGCGAAATGGACGAGGAGGGTGGAGGCGAGGACGCCCATGGCCATGCCGGCGACCGGCGCGATGCTGTTGGTGAGTGCGGATCGGCCGGGGTGCCGGGGGTTCTCCAGGTCGAGGAGAGCCGCGCCCGCAGCACTGGTGGCCGCGCCGGTGGCCGCTCCCTGGAGGAACCGCGCGGCTGTCAGGACGACCGCCCCGTCCGCTGAGGCCAGGAGAACCATGGCGGCGGCCTCGACGATCAGGGAGGCTGCCAGGACGGGGCGCCGGCCGAGGTGGTCGGAGAGCGCTCCGGTGGTGAGCAGGGCCGCCAACAGCGCCAGTGCGTAGGCGCTGAAGACCACCGTCACGGCGAGCGGGGACAGACCCCACTGGTCCTGGTAGAGGGGGTAGAGCGGCGTCGGAGCACTGGATGCGGCCAGGAGGGCCGCCAGCACCGACGTGTCGAGGACGAAGGAAGCCGCGCGGTTCTTCTCGTGGGCGGCGTGGTCGGCCCGGAGGGAACATGGCGCGGGTGCGTCGTACCTCACGCTGGGCATGGAACTCCTTCCCGCAAAAGCAATTCGTTTGCGTTAAGCCACCGTAGAACCTACAGTCGAGCTAAAGCAAACCGTTAGCTTTTGGCGTGGCGTGCTTTGTCACTCCAGGCCCGATCAGGAGAGGTCCGTGTCCTCCATCGAACTCACGCCGCCTGAGGCAGCCCGCTGGGCCGCCCGTGCCGGACTTCCGCTGCCGACCGATCGTCACGCCGCGGTCGCGGCCACCGCCGATCACATCCACTCCGTCGTCGCGGTCCTGCGGGAACTGGACTTCGGGGACACCCCACTCGCCGGCGCCTACCGCGCGGGGGAGGAGAAGCGCGATGCAGCCGTATGAGCTGTCCCTCGCCGCTGCCGCGGAGGCGATTCGGACCCGGCGGCTGTCCCCCGTGGAACTGGTGGACTCGGTCCTCGACCGCATCGAACAGGTGGAGCCGCACCTTGATGCCTATGTCACGGTCGTCGCGGAGCAGGCCCGCCTGGCGGCGCGCGAGGCCGAGCGCGAAGCGGCACAGGGCCGGTACCGAGGGCCGCTGCACGGCATCCCGGCCGGGCTCAAGGACCTGATCGACGTGGCCGGATCGCCCACCACGGCCAGCTCCCGGGTCCGCGCCGGCCACCGCGCGGCATCCGACAGCACGGTCGCCGCGCGCCTGAGGGCCGCCGGCGCGATCCTGGTCGGCAAGACGCACACCCACGAGTTCGCCTACGGCCTGACCACCCCGCAGACCAACAACGCCTGGGACCGCGGCAGGGTCGCCGGCGGCTCCAGCGGAGGGTCCGCCGTCGCCGTCGCCTCAGGCGCGGCGACCTTCGCCCTGGGCACCGACACCGGCGGATCGATCCGGGTACCCGCCGCGCTGAACGGGGTCGTCGGCCTCAAACCGACCTACGGTCTCGTCCCTCGCCACGGTGTCACGTCCCTGTCCTGGTCGCTGGACCACGTCGGCCCGATCACCCGCACCGTCGAGGACGCGGCCGTGGTCCTGACCGCCCTCGCCGGGCACGATCCGCGCGACCCCGCTTCGCTGGCCACCCCCGCCGTCGACCACCGCCCCGGTGCGGGGTCAGACCTGACAGGGCTGCGCGTCGGCCTGCCGCGTACCTACTACTTCGACCAAGTCGACGCGGAGGTGGAGGCCGCCGTCCGGCGCGCGATCGCGCAGTTGGAGGCGCTGGGCGCACGGCTCATCGAGATCGACATCCCGATGACCCGCTACATCCAGGCCACCCAGTGGGGACTGATGGTGCCGGAGGCCACCGCCTACCACGAGAGCACCCTGCGGACGGTCCCCGAGCAGTACCAGGCGGACGTCCGCATCCTCCTGGAGGCCGGCGAGCTGATGGGCGCCGGTGACTACCTGCGCGCCCAGCGCTCGCGGACACTGATGCGGAGGAAGTGGGCCCGCATCCTGGAGGAGGTCGACGTGATCGCCGCCCCGACGGTCCCGACGACCGCGGTCAGAGCCGGCGAGGAGACGATCACCTGGTCCGACGGCGCGGTCGAGAGCGTCTCCGACGCCTTCGTCCGCCTCTCCTCCCCCGCCAACATCACCGGGGTGCCCGCGCTGTCCGTCCCGGTCGGTCACGACACAGCGGGCCTGCCGATCGGCATGCAGTTGCTCGGCCGGCCCCTCGGGGAGCGCGTACTCCTGCGGATCGGTCACGCCTATGAGCAGGCGCAGCCCGCCCGGGCGCTCGCGCCGGTCGCCTGAGAGCGGTGCGTGGGCCGGGCCGAGATCGCAGGCCCGGCCCACGCACCGTTCGGCTTCGGTGGGGTTCAGGACGGGATGCCCGCGACGAGGAGGTAGGGGAGGGCTCTGACCCAGACGTCGAACAGGCGCTCGCCTTAAAAGCAAGGATTTCGCTTTAAGATGGTGCCATGAGTCGTCGGCAGATAGTGCGCCCAGGCGGGCGCAGCGCCCGGGTCCAGGCGTCGGTACACACCGCCGTGCGCGAGCTCCTGTCGGAGGTGGGCCGCGACGCGCTGACAGTGCCACTGGTCGCCCAACGCGCCGGAGTCACCCCGTCGACGATCTACCGCCGCTGGGGCGACCTGCAGGAACTGCTCTCAGACGTCGCGGTGGAGCGGCTGCGGCCCGACACGGAGCCGGAGGACCACGGTGACCTGCGGACCGACATGACGGCCTGGGCCGAACAGTTCCTCGACGAGATGGCCTCCTCTTCGGGCCGCGCCTACATCCGTGACGCTCTGCTCGGCGACCCGGACGGCAACAACGCCGGCCAGTGCTCGGCCTACGCGGCCGAACAGATCGACGTCGTCCTCGCCCGTGCGCGCGACCGGGGGGAGGACGCCCCCGATGTCGAGACGACCATGGACCGCGTCGTCGCCCCCGTGATGTATCGCATCCTCTTCCGCCCGGCGGGGCTCGACGCCGCGTACGCCCGCCGGATCGTGACCGAGTTCCTCGGCGCGACCGGGGAGGACGACTGACCGCGCGACCCGCGCCCCGCGGGATTGCCGACGTAGTGGTGTCGTTCCGTACGACGGCGGTGGTCAGCGCCGAACTCCGGAGCAGCGCCGCTCGTGGCCGTACGCGTCAGAGGGAGCCGGTAGGCGAAGCGCAGGCCGGTCAGCCCGCATCGGCGGTGTGGGCGACTCCGGGTCTGGTGAGTTCCTCCGGTACGACGACTCGGTCGTACAGTTCCGCGCTGACCCCGCATTCCAGCGCCGCCTGTTTCAGCGGCAGGCCTTCGTCCAGGGCGCGGTGGGCGATCCGGGCCGCCTTGTCGTAGCCGATGATCGGGCTGAGCGCGGTGACCATCATGATCGAGCGTTCCAGGTTCTCGGTGAGGCGGTGGGTGTTGAGCCTGGCGCCCTCGACGAGGTAGACGCGGAAATGCTCGATCATGTCCGCGAGGATCCGCACCGAGTGCAGGACGTTGTAGATGATCACCGGGCGGAAGGCGTTGAGCTCGAAGTTTCCTTCGCCCCCGGCGATCGAGACGGCGGTGTCGTTGCCGATCACCTGTACGGCGACCATCAGCATCGCCTCGGCCTGGGTCGGGTTGACCTTGCCCGGCATGATCGACGACCCGGGCTCGTTCGCGGGCAGGACGAGCTCGTGCAGGCCGGTCCGCGGTCCGGACGCCAGCCAGCGCAGGTCGTTGGCGAACTTGAACAGGGGCGCGACCAGCGCGCGGATGGCGGCCGACACGCGTACGAGGACGTCACAGGACGCCTGGGCGGCGAACGCGTTGGGCGCGCGGGTGAAGGGCCGGCCGGTCAGGTCGGCGATCCGGGCGGCGACCTCGTCACCGAAGCCGGGCGATGCGTTCAGGCCGGTGCCGACCGCGGTGCCACCGATCGCCAGCCGGTACAGCTCACGTTCGACCTGCCGGAGGTGGTCGATGGCGTCGGTGAGCTGGGCGGCGTAGCCCGACCACTCCTGGCCGACCGTGAGCGGGGTGGCGTCCTCCAGGTGGGTACGGCCGATCTTCACCACGTGCTCCCACTGGCGGCTCTTCGCGTGCACCGCGTCCCGCAGCCGGTCCAGTGCGGGCAGCAGCCTGGTCTCGATCATCTGGACGGCGGCGATGTGCATGGCGGTGATGAAGGTGTCATTGGAGGACTGGCCCATGTTGACATGGTCGTTCGGATGGATGGGATCCTTACCGCCCAGCCGCCCGCCCAGCAGCTGGATCGCCCGGTTGGAGATCACCTCATTGACGTTCATGTTCGACTGGGTGCCCGAGCCGGTCTGCCAGACGTAGAGGGGGAACTCCTCGTCGAGCTCGCCGTGGATCACCTCGTCGGCGACGCGGGCGATCAGCTCGGCCTTCCACCGGGGGAGCCGACCGGCCTGTCCGTTGACGATCGCGGCGGCCTTCTTGATGTAGCCGTAGGCGTGGTAGATCTCCTTCGGCATCCGGTCGTCGCCGATGGCGAAATGTACGAGCGATCGTTGCGTCTGCGCGCCCCAGTAGTGGTCGGCGGGCACCTCGATCTCGCCGATCGAGTCGGTCTCGGTGCGGGTACCGGAGCCGGTCAGCCCGATCGGCAGGTCCTTGACCACGGGTGTCTCGCCGGTCGTCATGGCCTTCGCCCTCTGACCGGCCGGTAGACCGGCTGCCACATCGCGTCGCGGACCTGCCGGGCCGGGTTTTTGAGGTCGGCGCGGGCGAGGTTCTCACGGGCGGCCCGTTCGGCGACGGCGACCGCGACGGTCGCCGAGACCTCGCGCAGGTCGTCGACCTGAGGGAGCAGCGACGCGCCCGGCGTGGCCACGTCGACCATGCCGCCGACGGCCTCGGCCGCGGCCTGGAGCATGCCGTCGCTGATCCGCCGGGCACGGGACACGATCGCCCCCAGGCCGAGGCCCGGGTACAGCAGGGCGTTGTTGGCCTGGGCGATCGCGTAGGTGACGCGGCGGTAGGTGATCGGATTCACCGGGATGCCCGTGGCGACCAGGGCCCGGCCGTCGGTCCAGCGCAGCAGGTCGGCGGGCATCGCCTCGATCCGCTCGGTCGGGTTGGAGATCGGGAAGATGATCGGCCGGTCCACGTGGGCGGCCATCGCGCATACCACCTGCTCGGTGAACGCGCCGTGCGCCGTCGAGGTCCCCAGCAGCATGGTGGGGTTCACCTGCCGGACCACCTCGAGCAGCCCGATGCCGTCGGCGTCCTTCTGCCAGTCGGCGACCTCGGCGGCGGGGCGCGCGTACGGCACCTGGAAGTCCCGCAGGTCGGTCATGTCGTCGGTGAGCAGGCCCTGCTTGTCGACCGGCCAGATCCGGCGGGTGGCCTCCTCCTCGCTCAACCCGGCCCGGACCATCGCGGCCCGTAGCTGGTCGGCGATCCCGGTCCCCGCGGTCCCGGCCCCGAAGACGGCGATCCGCTGGTCGCGCATCGGCGTCTCGGACACGCGTACGGCGCCCAGCATCGCGGCCAGCACGATGGCGCCGGTGCCCTGCATGTCGTCGTTGAAGGTGGGGATCCGGTCGGTGTACTTCTCCAGGATCCGCCGGGCGTTCGAGGGACCGAAGTCCTCCCAGTGCAGCATGGCGCCGGGGAACATCCGGGTCACCGTGGTCACGTACGCGTCGATGAAGTCGTCGTAGCGCTGCCCACGGACCCGCGCGTGCCGGTTGCCGACGTATCCGGGGTCGTTCAGCAACTCGGTGTTGTCGGTGCCGACGTCGAGCGCCACCGGGACGGCGCGGGTCGGGTCGATCCCGGCCGCGGCGGTGTAGACGGCGAGCTTGCCGGCCGCGATGCCGGCTCCGCCGCCCACGCCCCAGTCGCCGATGCCCAGGATCTGCTCGGCGTCGGAGGCCACCACCAGATCGACGCCGTCGGAGTCCAGGCCGAGGTTGGCGAAGGCGCGCCCGATACCGGGCACGTCGTCGATGGACAGGTAGACGCCCCTGGGCCGCCGGTACTGCTCGCTGTAGTTCTTGATGGCCTGGGCGACCGTGGGGTCGTAGACGATCGGGAGCATCTCCCGCAGATGGTCCGACAGCAGCCGGTAGTACAGGACCTCGTTGCGGTCGCGCAGGGCCTCCAGGTAGACGTTCCTCAGCAGGTCCGTCGCCTGTGCCCGGTACTGCGCGTACACCCGGCCGGCCTGCCGGTCGATCGTCTCGACCACCGGTGGCAGCAGGCCGTGCAGCCCCAGTTCGTCGCGCTCCTCGACGGTGAACGCGGTCCCTTTGTTCAGCACCGGTTCGCGCAGGATCGCCGGCCCCCGGGCGAAGGCGGCATACCCGTCTTCGGTCACCTCGAAGAGCCGAGGGCTTCCGGCCGCGCGCCCGTGACCTTCTTCCGCTTCCCGAAGCATGACCCGCTCCCCTCGCGAACGGCCTCGTTCACGTACAGCCCTGCCCGGGGGAGGACCTCGATCGCGCAAAGCCAGTCCCAATTCGCGCCAAGTGCGAAGAATCCCGTCCTCTTTCGCGTGACCGTACGACGGCGTGGGTCCCCGGGTCGGCCGTCGCCGCGCGGGGCGCGGTCAGGGGGAGCCGGGGGAGATCAGGCCGGACTCGTAGGCGGCGATGACCGCCTGCACGCGGTCGCGCAGGCCCAGTTTGGTGAGCACGTTGCTGACGTGCGTCTTCACCGTGTGCTCGCTGAGGACCAGGGCGGTGGCGATCTCGGCGTTGGACAGGCCCCGGCCGAGCAGTACCAGTGTCTCCCGCTCCCGGCCCGTGAGCGCGTCCAGGCCGGTCGGGGCGACGGCCGCCCGTGGCCGGCGCGCGGTCAGGTCGGAGATGAGCCGGCGCGTCACCGTGGGGGCGAGCAGTGACTCGCCCGCCGCCACCACCCGTACGGCGTGGACGAGGTCGTCGCGGCGTACGTCCTTGAGCAGGAACCCGCTCGCACCCGCGTACAGCGCGTCGTACACGTAGTCGTCCTGGTCGAACGTCGTCAGCATCAGCGCCCGGCTCGAGGTGCGGGCGCAGATCTCCCGGGCCGCCTCGATGCCGTCCATGCCCGGCATGCGGATGTCGAGCAGGACCACGTCCGGCCGGTGTTCGGTCACCGCGGCGACGGCCTCCGCGCCGTCGGACGCCTCGGCCAGCACGGTGATGTCGGGTTGTGACTCCAGGATCATCGCGAAGCCGCTGCGCACCAGTTCCTGGTCGTCGGCGATGACGACGCCGATGCTCACGAGGCCACCACCGGCAGGGTCGTGGTCACGGTGAACCCCTGCGCGCCGCCGTGCGCCGACGCCGTCCCGCCACAGGCCGCGGCGCGTTCGCGGATGCCGATCAGCCCGTTGCCGCCGCCGCCCAGGGTCCCGCCGCCGGTCCCGTCGTCCCGAACAGTGATCATGAGAGAGTCTCCCCAGTCCAGGGTGACCGCCACCTCGGTGGCGGCCGCGTGCTTGAGCGTGTTGGTGAGCGCCTCCTGGACGATACGGAAGGCGGCCACCTCCGCGTCCGCCGTCAGCCGACCCGGCTCACCGGACGCCGAGTAGGACGCGTCCAGCCCGGTCTCGCGCACCTGCGCCACCAGCGAGGGGATGGCCGCGACGGTCGGCTGCGGCGCCCGTACGCCGGTGTCCTGCTCCTCCTTGAGGATGCCGAGCGTACGGCGGAGCTGTGTCATCGCGTCCCGGCCGGCCGAGGCGATCGCGTCGAACGCCTGCTCCGCGCGGTCCGGCATCGTACGGACCGCGACCGGCCCCGCCTCGGCCTGGACGATCATCAGGCTGACCGCGTGGGCCAGCACGTCGTGCATGTCGCGGGCGATGCGGGCCCGTTCGGTGGCCACCGCCCGGGCGGCATCGGCTGCACGGTCGCGTTCGAGCTGGCCGGCGCGGTAGGCCAGGCTCTGCAGGCGCTGCTCCCGCCGCTGCGCGATCGTGCCGAGGATCAGGGCGCCCGAGCCGGTGAGCATCCCGATCAGCGCCGTCGTCGGGCTCTTCACGGTGGCCAGGCTGGTGACGATGACCAGCACGAGGGCGAAGAACCGATGCCACCGCCGTCCCACCCAGGCGAGCGAGTAGAGGGCCACGAGCATCCCCCAGGCGATCGGCTCCGACGCCGCGTGGTTCAGCGTGTTGTATCCGATCAGCGACCCGTAGATGGTCACCAGGCAGAGGAGGGGGAACCGCCGCCGGACGACGAGGGGCAATGCCGCAGTGGCCATGAACACCCAGGCCCATGGCGAGAACGGCCCCGGCTGCTCCGACCGGGTGATCACCAACGGGGTGTACAGCACGGCGAGCACGAGCAGGGCGACCCCCGTGTCCGCGACGTACGGCCGCGCGCCGGGGGGCACGCGGTCCTTCAGCGCACTCACGTGGGCATCCTTTCGGCTTCCGGCGTCCGTACGAGGTGGCCGCCCGTCACGCGATCGCGTGGGGGGCGCGCTGCGCATGGCGGACGGCCGGTGCCGTGAGGGCGAGGACGTAGAGGATCCCGGCCGCGGGAATGAAGTCCAGGCTCGCCGCCGCGGCGACCGTGCCGGCCAGGACGAGGACGGGCGTCCACCAGGGGACGACCCGCGCGGTCACGACGGCCGCCGTGACCGTGAGCCCGAGCAGCCCGACGTAGAACAGGATCGGCACGACGGTGTAGACGACCGGCGTCACGCCGGGGACCTGCTGGATCTGGTGGAACATGTGCTCCTTGTCGGCGGCGTCGCGGGCGAGCAGGCCGACGACGATGTCGATGCCGATCTGCGCGATCGAGGCGGCCAGCCCGATGAGTCCCAGGCCGGCGAACACGCTGGCCGTACGGCCGGGGGCGGTCTGGCGCAGCCCGACGATGACCAGGGCGAACAGAAAGAGACCCGCGAGCATCAGCAGGTGCCCGACCGTCCAGCCGAGGCGGCTCGTGCGGTCGATCAGGCGGACCACGCCGTACGCGCCCATCAGGGCGGGCGCGGCGATGAAAGAGATCCGGGTGGTGTTCACGGTCGCTCCCGAGGAAGACGTTGACTGATGAGGCAATCCTCGGGATTACCGGCCGTCGGGGGATCGCCGGTGCGAGCCATCTTCCGGCCTCCCTCGCACGACCGATGCGCGGTCAGGGCGTGTGGGTGGCCGCCGTGATGACGGCGTCGGTGAGCGCGGCGGCGTAGGCGTCGGTGAGCTTACCGGGGTCGAACAGCAGCGCGTACCACATCGGGCCGAAGACCAGGTCGATGAGCACCTCGTCGTCGGGGTGGGTGACCTGCCCCCGGTCCCGTGCCCGGCTGAGGATCTGGCGGACGGCGTCACGGCGCGCCGCGATCAGTTCGCTGCTCACACGCTGGGCGAAGGCGGGGGCCTGCAGCGCCTCGGCGGCCAGGGCCTGGTTGAGTGCGCCGGGCGCGCCGCGCTGGGCGGCGAAGGTCTCCTCCAGCAGGGTCAGCAGGTCCTCGCGCAGGTCGCCGGTGTCGGGCGTGGGCAGCCGGGTGCGGGCGTAGGCGGCCAGCACGTCCAGGATCACCTCGCCCTTGCCCGGGTAGCGGCGGTAGACCGCCTGCTTGGACACGCCGCTGCGGGCGGCGATGCCCTCCATGCTCATCCCCCGGTAGCCCTGCTCGGTGATCAGGTCCAGGGCGGCCTGGCGGATGGCGTCGTCGACGGCGGGGTCGCGGGGTCGTCCGGTCATGGCCCGCAGTCTATTTGACATACGCACCGGTCCGTATTTAAATCTCATACGCAACGTTCCGTATTGAAAAGGAGGGGCCGTGCACCCCCGTTCCTCCACCCCCGCGCTCCTGTCGCTGGCCCTGGGTTACTTCGCGCTGGGCACCGCCTCGCTGGCGGTGGTCGGCCTCAGCGGCCCGATCGCCGCCGACCTGCGGGTGCCGGCCGCCACCGTCGGCACCCTGGTCACCGTCTTCTCCCTGGTGTTCGCCCTGGCCGCCCCGATCGCGACGATCGCCCTGGGCCGCCTGGACCGCCGTCGGGTGCTGCTGCTGGGCCTGGCGCTGATGACGATCGGCGGCATCGCGAGCGCGGCGGCCCCCACCTTCGCGGCCCTGGTCGCCGCCCGGGTGGCCGCCGGCCTGGGTGCGGCGATCTTCGGACCGGCCGCCTCGGCCACCGGCTCGATGATCGTGCCGGCCGAGCAGCGCCCCCGCGCGCTCGCGGTGGTGTTCGGCGGGATGACCGCCGCCACCGTGCTGGGCGTGCCGCTGGCCTCGGCCGCGGGCACCGCGATCGGCTGGCGGGCCACGATCGCCGCGGTGGTGGCGCTGACCCTGGTGGCGGGCGGGCTGCTGGCGGCGCTGCTGCCGCCGGTGGCGGCCGGCCCGGCCCCCACCGCGCGGGCCTTCGCCGGGGTGCTGCGCACCCCCGGAGCCGCATCGATGATCGTCACCACGCTGCTCGTGCTGACCGCCCAGTTCACCGTCTACGGGGTCGCCGGGGTCTACCTGGCCACCCGGTTCGGCGCCGGTCCCGGCCTGGTGTCGTTGACCCTGCTGGTCTTCGGCGCCCTGGGCATGGTCGGCAACGCCGCCGGGGCCCGCGTCTACACCCGTCTGGGCGGCGGGCGCACCATCGCACTGGCGCTGGCCGGGCTGAGCGTCACCTTCCTGGCGCTGGCCGGCGTGCCCGCCCTGCCCGCGGCCGGTGTCACGGTGTTCGCCTTCTGGGCCTTCTTCAACACCTTGTTCATGGCCCCGCAGCAGGCCCGCCTGGTGGAGTTGCTGCCGGAGCAGCGCGGCATCCTGCTGGCCCTGAACGCCTCGGCCCTGTACCTGGGCATGAGCCTGGGCAGCCTGCTCGGCAGCGGCCTGCTGCCCGCCCTGGGCGGCCGCTGGCTCCCGGCCCTGGCGCTGCTGCCGCTGGCCCTGGCCGCCGGTGCGCACGCCGCCTCGCTGCGCCCGCGCCCCACCCGCGCGACGGCCCCGGCCGCCACCCCCGCCCCCGCACACCACTGACCTTCCACCGCCGGCGGCAACGGACCCCGCCCCACCCCTCTTCTCACGACCGAACTGCGAGGCCGAATCCCGTGACCACCCACGAACCGCACGACCGGACCATCCTGATCACCGGCGCCACCGACGGGCTCGGCCGCGCCCTGGCCCACCGCCTGGCCGCCCAGGGCGCCACCTTGATCCTGCACGGCCGCAACCCGGCCAAGGGCGAGGCACTGCTGACCGAACTACACGACCGGACCGGCAACGACCGGCTCACCTTCGAACAGGCCGACTTCGCCTCCATCGACCAGATCCGCGCCCTGGCCGACCGCCTGGCCGGCCGCGACCGGCTGGACGTACTGGTCAACAACGCCGGAATCGGCGTCGAGACGGCCCCCCAGCGCAGCGCCGACGGTCTGGAGCTGACCTTCCAGGTCGACTACCTGGCCACCTACATGCTCAGCTCCCTGCTCACCCCGCTACTGGCCCGCACCGCCGCCACGCGTTCGACCACCACCCACCCGGCCCCCGCCAGGATCGTCAACGTCAGCTCCGCAGGGCAGTCGCCCCTGGACTTCGACGACGTGCTGCTGGAGCGCCACTGGGACGGCGTGCAGGCCTACTGCCAGGCCAAACTCGCCCAGATCATGCTCACCTTCGACCACGCCGAACTCCTGCGCGACCACGGCGTCACCGTCAACGCCCTGCACCCCGCCTCCTACATGCCCACCAAGATCGTCACCCACCTGTTCACCGTGCAGAGCACCCTGGAGGAAGGCGTCACCCACACCGCCCGCCTGGTCACCGACCCCGCCCTGGCCGAGGTCACCGGCACCTACTTCAACCGGGCCCGCCCCGCCCGCGCCCACCACCAGGCCTACGACCCCGCTGCCCGCACCCGCCTGCGGGAGATCAGCCGGCGCCTCACCGGCGTGCCCTTCCCCACCACACCACTCCAGGCCGCCTGACCCTGCGCCCCCGCCGTCGGCGTCCGTGCTCCCCAGCGAGAACACGGACACCGGCGGCAGCACCACGTCCGGGATACCGATGAGGTGAGCGTCTTCCGCTGTTCCCGACCGTGGCACGTCTGACGTGGGTACCTGGCACAGATACGTAAATATCGCGGCAAGTGACCCATTGTTAGGGCCCTCTGCTCAATGGATATTTCCGAATCGATGGCCGAATAAGGCATCATCGATCAGACTGGGTAGTCGATGGCGAAGAGGTCGTTCACAGGAACGCTGCCCCGGAAAAGGCGATGGGGAGCAGTCCTATCGGACGACTCCCCTGCCTAAGCATCATGTGCTGCTGTGGCGCTCAGCTTAGGTTATTCCTGTTGACAAGCAATCCTGCTCGAGAGGTTCCGTATCAGATGGACGGCGAGGGCGCTCCGCAAGCCTCAGAGCTGCTAAGACCTCGTTTCATTTGGGGTGATCAGTAGGATCCTGCCGTGTCGATGGTGGAACGTCTGGTTCCTGATGAGTTGTGGGAGTTGTTCGAACGGGCCGTGCCGCCGAAGCCGACACGGCCCAGGGCGGTGGTCGGCGCCGGTACGACGATCGGCAGGTGCTGGCGGCGATCGTGTTCGTGGCGACCTCGGGCTGCACCTGGCGGCAGTTGCCGCCGGTCTTCGGGGCGTCGTGGCAGACGGTGTACCGGAGGTTCGCCGAGTGGAGCCGCGTCCGGGTGTGGGCGCATCATGGGGCGGGCAGCGGGACGCCGCCCGAGGTGATGCGACGCCTGCAGGGCCAGGACTGACCACCACGGTACAGGTGGCCGAGCGGCCAGTGGTTTACGGTCGCCTCGGTGTCCGCGTCGCCATCGCAGGCCGTCCCACTTGTTGAGTCGGACCCACCTCGTCTATTCACTGTCACAGATGTGACAGCCTTTCGGCCGGTGCCTATTCGCGCAGCCCGGCCATTGGTGGCGGAGACGGGAACGATCTCGGCCAATCGGCGACGATCATGAATAGCCGGGCTTCGGTCGGACATGTATGGATATGGCGCATCATAAGGAAGTCTTATGAGACAGCGTCTATTGATTGCTGTCGGATCGCTTTCCTGGAATGCCAAATCTGACATTGCCGGGTTTCGCCCTGTTGGTCGCAGGGGATCACATATCCGGACCATGCGACATGATCCATCAGTGGACCCACGAAGGGCTTCTGTTGGGCGTCGTGCGATCGAATCGGGATCTGGTTTCCATATGGACATTAACCATCATGTTCACTACTTGATGAAAGGGTATTTCATGAAGACGTCGAACTGCATGGCACTGACCTTGTCCGGCCTGACCCTCGCCAGTGCTGCTGCCATTACGGTGGGCGTGGCCACTCCTGCGGGCGCCGCCACGGTGGGCGTCGCATCGCAGCGGACCACCTCCCACTACGGCGATGACAATGACAGCGACAGCCGGTCCGAGGCCGAGGCGAAGCAGAAGTCGAAGAACGATAACGACAGCCGGTCCGAGGCCGAGGCGAAGCAGAAGTCGAAGAACGACAACGAGAACAAGAACAACAACTGGCAGAACCAGAAGGTCAAGATTAACAACAAGCAGAAGCAGAAGCAGGAGGCCGACTCAAAGAGCGACAATTGGAACTGGAGCTGGAACAAGAACAAGAACGAGAAGAAGGCGAAGCTCAAGGTCTGCGTCTTCTGGGGCAGTTGCAACTGGGATCCTCGGGTGGGTGTGCCGCCGGTCGTAGGGGCGCCGACTGGGCAGTGATCTGACTGTCGCCATGGGTGGTGGCGGCTCGAGCGGCCACACCGACATGAGTGCGGCCCGAGTGTCGCCTGACCATGAGCGGATCGCCGAGTGTGGGTTTCGGCTCACTCGCCTGTGCGTCGCCGCAGCCGGTCTTCGAGGATGGCGCACGATTGTGCGTCGGCCGCACCCTCGAAGCCGGCATCGAAGTTAGGCGGCCGCTTAGTAGTGCCTGAATCGTCGAGCATGAGTTGAGAAGGGTTGTTCTTCCATGGAGACATCGAAATATGTGGCAGCGGCCGTATCCGGCTTGACCCTCGCGGCCGCGGCGGCCACGGCGGTCGGTACCGCCATCCCGGCAAGTGCCACGACCGTGACGGCCACGTCTCAGCGGATGATCAGCGGAGGCGGTGGCGGCGGAGGCGGTGGTGGCGGCGGTGCGGCTGCTGCTGCCGCCGGTTGGGGCGCTGCCTCCGCGGCCGCCGCCGGCGGAGGCGGTGGTGGTGGCGGCGGCGGTGGTAGCCGCGACGGCCAACGGAAGCTCGTCATCATCGTGAAGCAAAAGCAGCAGCAGCAGTCGAGGAATGACAACGATAACGACAACAAGCAAAATCAGAAGAGCCACACGGAGAACCTGAACGCGCAGAGGCAGAAGGCAGATTCGAAGAGCAAAAACGACAACAAGAACGACAACAAGAACGAGAAGAGAAAGTCGTATTACGGCGGCGGGAGTAGTAGTAACGGGGTAGGGGCGCCGCAGGCGGAGGACGCCGATTAGAGTCGACGGCCTGGATGGCACTTTATGTGCGAGCGACATGAGGGGCCGGCATCGATCGTCGGTGCCGGCCCCTCATCGACCTTATCCGCCATCGCATGCGGCGCGGTGGGCGGTTCTGGAGCGTGCGGTCACGAAGCGGTGCCGCTGCGCTGCGCCTACTGCTTTGGGCTGCCGCCGTCTTCTTTCTTGGCGTTCCCGCCGTCGCCGTCGCCGTCGCCGTCGCCGGCGCCACCGCCACCTCCACCGCCGCCCCCGCCGGCTGCGCTGGAAGATGATGAGGAGACGCCGAATTTTTCGTCGTCAATTTTCTGGCGTTGCCTCTGATTGTTCTTCTGCTTCTGGTCTTGATCAGTCCACTGTCGCTGATTTTGATCGTTGTCGCTTTGACTGAAGTTGGAGATTCGGAATCTGTTGTTAATGATGATATTGTTTACGTGACGCTGTGGGTTGAAGTTGTGGTCAGTGTTCCAATTTCGGTTAGACCGGCAGCAATAGCTGTGAGTCGTCGTGGGCATCCGGACCGTTGATCCGGCGGTGGCCGGGTCTGCTGTGATCACTGCAAGAGCGGCACTCCCGGCAAGCGCCAGAGCGGGCATGGAGGCTTTCACTCCCCTACGAGTGGTCATGTTCCTCAATCTCCTTAGAAGGCATGAAGGCTGAATTAGTGACTCTCTTGGGGTGGGGTGGTGGTGGCGTATTTGAATCACCCGGTTTGTCATCCCCAGGGGAATACCGGTGAAACCAGCGGGTGTCAGAATTGGTGTCGAGTCGAGCTTCTCGACGGATATGCTTGAGGTCAAATCCTTCGATGGTATTCTTGCGCTTCCTTGCGCTGCTGTATGCAAATATGTCGGCATGCGCGTCGACTCTGAGCGGTCGCGCGGTCACAGAGCCAGAGGAGCGTGTCGGCTCGCGAAATCCTGGGCGGCCGATCCGGAGTCGGGCATCGGAGCCAGGCCCCGCCGACCGTCAGCGCCTCCTGTCGGTGCGTTATGACCTTCCCCGAGCGACTTCTGCCTGTGTGTGCGGATTCTCGATTTCCTGTTCCCGGCGCCGGCCCGCCGAAATCACCACCAGGGACCTTAGATCTCGTTTCATTTGGGGTGATCAGTAGGATCCTGCCGTGTTGATGGTGGAACGTCTGGTTCCTGATGAGTTGTGGGAGTTGTTCGAACGGGTCGTGCCGCCGAAGCCGACACGGCCCAGGGCGGTGGTCGGCGCCGGTACGACGATCGGCAGGCGCTGGCGGCGATCGTGTTCGTGGCGACCTCGGGCTGCACCTGGCGGCAGTTGCCGCCGGTCTTCGGGGCGTCCTGGCAGACGGTGTACCGGAGGTTCGCCGAGTGGAGCCGCGCCCGGGTGTGGGCGAAGCTGTATCGGGTGATCTTGGATGAACTCGGCGCCGGCGGGGACCTGGACTGGTCGCGGTGCGCGATCGACTCGGTCAGTGTCCGGGCCGCCAAAAAGGGGACCTGACGGGCCCGAATCCTGACGATCGCGGTAAGTATGGGTCGAAGATCCATGTGATCACTGAACGAGGCGGACTGCCGGTGGGTAGCGCACGTCGTCTCCTTCGCGTACGAAACCCCGATTTCGCCGTCGAGCCGGTGAGCGGATCTTCGGACGATCCGCCTGGAACGCTCGGCGGGAGAGTGGCATTATCGCGCCTCGTGTTGTTTTCGGGAGGTATGGGTGGTGCGGGTGCCGGCGGCCGGTGACGCTCGCCGGATCGGCCCGTACGCCGTGCTGACGGAGCTGGGCGCGGGCGGCATGGGACGCGTCCACCTGTGCCGGTCCGAGGGCGGTCGGTTGGTCGCCGTCAAGGTCGTACGGGAGGAGTTCGCCGACGACCCGGGCTTCCGGCGGCGGTTCCGGCGCGAGGTCGAGGCGGCCCGCGCGGTCAACGGCTTCTTCACCGCCCCGGTCGTCGACGCGGACGCCGACGGGCCGCTGCCCTGGCTGGCCACCGCGTACATCCCGGGTCCGTCGCTCGGGGACGCCGTCCGCGAGCACGGACCGCTGCCCGAGTCGGCCGTACGGGCACTGGGAGCCGGGCTGGCGGAGGCGCTCCTCGCCGTCCACGGCGCCGGGCTGGTCCACCGCGATCTGAAACCGGCGAACGTGCTGCTCGCCGCGGACGGTCCCCGCGTCATCGACTTCGGGATCAGTAAGGCCCTGGACGGCACGCAGCTGACCAGGACGGGAGGCCTGGTCGGCACGCCGGCGTACATGTCCCTTCTCGCTGGCGGGGTCCTGGTCTTCGCCGCGGCCGGAGCCGGGCCGTTCGGAGCGGGTGGCGCCCAGGACGTGCTCTACCGGGTCGTGTACGGGGAACCGGACCTGACCGGCGTTCCCGGCGGCCTGCGGGACGCCCTGGCCGAGTGTCTCGCCAGGGACCCTGCGGCGCGACCGACGCCCGAGGCGGTGCTCACCGCTCTGGCTCCGGCCGATCCGGCCGCCCTGGCCCTGCCGGCGCTGCGCGCGGACCAGGACCGACGTGCGGCCGAGGCGGCGGCCCTCTCCGCGACCACGCCCCCGTCGGACCCCTCGGACGCGACCGCCACGACGGTGCGGACACTGACCGGGCCACCGCCTCCCGGCCGGCGCCGCTTCCTCCGGCTGGCCGTCGGCACGGCGGGCGGGCTCGTCGTCGCCGGCGGTGTCACGGCGGCCGCCGCGTGGCCGACCGGCGGTCACGGGTCCCGCCGCCGACCCACCCCGCGCCGTACGCTCGCTGCGGCGCCCGCGCTGAGCTGGACGCTGCCCCGGTCGGGCGGCGCATTACCTCCGGCTCTTCGACGCTGCGACCGGCAAGCAGGCATGGGCGTGCCGGACGACCACCGAGGACGCGAGTCCGGACGTCTTCCAGGGCGACGCGTACTACCTCGACGCGGGCGTCGTCCACCGCGTCGACCTGCGAACCGGCCGGACCGCGGCGGTCACCGGAAGGCTGCCCGCCTCGTCGTACCTGAACTCGGTGACCAAGGATCTGCTCATCACCTCTGTGGTCGACGCGTCGGGAGGCACCGCCGGCCTCTACGCCTGGGGCCGTCGTTCGGGCGAGCAGGTCTGGCACCACCCGGCGACCACGGCGAACACCTCGGCGTTCTGGCGGATCGACACGATGGGGAGGTACCTCTTCGCCCGCTACGAACAGACCCTGCTCGCCTTCCACCTCCCCTGACCCGCGCCGACCGCGTCACACGGCCACTCGAGCCGTCAGCGGACGCACGTACCGGTCGAGACCGGGCGCGTACGGGTCCGGCCCGTCCTCGCGGAGGATTCCAGCTCCTCCGCTGTCAACGCATACCCGCCCATGGAATCCGCGCTGTTCGCGGCGAACACCATGCCGTAGACATCGCCGTCCGTAGCGAGGAGCGGAGCGCCCGGGACTCCCTGGGGAACCGCCGCGTCGATCGCGTAGACACGGCGGGTCACCCGGCCGTCGCCGTAGAGGTCCGGACCCTGCGCACGGAGTTCGGCGCGGATGCGGGCGTGTTCGGCCGACAGCGCGGTGCCGTTCCGTACGTAGCCGGCGACCACTGCGAGCTCGTCGTGAAAACCGATCGGCTGGAAGAAGTCCAGGGCTGGAGCGTCCAGGCCGGGAACGTCGAGAACGGCGAGGTCGCGGCGCGGGTCGTACAGGGTCACGGTGGCCCGGTGCCGTACCCCGTCCTCACCGATCGTGTCGAGTCCGCCTCGGACCCCAGAGACGTTGCGCGCCGTGGTGAGGACGTGTTCGGGCGCGTACACGAAACCGGTGCCCGCGATGGGCCGTCGGCACTTCGGTGCCGAGCCGACGATGCGCAAGATGCTGACCGATACCTTCTCCAGGACGAGAGACGTGGCGAAAGAGCCATCAGGCGAATCGGTCGGCGCGGCGGCCTGCGGTCGCCCCGTCGGCCGCGGCGGCCTGGCCGAGGTCTGCCGCCACAGGACGGACCCGAGTGCGGCGACCAAGAGGACGAAGGTCGACGACAGCGCGGCGAGCAGGAGCACGAGGCGCCGGGTCGGCCAGCCGGCGCCGGGCGAAGCGTCGTGCGCCCGTTCCGAGTGAGCCTCCGAGCCGTCGCCTCCCGACGGCTCGCCTTCCGGCCCGGGACCGTGGGTCACGGAGTGACGATAGCGCGTCGAAGAGGTGATCCAAAGGCTCGGTGACCGTCACCGAGGACCGGGAGGAATCCCACCAAGTCGCCTCCCGATCCCCGCCTTCACCGAGCGATCCGCCGGGCGTAGCCATCGCAGGGCTGCCGGCGTCAGCGCTGGGCCCGTCGCACCGGAGGCGACGGCGCAGACCCCGCTCACGCCGCCGTCGTCGTAGAGGTTGCCCCCGGTGACCAGCCCGTCCCCTTCGGATACGCCTTGGCGTACAACGCGTTGGAGTCGTCGCCGGTCGAGTACTGGCGAAGGAACATCGCGCAGGAATACGAACACCCGCGCGATCGGTCACAAGGAAGGTATTAGAGTTTTCCTCTCGTGCTCCTGATCGGCTCTGTGCGGGTTGCGCATTAATCCATCCGGATCTCGTAACCCGCATGGCGTCTCCGGGCGTCGGCGGGGGAGGCTCGGTGGGCGCGTACGAGGCTCGGCGCGGTTGTGGGCGTGTTCGGTCGACGGCGGGCATGGGGGGGCGAAGGCTGCCGGTAAGTGCGTTCGTCCACGTGTGGCCGGATCCGGACGTTCCCCGGAATGGACCGCGTCTACTCGGAACGCGCAACGGGCGTATGATCATCGGGCTCATCGAAGGAGTCCATTGCGCATTACTCCGCTATTCTCCAAGGCCGGTCTCGCCGTCGCTGCGGTGACACTCGCCATTCTTCCCGCTACCGCCGTCAACGCCGCCGGGAAGACACCATCCATCCTCACCTTGTCCGGCCTGCCGGCGACCATTGACTACGGACAATTCCAGCAGACGGTCCGTGGCACCCTGACGACCCGGGTTCCGGCCGGACAGACGCCAGAGCCGATCTCCGGCGCCACCATTCAGCTCTCGGAGGGACTGAATCAGGACGTGCTCCTGGGCACGGCCACGACCGACGAGAACGGTGACTTCTCGCTGCCGGTCACGTTGCCCGCGCCCGGTGTCGTACAGGCTTATTTCGCCGGCGACGACACCCATGCTCTGACGCGTTCGGGTTCCAAGGTCGCGCCGACCGCGACCCTGCCGACGAAGGTGACTCTCAGCGGCCCCGCCTCCGCCGAACCGAACGCGACCATCGACGTGACCGGACAGGTCACCGTCCACACGCCGGACGGCACCTGGGCTCCGGCGCCGTACGCGACGGTGAGTCCCTCGGGAACCGGCGTCGGCGGGTTCGTGAAGACCGGTGCCGACGGGCGGTTCTCGTTCACCGCGCAGGCGGCTCACGGTTACGCGCCGACGGCGCTCGTGTACACCGATGGAACGTTCGCCAGAATGACGCGTTCCGAGCCGCTGGTGACGCCGTACTCCTCTTACCCTGTGCAGATCAGGGGATTCGGCGGAAAGCAGGACCCGATGAATCCGGGGCACGTAGGCTTTTTCGCCGGCGTCTCTTACGAACCCGACGACGTGGGGACTGCGCCCTACCACGGGCCGGTGATCCTGCGGTATCTGCCGAAGGGTTCCAAGACCTGGATCCAAATGGCCACCCGCACCGCCACCGGGTCGTACGGTTCGGGGCAGGATTTTCAGGGCTCGGCGGATTTCGCGAATCTCTCGGGTTTCCTGCCCGGCGGCAAGGGTGTGCTCGCGGCCGGCGGAACCTGGGAGGTGCAGACGCCGGCGAACGGACCTTTCCTCGCCGGCACCAACCCCGACGGCGTATCCGCCACGCCGAGGATCTACGCGCCGACCTACGTCACCGGAAGTAAAGTGACCTCCCGTGCGGGGAAACGCTACCTGACTGGTTACCTCAACGACGATCACACCGTCGGACCGGTCCCGCGCATGAAGATCAAGGTGTATTACCAGAAGACGAAGTCGAGCACGCATAAATATCTCGGCTACGTCACCACGGGATCCGACGGCCGGTTCAGTTACAAGCTGACCGGTCACGCTCGCGGTTACTACCAGGCCGTCTTCGCGGGGGCCGCGATGCCCGGTGGAATGGACGTCGGTTACTTCTACTATTCGACCGGCGCACTCGTCTACTACCGGTGAGCCTGCGCGTTCGTTGCCAGTGAGAGTGGCCGCCGGCTCGTCCGGCGGCCACTCCGCCTGCCCATGTTCACCCTGTCCGCCGACGGGCGGGGGCGGCGGTGGTGGCGCGGAGGACGACTTCGCCGGGGACGCGCTCGACGCGGCTGCGGCGGGCGGGCTCGCGGATGGCGAGGTTCATGACGCGCTCGCCCATCTCCTCCAGGGGGAGGGCGACCGTGGTCAGGGGCGGAACGAGGTCGCGGACGATCGGGATGTCGTCGAAGCCGGCCAGCGAGACCTGGCCCGGCACGTCCACGCCGTGGTGGCGGAAGGCGGACAGCGCGCCGATCGCCATCACGTCGGTGAGGGCGAACACGCAGGTCGCCGTCAGGCCACGGCGGATCAGCTCGGTCGCGGCGGCGTATCCGCCGTCGCGGGTGAAGGACTCCTCGATGACGCGGTCGTCGGGTAGCGGCACGCCGGCCTCGGCCAGGGCGTCGCGGAAGCCGCCGAGCCGGTCGGCGACGGTCGTGAGCGTGCGCGGCCCGGTGAGCACCGCGAAGTCGCGATGGCCGAGGCCGAGCAGCGTACGGGCGAGGGCGGCGGCGCCCTCGCGGTTCTCCGGCTGCACGGTGTCGACGCGCAGGCTGCGGTGGCGGCTGAGGACGGCGACGCGGCCGCCGGCCCGCACGTACGGGTCGAGTTCGGCCCCCATCGAGCGCTCCCACGCGCGGTCCTCGAACCCGGATCCGATCAGTAGGATCGCCCGGGCCCGCTGGGCGCGGAGCATCGCGACGTAGTCGACCTCCCGGGCGGGGTCGCGGAACGTGCTGGCCAGCATGACGAGCAGCCCGTGCTCGGCGGCGGCGCGGGTCACGCCGCGGGCGATCGCCGCGAAGTACGGGTCGCTGACGTCGTGGCAGATCAGGCCGATGGCCTGGCTGGAGGCGCGGGCGAGCGCCTGGGCGTGCGCGTTCGGCGCGTAGGCGAGCTCGGACGCGGCGGCGAGCACGCGCTCCTTCAGGTCGGCGCGGACCTGGGTCGTGCCGTTGAGCACGCGGGAGGCGGTCGCGAGGGAGACCTCGGCGCGGCGGGCCACGTCCTGCAGCGTGACGTGCGCCCCTGTCGGGCTGCCCTCGTCCTCCGGTGTGTCGGTCTTCACCCGCGTGCGTCTGGTCGGCCGGTCCGGTCGGTGTTCCCCCATTTTTCGCCCTCCTGGCTCCAGCATGCCGTGAGCGTGCGACCCGGACGGCTGAAATCACCTCTTGACCGCACCGTACGCCGTCCCTACGGTAGCAGAAAGCGCTTTCAGAATGCGCTTTCTGAGAGCCCGAGCGCAGGGTCCGAGCACGGAGGAGCTCATGGTGAGTCAGAGCACCACACCCAGTGTTCCGGTGGCCGGAGTCGCCGAGCGTGACAGACCCGGGGCCGGCGAGCGGGTCCGCGACGCGGTCGTGCGGTCCTGGCGGCCGGTCGCGTTGCTTCTCGCCTGCCTGGTCGCCTGGTGGGCGATCACCGCGGCGAAGCTGATCGAGGCATACCTGGTGCCGTCGCCGGCCAAGACCTTGCAGGTCATGAGCGACAAGGCGGGCTACATCTGGCACCACACCTGGGTCACGACGTACGAGACGCTGCTGGGCTTCGTCATCGCGACGATCGTGGGCGTCCTCGCCGCCGTGATCATGGTGTACTCCTCGGCGGTCGAGCGGACGCTCTACCCGGTGCTGCTGTTCGCGCAGGTCATCCCGAAGGTCGCGATCGCGCCGCTGCTCGTCGTCTGGCTCGGTTTCGGCCTCGCGCCCAAGGTCGTCGTCGCCGTGCTCATCGCCTTCTTCCCCGTCGTCATCTCGATGGTCACCGGCCTGAAGGCGGTGGACCCGGAGATGGTCCAGCTGTCGGCGACGATGGGCGCCGGACCGCTTCAGACGTTCTCCAAGATCCGTTTTCCGGCCTCGCTGCCGCACCTGTTCTCCGGCCTGAAGGTCGCCGTGACGCTCGCCGTCACGGGCGCCGTCGTCGGCGAGTTCGTCGGGGCCAACGAAGGACTCGGGTACGTCATCCAGCAGGCCAACGGCAACCTCGACACCCCCATGCTCTTCGCCGGTCTGCTGGTGATGTCGCTGATCGGCGTCGTCCTGTTCGTGCTCGTGGAGTTCGCCGAGAAGCTTCTGCTGCCCTGGCACGCCAGCCGTCGCGGCACCGCCGTGACCACCACCTACTGACGGACGCCCCCCGGCTCCCCGACCGCCCCCCCGTCCCGCCGACCTGACGCGTACCTGACCTACCGACGGAGACGACATGAAACTGCGCAGCCTCGTCCTCACCCTGGTTCCGATCGTGGCGATCACCGCCGCGTGCGGGGGAGGGGGTGACAAGACCAGCAGTGCCTCGGGCAAGAAGCTGGACAAGGTCACGCTGACCCTGAACTGGTACCCCTACGGCGAGCACGCGCCGTTCTACTACGGCAAGAAGCAGGGCATCTTCGAGAAGCACGGCATCGACCTGGAGATCAAGGCGGGCCAGGGCTCGCAGAAGACGGTGCAGGCGACCGGCGCGGGCCAGACCGACTTCGGCTGGGCGGACACGCCGGCGCTGCTGGCGGGGGTGAGCCAGGGCCTGCCCGTCAAGAGCATCGGCGTCTACATGCAGACCACGCCGGCGGCCGTGCAGTTCTTCTCCGAGAAGGCGATCAAGACGCCGGCCGACCTGAAGGGCAAGCGCATCGCGGCCACCGCGGGTGACGCGCCGTCCCGGACGTTCCCGGCGTTCCTCAAGAAGAACGGCCTCGGCGAGTCGGATGTCCAGCTGCAGAACACCGACCCGGCGGGCAAGATGGCCGCGGTCATCTCCGGCAAGGTGGACGGCCTGATCGGCTACGCGAACGACCAGGGTCCGACGATGGCCGCCAAGGCCGGCAAACAGGTGTCCTACCTCAAGTTCGCCGACTTCGGGCTGAACTACTACTCCAACGGCCTGCTCGTCGGCGACCGCAAGCTCAAGAGCAGCGCGGACCTGGTCAAGCGCATGTCCGCGGCCACCAGCGAAGCGTGGGCGGCGGCCGAGAAGGACCCGGCGAACGCCGTCGCCGCCATGCAGGGCGCGTCCCAGCAGCTCCCGTCGCCGACGGTGCTGGCCGACCAGTTCAAGACGACGATGAGCCTCCTGCACACCGCCGCCACCCAGGGCAAGGCCCCGGGCATCAACACCGACGCCGACTGGCAGCAGACCATCAGCGTCTTCACGCAGAGCGGCCTGATCAGCAAGGCCGAGGCGCCGTCGGCGTACTGGGCCTCCTCCGCCGCGCCGCAGGGCTGACCGACCGGAAGGGGGACGACGATGGCCGGGCCCGGAAGCACACGGGAACGAGGACGAGTGACCGAGCGGAGCGAGGGAGCCGATAAGCAGAGCACCGTCGGTCGCGGGGCCGACGAAGGAGGTCCCGTGACCGAGCGAAGCGAGGGAACCGATAAGCACAGCGCCGTTGGTCACGGGGCCGACGGAGGAGGTCTCGTGACCGAACAGGAAGCCGGTCAGGGCGGGAGCGTCCGGCTGGAGGACGTGGCCGTACGGTTCCGTACGAAGAAGAAGGACGTCACGGCGCTGCGGGACGTGTCGCTCGACGTGGCCGCGGGCGAGTTCGTGGCCATCGTCGGCCCGTCGGGCTGCGGGAAGTCGACGCTGCTCAAGCTGGTCGCGGGGCTGCTCAAGCCGTCCTCCGGCGGCGTACGGCTGCGCGGCGAGCCGGTCACCGGCCCGCGCCACGACATCGGGTACGTCTTCCAGCGCGCCGCGCTGCTGGAGTGGCGCAGTGCCCGGCGCAACATCCTGCTCCAGGCGGAGATGCGCCGGATGCCCGCCGCCCGAGCCCGCGAGCGCACCGCGGAGCTCATCGCGATGACCGGGCTGACCGGGTTCGAGGACGCGTACCCGCACGAGCTGTCCGGCGGCATGCAGCAGCGGGTGGCGCTCTGCCGGGCGCTGCTGCACGAGCCGCCGGTCCTGCTGATGGACGAGCCGTTCGGCGCGCTCGACGCGCTCACTCGTGAGCAGCTGAACATCGAGTTGAACCGCATCTGGCGGGAGACGCGTACGACCGTCCTGCTGGTCACGCACTCGATCGCGGAGGCGGCCTACCTCGCCAACCGGATCGTCGTGATGACCGACCGGCCCGGCACGATCGCCGAGATCATCGACGTCGACCTGCCGGAGGAGCGGGACTACGCCGAGACCATGGCCCGTCCGGAGTTCGCCCGCGCCACCGGCCGGATCCGCGACCTGCTCGGCGCGGCCTCGGCCGCGGACTGACCCGTACGGCCGTCGACCGAACCCGCAGAGCCGTCGACCGAACGAGACCCGTAGAGGCGTCGGCTCGAACCGGTAGAGAGGAACACACAGGGATGGCACGCAGGTCCATCGGGATCGTCCTGAACGGCGTGACCGGCCGGATGGGGTACCGCCAGCACCTCGTCCGCTCGATTCTGGCGATCCGCGACCAGGGCGGGCTGACCACCGCCGACGGCACCGTGCTGTGGCCGGAACCGATCCTGGTCGGCCGCAGCGAGGTCAAGCTGCGCGCCATCGCCGAGCGGCACGGGCTGACGGAGTGGTCCACCGACCTCGGCGAGGCCCTCGCCCGGCCCGGCGTCGAGGTCTACTTCGACACCCAGATCACGGGTGCCCGTGCCGCGGCGGTCCGGACGGCGATCGAGGCGGGCAAGCACGTCTACACCGAGAAGCCGCTCGCCGAGGACGTCGAGGAGGCGCTCGAACTGGCCCGGCTCGCCGACGAGGCGGGCATCCGGCACGGCGTCGTACAGGACAAGCTCTTCCTGCCGGGCCTGCTCAAGCTCAAGCGGCTGGTCGACGGCGGTTTCTTCGGGCGGATCCTGTCGGTGCGCGGGGAGTTCGGCTACTGGGTGTTCGAGGGCGACTGGCAGGAGGCGCAGCGCCCGAGCTGGAACTACCGGGTGGAGGACGGCGGCGGGATCATCGCCGACATGTTCTGCCACTGGCGGTACGTCCTCGACAACGTCATCGCGCCGGTCCGCTCGGTGCAGGCGCTCGGCGCGATCCACATCCCCGAGCGGGTCGACGAGAACGGCAAGCCGTACGCCGCGACGGCGGACGACGCGGCGTACGGGATCTTCGAGCTCGAGGGCGGTGTCATCGCGCAGGTCAACTCCTCCTGGACGACGCGGGTGTTCCGCGACGAGCTGGTGGAGTTCCAGGTGGACGGCACCGAGGGCAGCGCGGTCGCCGGCCTGCGCCGCTGCCGGGTGCAGCACCGGTCGATGACGCCGAAGCCGGTCTGGAACCCGGACCTGCCCGCCACGGAGGACTTCCGCGCCCAGTGGCAGGAGGTGCCGGACAACACCGAGTTCGACAACGGGTTCAAGACGCAGTGGGAGCTGTTCCTGCGGCACGTCGCCGACGACGGCGCGTTCCCGTGGGACTTCTACGCGGGCGCGCGGGGCGTCCAGCTCGCCGAGCTGGGCCTGCGCTCCTGGAAGGAGGGCCGCCGCATCGAGGTCCCGGAGCTCGCCAAGTGAAGATCGACCTGCCCGAGGGCGGCTCGCTCGTCCCGTACACGCTGGGCGAGCCGCGCGCCTACCCGCCGCCGGCGGCGCCCGCCATGTCGCGCGTCGCGTACGCCGCCGGGCACGTCGTCGTCGACCCGCTCGCCGACCCGGAGGCCGTCGACTGGGAGACGACCCTGGCGTTCCGCCGGCACCTGTGGTCGTACGGGCTGGGCGTCGCGGAGGCGATGGACACCGCGCAGCGCGGCATGGGCCTCGACTGGCCGACGACGCGCGAACTCATCGCGCGCAGCGGCGCGGAGGCGCGGGCCTGCGGCGGGCGCATCGTCTGCGGCGCGGGCACCGACCAGCTCCCGCCCGGCCCGGCGCCCCTGGACCGGATCGTCGCGGCGTACGAGGAGCAGCTCGGCGTGATCGAGGCGGTCGGCGGGACGCCCGTCATCATGGCCAGCCGCCAGCTCGCCGCCTCGGCCACGGGGCCCGACGACTACGCCGAGGTGTACGGCCGGCTGCTCGGCCAGGTCGCGCGGCCCGCCGTGCTGCACTGGCTCGGCCCGATGTTCGACCCGGCCCTGGAGGGCTACTGGGGCTCGGCCGACCTGGACGCCGCCGCCGAGAGCGTGCTGGCGATCATCGCCGAGCACGCCGCCAGGGTCGACGGGATCAAGGTGTCGCTGCTGGACGCCGGCCGGGAGGTCGCGCTGCGCCGCCGCCTGCCCGCGGGCGTGCGGCTCTACACCGGCGACGATTTCAACTACCCGGAGCTGATCCGCGGCGACGACCACGGGCACAGCGACGCGCTGCTCGGCATCTTCGACCCGATCGCGCCCGTCGCGGCGGCCGCCCTCGGCGCGCTCGACGCCGGGGACCCGGAGGCGTACGAGCGGGTCTTCGCCCCGACCGTGCCGCTGGCCCGGCACATCTTCGCCGCCCCGACGTACTACTACAAGACGGGCGTCGTGTTCCTCGCCTGGCTCGCCGGGCACCAGGCGCACTTCCGCATGGTCGGCGGCCTGGAGAGCGCCCGCTCCGTCCCGCACATGGTCCGGCTGTTCACGCTGGCCGACCAGGCCGGCCTGCTGCCCGACCCGGACCTCGCGGTCGCCCGCATGCGCGCGTGGCTGACCGTCCAGGGGGTGACCTCATGAGTCCGGCGCGGTTCAGCCTGAACCAGTGGACGACGCGGTACTGGCCGTTGCCGGAGCTGGTCGCGGGGTGCGTCGCCGCCGGGGTGACCGGCGTCGGGCTCTGGCGCGAACCGGTCGCCGAGTACGGCCTGGCCCGTACGGCGAAGCTGGTCCGCGACGCCGGGCTGACCGTCACGTCGCTGTGCCGGGGCGGGTTCTTCCAGCTCCCCGACGCGATCGCGGAGAACCGGCGGGCCATCGAGGAGGCCGCCGAGCTGGGCGCCCCGGCGCTCGCGCTGGTCAGCGGCGGGCTGCCCGAGGGCTCGCGTGACCTCGACGGCGCGCGGCGGCGGGTGGCCGACGCGCTCGCCGAGCTGGCCCCGTACGCGGGGGAGTGCGGGGTACGGCTCGCCCTGGAGCCGCTGCACCCGATGTACTGCTCCGACCGCTGCGTGGTCTCGACGCTCGACCAGGCGCTCGACCTGGCCGCGCCGCACCCCGCCGCGCAGGTCGGCGTCATGGTCGACACCTACCACCTGTGGTGGGATCCGGGCGCGTACGCCGCCATCGCGCGGGCCGGGGCCGAGGACCGGATCGCGCTGTTCCAGGTGGCCGACTGGACGACGCCCCTTCCCGAGGGGGTCCTGACCGGGCGCGGGATGCTCGGTGACGGCTGCGTCGAGCTGCGCCGGTTCCGTACGGCCGTGGACGAGGCCGGCTACACGGGGCCGATCGAAGTCGAGATCTTCAACGACGACCTCTGGGCGATGCCGGGGGCGGAGGCGCTGTCGCTGTGCCTCGCCCGCTTCGCCGAGCACGTGACCTGAGCTCATCCGACCTGTCTGGAGCGCGCGAGCGCATCCTCCGCCGACCACACCCCCGAAGGAGGCCGCCGAATCCCTCTCTTGACCCTGTGACCGCCCTCACCTACGTTCGGGAAAGCGTTTGCAGAAAGCGCTTTCCGCCTATCGACCCCATGGGTGGCAGAATGACGAAGTTCAGATGGTGCCTTCTGACGACCGTCGCTCTACTCGCGGCTCTGTTCTCGGTGCCCCAGCAGGCCGCGCTCGCCGACGAAACTCCCGTCACCGACCCGATCCCCGAACGACCGATCACCTCCGACCTGGGGCTCGTCCTCCAGGAGTACGCGCAGTTCCCCAAGTCCGACCCGGTTCCCGCGCCCGTCGACGCCCGCCTCGTGCGCTGGGACCGGATCAACTACATCGGTGAGGTGCCGGACGGCTCCGGCCGCATGTACGTGCCGGACCTGAACGGCAACCTGTACATCGTCCGGAACGGCCAGCCGCACGTCTACCTCGACGTCAAGGCGCAGTTCGAGCAGTACTTCTTCTCCGGGCGCGGCCTCGGCCAGGGCTTCGGCATCGTCGCCTTCGACCCGGACTTCCGGACGAACGGGAAGTTCTACACCATCCACACGGAGCTGGCCTCCAGCACCACCAAGGTCCCCGACCTGACGCCGCAGGCGGGCACCATCTACCACGGTGTCATCGACGAGTGGACCGCCGACGATCCGAAGGCGGACACCTTCCACGGCACGCACCGTGAGGTCCTCCGGCTCGGCTTCGGCGGGCAGATCCACGGCATCCAGGAAATGGGTTTCAACCCGAACGCCAAGCGGGGCGACAAGGACTACGGCAAGCTCTACATCGCCGCCGGTGACGGCGGCATGGGCCAGGCCGCCGGCAACAACGACCCGCAGAACCTCGGCGTCCCGCAGGGCAAGCTCCTGCGGATCGACCCGCACGGGAACAACAGCGCGAACGGCAAGTACGGCATCCCGGCCGACAACCCGTTCGTCGGCAAGGCGGGCGCACTCGGGGAGATCTTCGCCCTCGGCTTCCGCGACCCGCACCGCTTCAGCTGGGACACCGGCGGCAGTCACCAGCTGTTCCTCGGCCACATCGGTGAGCACGCCATCGAGGGTGTCTGGGACATCCGCGCCGGCGACAACGCCGGCTGGCCGAACCGCGAGGGCCCGTACACCTTCGTGAAGAACGACCGCTGCGACCTGTACACGCTGCCCGAGGACGACGCGAAGTACGGCTACGACTACCCGGTGGCCGCCTACGACCACGACCCGCCGGCCGGCTGGAACTGCAGCAGCGACATCGGCAAGGCGATCTCCGGCGGGTACGTCTACCGCGGCCACAAGCTGCCCGAGCTGTACGGCAAGTACGTCTTCGGTGACCTGGTCGACGGCGCCGTCTACTACACCGAGCAGAGCCAGATGCGCCGCGGCGCCCCGCGGGCGGCGATCCACCAGCTCCAGACGTTCGACACGAACGGCAACCGGCTGACGATGCAGCAGTTCGCCGGCGACAAGCGCGTCGACCTGCGCTTCGGCCGCGACAGCAAGGGCGAGCTCTACCTGCTCTCCAAGGCGAACGGCAAGATCTGGAAGGTCGTCGGCACCCGGCACTTCGCCGCGGGTCCGGTCGGCCACACCCACGTGGGTGGCACGGCGGGCGCGAAGAACTGGGCGCCGGTCACCCCGTCGAAGTGGAAGTTCGCGGGGAACCAGGTGATCCTGGCCGAGGCCGGCACGGAGCGGCCCGGCCCGCGTCGCCCGTATGAGTACGCGGTGCTCGGCAAGGGGCCGAAGTTCGGCACCGAGCGGATCGACGCCGACGTGCGGATCGACACCCCGACGGACGTCACCAACCGCGATGTGATCATCGTGTTCGGCTATCAGTCGGACACGCAGTTCTACTACGCGCACCTGTCGCAGGACAATTCGATCTACCCGCACAACGGGATCTTCCTGGTCGACAACGCCGACCGGCTACGGATCGAGGACCAGTGGGACCCCCTGCGCTCGCGCGGCGCCGAGCCGTCGATCACCGACATGAAGTGGCATCACGTGACCGTGATCCGGCACGTGGACACCGGTGAGATCGCGGTGTACCTCGACCACTCCAAGGACCCGCGGATGACGGCGGTCGACAAGACCCTCGCGTCCGGCCGGGTCGGGTTCGGGTCGTTCGACAACACCGGCCGGGTCCGCAACTTCACGGTCACCGGCACGGCGGTCGGCGACTGACCGGGGGCCGGCCCGCCGCCCGCCGGTCCGGCGGCCGGGCGGCGGCCCGGGCCCCAGCGCACTCCCGGCGGTCACCGTCACCCCCCTGACGGTGGCCGCCGGGACCCCCAGACGCACGTGGAGGGAACGATGGGACATCTCAGCGCGGCCGTACGGTCCCGGCGCCTGGCGGCGGTCGCCGTCGCGGCCCTGGTCTGCGGGCCGCTCGCCGCGACCGCGGCCAAGGCGGACACCGGCGCGGCGCGGGGCCACGACCAGGCCCTGTCGAAGGTGCTGCCGAGCCTGCGCCCCAACCTGGTCTCGTACTACGACTTCGAGCACCCCGTGCCGGGCCACCCCGCGCAGGAGCGCGACCGCGGGTTCTCCGGCACGACCATCAACCTGATCAACGGCGGGGCCGCCATGCGCGTACGGGACAGCGCGTTCCCGGGCGGCGGCTACTCGATCCAGACGAAGCAGGTCAACCCGGCGGCCAAGGGCAACGACGACTGGAAGGCCGGGGTCTACTCGGCGACCGGCGTGCCGTCCCTGCACGCCTTCAGCGGCGCCAAGGAAGCCTCCATCATGGGCTGGTTCAAGATGACCGGCCCGAACCCGGCGCCCAACTCCGAGACGGCGAACCCGTCGGACTACTACAACGCGGTCGGGCTGGCGGGCCTGCTCAGCGGCGACTCGCAGGGCCATGACGTACGGGCGCTGCTCGAGGTGATCGACGTGTCGGGGACGATGCGCGTGGTCGCCCTCGGCCGCCGCATCGACGGCGGCAAGTCGCAGACGTTCGCCGCGAGCGAGGACTGGCAGAGCGTCCTGCCGATCGGCGAGTGGGTGTTCCTGGCGGCGTCGTACGACTACGACCACGGCACGATGAAGCTGTACAAGAACGGCAAGCCGCTGGACGGCTTCTACACGACGGCCGGCGACCCCTGGGAGGTCGGGACGCCGGGCAAGCACGTCACCTCGTCGGCCGACTCGCGCGGCATCAAGATCGGCGGGAGCTTCCCCCAGAACACCGCCGAGAAGAACGCCTGTGACTGCCGGCTCGACGGCCTGATGTTCCTCAACCGGGCCGTGACCGACAAGGAGGTCTGGCAGCAGTACCACCGGGCGGTGTCCGGCCGGCACTGATCATCCGAACCGCACCGAACCGCGCGGTGAGCCGCCCCCCGGCTCACCGCGCGTCGGCGTCGTCAGGGACGGCCGAAGCCGACGAGCTGGCCCTGCCAGTAGCCGGCGAGGGGGCTGACCATCACGTTCTCACCGGTGCGCGGGGCGTGGATGAAGTGACCGCTGTCGACCATCATCCCGACGTGCCCATTGCCGCTGAGGAAGACGAGGTCGCCGGGCTGCACGTCGCTCTGGGCGACGCGGTGGGTCGCGTTGTACTGGTCCGGGACGACGCGGGGGATGCTGACCCCGGCCGCGCGCCAGGACATCATCGTCAGCCCGGAGCAGTCATAGCCGTTCGGGCCGGTGCCGCCGTAGACGTACGGCTTGCCGAGCTGGGCGTAGGCGTAGTTCAGCGCGGTGCGCGCCGAGCCGGAGGCGGGACCGGTGTAGGTCCCACCGACCTTGCCGCCGGAGGCGGCCTTCGACTCGCCGGCCTGCTTGGACAGCTTCTGCTGCTTGGCGATCTGCTTCTCGAGCGACTGCTTCTGCGACTTGAGCTTCGCGGCCTTCTGCGAGATGTCCTGCACCGTGGCCTGCACCGCGGCGAGGTCGCGCCGGAGCCGCTGGGTGGAGGCGAGGAAGGCGGTCAGCTCCTGGCCCCGGTTGCTCGCCAGGTGCGTGAACGTCGACATCTGGTCGAGGGCCTGGTCGGGGTTCTTCGAGGCCAGCACGGCGGTGGCCGGGTCGGACTGGCCGGTCTTGTACTGGTTCGCAACGAGCTGTACGACGCGCGCGTGTAGCTGGTCGTACGTGGTCTGCTCGGCCTGCTTCTGCGCCTTCAGGACCTTGAGCCGCTTCTTGGCCGCGTCGAGCTCGGTCTTGGTCTTGTTGAACTGGTCGACCTTCTTGTCGAGCTGGGGATTGAGCTTGGCCAGCTCCTTCTTCGCGGCGGCCGCCGACGGTTTCGGGGCGGCGTCGGCGACGCCGGCCGTCGTCAGCGAAACGGTGATCGCCAGCGAGGCCGCGGCGCAGATCCGGAGCGATCGGCGGAACCGCGACCGGCCGGTGGCGCGCGTGGAGGTCATCGGGTTGGAGGGCGCCACAGAGTCCTACTCCTCTCCTTGCCGCCTACCGGGGCAGCGCGTCGGGCTCGGGCCGGAGCCGCCCGGCCGGAACCTCATTCGGCTCCGGACGCGCCTCGACAACTGATGATTCCCGGGTCCCAAGAGGGATTCGGCGGACGGCTGTGCTTCGTGTGAAGCCGGGGGCAGCCGGGCTTTCCGTAGTTTAGGGGTGATCGGGCGTCCTCTGCCAATCAACGTTTCGTTAACGTTTTACGGCGACGGCTCTTACTTTCCGCGAGAGTCGCGGTAGATCACGAATCGGACATATCGCGTCGGAACCGCTCAGGATCGGCCCGCCAGGGACCGGGGCTCCGCCGCCTCCGCCGCGGCGGATCCGGGCCGGCGGCCGCTCCGTACGAAGGTGAGGCGGACCAGGACCGGCGCGAGCGAGACGACGGCGAACAGCCGCAGGCTCTGCACGCTCGAGATCAGCCCGACGTCGGCGTTGGTCGCGACCGACGTCGCGAGCACCGCGTTGATGCCGCCGGGCGTCGTGGCGAGGTAGGCGTCGGCGAACGACAGCCGGGTCACCGCGGCGAGCAGCCACGCGAGCAGCGCGGAGGCGACGCTGACGGCGACCGTGCCGGCCACGATCCAGGGCAGTGCCCGGCGCGCGTGCCGGAGGGAGGGCCGGGTGAACCGCAGCCCGATCTCCAGCCCGATGCAGGCGAACACGAGCGTCTGCAGCAGGCCGGTCGGGCGGAACCCGTGCGCCGCGCCGGAGAACGTCGCCACCACGGTCACCAGCATCGGGCCGAGCACGACCGGCGCGGGCAGCCGCAGGCGCCGTCCCACCTGGACGCCGAGCACCGCGACGGCGCACAGCACCAGGAGGCCCGCCGGCTGGTCGGGCCCGCCGACCAGCCGCAGCATCTGCGGGCTCAGCGGCGAGCGCGGCTCACCGGCGCCCGACACCGCGGGCGCGGTCGGCCCGAGCAGCGGGACGACCAGCGGAGCGGTGGCCGCGACGATGCCGACTCGGGAGTACTGGGCGAGCGCCACCAGGCGGGTGTCCGCGCCGAGTTCGTCCGAGGCCGCGAGCATCGCGGCGGCGCCACCCGGCACCGTGGCCAGCGTCGCCGTCGGCCGGTCGAGGAGCCGGGACCGCTCCAGCAGCCGGGCCACCCCCACGCTCAGCAGGACGGTCGCCACGGTGACGACGACGAGGGGGAGCATCGACGGCGCGGCCGCGCGCAGCGCCGCCGGGTGGATGTACCCGCCCATCAGCACCCCGGCCAGCGCCTGCGACGCGCGGTACGCGGGCCGGGGGAGGGCGGTGGTGACCAGGCCCGACAGCGCGAGCGCGACACCGACCAGCAGTCCGGCGAGCAGGTACGGCGCCGGCACGCCGGCCGCGTGTGCCGCCGCCCCGGCCAGGAACGCGGCGCCGACGACGGCGCACCAGCCCCAGGCCGGACCGTGTCCCGCCGGCACGCCTGGCCGGCCGCCCGTGACCCGGGCGCGTACCCTCCCCATCGACGACACACGTTCAATCTGTCCGCCGATGCGGTCGTTGATGGTTATGCAGGCGAATGCAATGCCCCATGAATGCCGGGCCCGGTGGCGCGTCAGGCCAACGGCGGGTCGCTCAGCCCGCGCTCCCGGCAAAGTCCCGACGGAATGCCTGGTATTCAGTCATATCTAGCGTGATTCCGGAATTGCGGTGCTCGGGTCGGCGTGTCAAGCGCCGCATGTGATGCGGGCCGGGACCGCGGAACGAGGAGGGCACGGGGCGAGGCCGCTTGCGTCGGAATCTGCGTGCTTCGACGGCGACAGTCGCGGGACGGACTCCCCGCCGGGGCCGTTCCGGGCCCCGGCGTCGGGGGCCCGGAACGGGCTCGGCCGATCAAACTCGGCCGATTCTGCCGAGCGGTTCTCGCTCAGTGGGTGTTGCGGAGGATCACGTCGACCTTCGTGGTCTTTCCGACGTTCCCGGCCGCGTCGATGGCGCGGTACTCGATCGTGTGGTGGCCGTAACCGGGCGGCACGTTCTCCCAGGCCACCGCGCGAGCGGGCGTGCCGAGTTTGCCGTAGATGAGGTCGTCGACCTTGGTCCCCAGCGGCGTGAACCGGAACGGTGCGGTCGAGTCGGTCGGCCAGCCGAAGTAGCGGAACCAGCCGTCCCTGTCGACCTGGAACTCGGCCAGCGTGGCGCCGGTGGCGTCATCGGACGGGCTCAGCTTCATGGTGAACTCATTGTCGAAGACGTACTCCTTGCCCTGCTTGGCGGCCGGTGTGGAGAACACCGCGGAGACGGTCGGTCGCTGCGCGTCGACCGTCCAGGTGAGGGGCTCGGACGTGGCACCGGTGGCCGGGTCGACCGCACGGGCGGTGACCGTGTGCGTTCCGGAGGCGAGGTGCAACCGGCCCAGGTCGAGGTCGCGGTCGTTGCCCGGGGTCGTCACCTTCTTGCCGTCGAGGCTCCAGCGGACGGCGGGCACGGACGTCGCGGGGTGCGTCGTCTCGGCATAGATCACGTCGTTCGCGCCGACGGGGGCGCCGGTCGGCGTCGACTCGGTGAAGCCCGCCGCGGTGGTCTCCGTGGGGTTCGGCGCGGTCGTGTCGACCGTCCAGGTACGGGTCTGGGTGAGGGCGGCGGAGTCGCGGACGGCCGGGTCGCGGACGAAGTCGGTCGGGTCGACGATCTTGGCGGTCAGAGTGTGCGTGCCCGGCTTGATCGGTAGCCGCGACAGGTCGAGGTTGTGGTTGTCCCTGCCGCCCGCCACCTTCTTGCCGTCGAGGGCCCAGGTGATGTCGAGCGTGTGGTCGACGGGGTGCAGCGTCTCCAGCCAGACCACGCGGTCGGCGCCGATGGGGGCCGTGGTCGGGGTGTTGTCCTGGATCAGGTTGAGCTTGGCGGAGATCGCCTGGGTCATCCTCTCGCGCTCGACCTGGTCATAGGCGTATCCGAGGGTCTTCATCATCGAGTGCGCGCTGGGCCGCCAGACGCCCGTGGTGTCGTACATCCCGCCCTCGTAGCGGCCGATGGGCCCGCCCGACGTGCTCCGTTCGCCCAGCCAGCGGTACCACTTCGCCTTCTGCCGGCGCATCTGGTCCTCGGTGAGGAGGGTGTGGTGGATCGAGTCCGGCTCGCCGCCGGTGTAGGCCCCGCCGGGAACGCCTCGCTGGTAGTAGTTGTACTCGTCCTGGAGGCCGCCGAGCGAATGCCCGATCTCGTGCGGCATGATCAGCGACGACATGGCGTTGCTGCCCGACGCCGTGGCGTACGTCCCGCCCGCCCCGCCGTACGTGCCGCTGTTCGCCAGGGCCACGATCTGCCGGTTGGCGGCGCTGGTCCCGGTGACCATGTTCGCGTACTTCTGGGCGGCGGCGTTGTCCATCACCAGCAGCCGCTGGATGCCGGTGGACGAGCAGCCGCTCCAGAACTTCATGCTCAGCGGCGTGGTCCGCCTGGGCGCGTTCAGGTCGGGGTCGCAGCTCACTCCCGACTCGCCCGAGACGATCTCGACCCGGTAGACGTTGATGTAGCTGCGGTAGGACTTGAACGGCTCGAACGCGAACAGCGTGCTGATCTCCTGGTCGACGTCCTGCCGGTACTTCGGCATGTCGGCGTCGGTGTAGCCGTCGCCGAGGACCACGAGGTTGAACCGCTTCGCCGGAGCACCGGTGATCTGGACCGGTACGACTTCGGCCCTGCCGACGTCGGCGGCGCGAGCCTCTCGTACGTGCCCGGTGAGAGCCGGCGCGGCGAGCGCGATCATCGCTGTCGCCGCGACGACTGTACGCCTCAACATCAAGACCTCCCAAGGTGATCTTCACTCGTGGATCATGATGAATCACGAAGGAGGTCGAATGTCGTGTTTATGCGAAATTGGCCGGAAGTGGGGCTGGGGTCCCTTAGTGATGGTTTTCGGCCTCGGGGGAGCCGCCCATCATCTTCAGCATCGGGAGCCCGCCCGTACGGACGAACCGGACCAGCAGGACCGCCGCGAGGACGAGGAAGGCGATGTTCAGCCAGGTGGTGTAGTTCCAGGAGATCCCGTGCTCCATCACCGCGGCGTGCCGCTTCTCCGGGATCAGGCCGGTGACGCCGAAGAGCAGTTCGACCAGGTAGCCGGCGAGGACCATCGCCGCGTAGAAGGTCCCGGTGACGAACAGCGCCATCCGGGTGCCGTAGTACTTCCGGTAGATCAGGATGATCGGCAGGATGATCAGGTCGGCGAAGATGAAGGCGACCACGCCGCCGAAGCTGATCCCGCCCTTCCACAGCACCGCGGCCAGCGGGACGTTGCCGATCGAGCAGACGAAGCTGATCACCGCGACGAGCGGACCGACCAGCGGCCCCCACAGCTTCGCGGCGAGCGGATGGCCGACGAGGAAGAAGTGCCGCCAGAACGAGTCGGGCACCCACGCGGCGATCGCCCCGGCGATCAGCAGCCCGATGACCAGGTCCCGCAGGATCGCCGCCCACTCCATGACGAACACGTGCGCCACCGACGTGAAGCCCTCCCCGGACAGCAGCCGGCGCCGGAACGACCCCTGCCGCTGGACGGACATGTCCATCGCCGCGTGGCCCTCCATCGCGCCGGCGACGCCGCGCTCGGCCTGCTCGCGGGCGGCACGGAGCAGCCGCTCCCGGAGGAACAGCCGGAACAGCACCGCGAGGACCACGATCATGATCGGCCCGCCGACGAACTCCGCCGCGGTGAACCGCCAGCCCATCAGCAGCGCCAGGATGATGCCGAGTTCGACCACCAGGTTGGTCGAGGCGATCTCGAACGTCATCGCCGCGATGAAACTCGCGCCCTTGACGAACAGCGAGCGCGCCAGCGCGACCGCCGCGTACGAGCACGACGACGACGCCACGCCCAGCCCGGTGGCGGTCGCGAGCGTACGAGGCCGCCCGTCGCCGAGCAGCCGGACGATCGTCGATCGCCGCACCACCGCCTGGACGATCGCGGACAGCAGGAACCCCAGGATCAGCGCCCACAGGATCTCCCAGGTCATCGACCCGGTGATCGCCAGCGCGTGACCGATCGCGCTCATCGCCTTCCCTCCATCACCGAACGGTGGTGCCCCACCGAGGACACGCGGAACACGGGCGGATGAGGGGCGGCCGACCGTGATCGGCCGCCCCTACTGGTCACCTGTGCGTCAGCAGGTTCCGCATCATGGCGATCTCCGTGCTCTGCGAGCTGATGATCGAGCCGGCGAGGGCCTTGGCGTCGGCGTTCGAGCCCTGGGCCCGCTCGGTCCGGGCCATGGCGACGGCGCCCTGGTGATGTTTGATCATCATCTCCAGGAACGCCTGGTCGAAGGGTTTGCCGGACAGCGAGTCGAGCTTCTTCATGTCCCGCTCGGACATCATCCCCTCGCCCATGTGCATGCCGCCGGGCGAGGGCATGGCCGCTCCCCAGTCCTTCAGCCAGCCGGTCATCTTGTCGATCTCTGGCTGCTGGGCGTTCTCGATCTGGGCGGCGAGCCGCTTGACCTCGGGCGCGGACGCCTTCGTGGCGGCCTGCCGCGCCATGGTGACCGCCTGCCGGTGGTGCGGGATCATCATCTGCGCGAACATCACGTCCTGGGCGTCATGTCCGGCCGGGGCCGAGCTCATGCTCATGCCGGGCCCCATGGAGTGACCGTTCATGGAGTGGTGACCGGAGTCGTCGCCGTTGCCGCCGCACGCGGCGAGGGTGAGCGCGGCGGCCGGGATGACCAGCAGGAAGTGGACGCGTTTCATCGATCTTCTACCTTCCGTATTCGGACGTGCTGAGTGGGCGTGCGGGTCATCGGCGACCCGGACGCCTGTCACAGCCGGAGTACGGAGAGCTGGAAGATGGACGGTCGGGGCGGGGCCCGGCCCTGGGCCTCGTGTCCTCGTCCGAGCGGACGGCCCGGCGCACCGGACGCGTCGCGGCGCCCGACGAAGGCGGCGGCCAGGATCAGCAGCGTGGCCAGTACCAGCAGGGCCAGGCACATCTGGCCGCCGGGGTGGTCGTGCCGGCCGGACGGGGCGTGCGACGGCGCCGAGGCCGGGTGATGCCCGGCCTCGGCCTCCGGGTGATCCGTCCCGGACATGGCCATGAGGACGGCGGACGCGTGCGTGTCCGTCGGACCGGCCGTCGCCTGCAACCCGTGCATCGCGAACAGGCCGAGCAGCGTCAGAGCCAGGAGCAGCAGACCGCCCGGCGCCGAAGCGCCGGACCGGTGCTGCCCGCCGCCCAGGCCCCTGGCCCGCATCTCAGCGCGCCGCCTCGAAGCGGCGCAGCCGCAGGCTGTTGCTGACCACGAACACGCTGGAGAACGCCATCGCGGCACCGGCCAGCATCGGGTTGAGCAGGCCGGCGGCGGCCAGCGGCAGGGCGGCCACGTTGTAGGCGAAGGCCCAGAAGAGGTTGCCCTTGATCGTGCCCAGCGTCCGGCGGGACAGCCGGATGGCGTCCGCCGCGGCGCGCAGGTCGCCGCGCACCAGCGTGAGGTCGGCCGCCTCGATGGCCACGTCGGTGCCGGTGCCCATGGCCAGGCCCAGATCCGCCTGTGCCAGAGCCGCCGCGTCGTTGACACCGTCCCCGACCATCGCCACGACCTTACCCTCGCCCTGCAGCCGCTTGACGACGTCGACCTTGTCGGCGGGCAGCACCTCCGCGATCACCTCGTCGATGCCGGCCTCGACCGCGACCGCGCGGGCCGCCGCCTCGTTGTCGCCGGTCAGCAGGATCGGCGTCAGGCCGAGCCCGCGCAGCCGGGTGATCGCCTCGGCGCTGGTGTCCTTGATCGTGTCCGCGACGACCAGGACCGCGCGCGCCTCGCCGTCCCAGCCGACCGCGACGGCCGTCCGGCCCGCGGCCTCCGCCGCCGCCTTGGCGCGTTCGAGCTCGGCGGGCAGGTGCTGGGACCACTCCTCCAGCAGTCGCGTACGGCCGACCAGGACCGCGTGGCCGTCAACGACGCCCTGGACTCCGAGGCCCTCGACGTTGGCGAAGTCCTCCGGCCGGGGCAGCGCGCCGACCCGCTGCACGGCGCCCTTGGCGATCGCCTGGGCGATCGGGTGCTCGGAGGAGTCCTCCAGCGCACCGGCCAGCCGCAGCACCTCGTCGGCGTCCTGGCCCTCGGCGGTCACCACGTCGGTCAGCGTCATCCTGCCGGTCGTGACCGTGCCGGTCTTGTCCAGCACGATCGTGTCGAGCCGCCGGGTCGACTCCAGCACCTCGGGCCCCTTGATCAGGATGCCGAGCTGGGCGCCGCGCCCCGTACCGACCAGGAGGGCGGTCGGCGTGGCCAGGCCGAGCGCGCACGGGCAGGCGATGATGAGGACCGCGACCGCGGCGGTGAAGGCCGCCGCGACGCTGCCACCGGTGCCGAGCCAGAACCCGAGGGTGGCCACGGCGAGCGTGATGACGATCGGCACGAAGATCCCGGCGATCCGGTCGGCCAGGCGCTGCACCTGCGCCTTGCCGTTCTGCGCGTCCTCCACCAGCCGCGCCATCTGCGCGAGCTGCGTGTCGGAGCCGACCTTGGTCGCCTCGACGACGAGCCGGCCGCCCGCGTTCACGGTGGCGCCGACGACCGCGTCGCCGACCCCGACCTCGACGGGCACGGACTCGCCGGTGAGCATGCTCATGTCCACCGCGGAGCCGCCCTCGACCACGACGCCGTCCGTGGCGATCTTCTCGCCGGGCCGTACGACGAACCGGTCGCCGGTCTTGAGCTGCTCGACCGGGATCCGTTCCTCGCGGTCGCCGCGCAGGACGGCGACCTCCTTGGCGCCCATCTCCAGCAGCGCCCGCAGGGCGGCGCCGGCGCGGCGCTTCGACCGGGCCTCGAAGTAGCGCCCGGCCAGGATGAACACCGTCACCCCGGCGGCGACCTCCAGGTAGATGTTGCCGGCGCCGGAGGAGCGCTCGATCGTGAAGGTGAACGGGTGCCGCATGCCGGGCTCGCCGGCGTCACCGAAGAACAGCGCGTACAGCGACCAGCCGAACGCCGCGATCGTGCCCAGCGACACGAGCGTGTCCATCGTCGCCGTGCCGAGCTTGAGGTTCTTGTACGCCGCGCGGTGGAACGGCAGCGCGCCCCACACCAGCACCGGTGCCGCCAGGGTCAGCGACGCCCACTGCCAGTACCGGAACTGCAGCGCCGGGACCATCGCCAGCAGGATCACCGGGATCGCCAGCGCGGCGCTGATGACGAGCCGGTCGCGCAGCGCCCGTACGGGGGCGTCCTCGCTCGGCTCCTCCTCGGCCGGCTCCGCCGCGACGGGGAGGGCGGCGGTGTAGCCAGCCTTCTCCACCTGGGCGATCAGGTCCTCGGTGGTGAGATTCGGGCCGAAGCTGACACTGGCCTTCTCGGTGGCGTAGTTGACGGTCGCGGTGACGCCGTCGAGCTTGTTGAGGCGCTTCTCGACGCGGTTCGCGCACGAGGCACAGGTCATCCCGCCGATCGCCAGTTCGACTCGTTCGGGTGCCGTGCTCGTGGTGCTGCTCATCACCCCTCCTTGTCCGGGATGGTCGCGTTCTAGTGCTGGTGATCGCCGGAGGTCGTGTCGCTCGCGCCCGCCGTGACGGTGAACTCGGCGGTGTGCACCGTGCCCTCGTGCTGGAAGTCCAGGTAGAGACGGTAGGTGCCGACGGACGGTGCTTCGGCGTAGAAGGTGATGGCCGGCCCTGGCTTGGTCTTGCCGTCGCCGGGCTCGCCGTCCGGGTGGACGTGGAGGTAGGCCAGGTCGCCCTGCCGCAGCGCCACCAGATGTCCGTACGCGGCCAGGTAGGGCTGCAGATCGGTGACCGGCCGGCCGTCCCGGCTGATCGTCATGTCGAGCCGACTCGACCGGCCCGCGACCAGTGTCCCCGTCAGCGTCACGGTGTAACCGTCGACGGTGGCGGTGGTGGCCGGGGCGGGCAGCGGCCGGGGCGCGGCGTCGCCCGCGACGGTCTCGTCGATGCCGAGAGTCAGCGGATCGGCGCCGGTGGGTTTGAAATCGGCGAACGCGCGGTACGTGCCCGGCCCGCTCAGCGGGGAGGCGACCCGCCAGGTGCCGTCCGCGTCCATCGTCGGGTGCACGTGCCGGAAACCGGACAGGTCACGCCGAACGACGATGAGGTGCATCCGCTTGTCGTGCTGCGGGTCGAACGCCGTCACCGCCCGCCCGTTCGGCCCGACGATCCGGAAGGCGAACGTGTCCGTCGCGGCGGGCACCGTGGTGAGCGTGTAACCCCGGTCCGACACCAGCAGCCCGCCCGGCGCCATGCTCCCGTGACCGCCGTGCCCCGCTTCACCGTGTTCCATACCGCTGCTCTCCTTCATGCCGCCGTGTGCGGCGCTCGCTTTCGTCTCGGCCCCGACGGGGCCGGTCAGTCGACCGGCCCCCATCGCCGCGCCGAACACCACCGCCAGCCCGAGACCGAAGATTCCGAGCCTGGCCGGGACGTTCATCGCTGTTTCCTCCTCCGGCCGAGACTCAGGAATCGACGACTTCGTAGCCGGCCTCGTCCACCGCGTCCCGTACCGCCTTCTCGTCGAGCGGGGCGGCGCTGGAGACGGTGACCAGGCCCGAGGCCAGATCGACCTTGACGTCGGTGACGCCCTCGATGGAGCTGACCTCCTCCGTCACGCTCGAGACGCAGTGGCCGCACGTCATGCCCTTGACCTTGTACTCGGTGGTCGTCATCTCGTTCTCCTCACACGCTGTACGCCGTTCGTGACCGGATTTCCGGTCAGTCCTCAACTTATACCCACCCCCGGTAGGGCATGTCGGTGACCATAGCATACGGGCGGGGGGTATGCGCCAGTGTCGACGTACGGCCGACAGCGCCCCGGATCTCTGTCGCCAGAGCGACCAAAATCCGGGGCGAAGGATTCGCGATGGGGCTCAGCGGCGCCGCGGCGGAGCGTCACCGGGGGAGTGGGTCGATGCCTCGCGTGAACGTGCACCTTGACGTGGCCAAGATGCCGGCCGAGATCGAAGAGCAGCGCGTCGAGACGTGGGCGAGCGTGATGAGCCGCAGATCACGGCGCCGGCGCGACGCGTCACCTCCGTCAGACAGAATCGGCCCTCCGCACCGTTGCGGTGCGGAGGGCCGATCGAGTGGGCGTTCGCCCTTACAGAAGCGAGCGCAGCATGTCGACGTGCGCGGCGAACACCTTGCCGCCGTGGACGCGGTCGAGGTACTCGACGAGCTCGTCGTAGCTGTCGGCGGGCACCCAGACGGCCTGCTTGGCGTCGTCCTGGCCCTTCAGCGAAGGAAGCCGGTCGACGACACCCCCGTCCCCCACGCACGGCTTAGTGACCATCCACGACTCGTCGGATTCGCGGGGGTCGGGCACAGGGCGCGCCTCCGTCTCGGTCCACGAGGCGCCGGGAAGCTTCAGCCCCGTCTCCTCCCCCAGTTCGCGTACCGCGGTCTGGAGGGCGCTCTCGCCGGGATCGACGTAGCCGCCGGGCACCGCCCAGCCGTGGCCGTCGGCGCGTTCCACCATGACGATCCAGCGGCGGCCGTTCCGGTCGAACACGAACACCACCGCGTCGGCGGCCTTCGCCTCCCCCCAGTGCCCGAGCATGTACCGGCCCTGGCGCTTGCCGGTCGACTTGCCCGGCTTGACGGGGCGCCCGTTGATCACGTCGAAGTCGATCCAGGCGTCGAGCCGGCGCTTCACCCAGTCGATCTCGGTCACGTCCCTGGAGTCGGCCCAGCTCGCGCCGGCTTTGATGCCTTCGAGGACGCTCGGGTCTATGAAGGGCTCAGGAAGAATCATGATTGCCTCCTGGCAGTAGTCGGCAGGTAGCCGACATTCGGTGTCTTTTGGTTTCGTCTTGCCTCTGCCGCTCAAGTGCGACTAAGAGGACGGTCCGGTCTGCGCCGGTCTCTGCAACCCCCAACCGGTGCGCGGCCGAACCCCCTCGTGCCGAAACGTTGGCCTGGGGGGTGTGGATCGTTCGATTCGCAACACCCCCGGGCCAACGGGCTCCAGACCGCTCTTTCACCCCTCCCGGCGCGTTGAAGAACGTGGTGAGGAATCGGAGTCCCCGGACCGGCTCGGCCGCTTGTGGCGCACGTCACCGTCACAGGAAACGGGTGGCCGACATCTCTTGTTCGACCGGCTACCACAGCAAGGAGCACGCGATGACCGCTCGGTTGAACCTCTTCGGCAACCCGACCGCGACCGCGGCCAAGGCCGCGCAGCACTTCGGCTCGGCGAGCAAGACGATCCTCCAGGAGTCGACGCTGCCCGCCGCGACCCAGAAGCTGGTGCTGCTGCGCGCCAGCCAGATCAACGGCGACGGTTACGCCACCGATGTGTGGAGCAAGAACGCCGCGCACGCCGGGGAAGACGCGACCCGCGTCAACCTGGTCGCGGCCTGGCGTGAGTCCACGGTGTTCACCGAGGCCGAGCGCGCCGCCCTGGAACTGACCGAGCAGGGTACCCGCATCGCCGACGCGGCCGGTGGCGTCACCGACGAGGCCTGGGCGAACGCCGCCAAGCACCACGACGAGGACCAACTCGCGGATCTGGTGATGCTGATCGCCCTCATCAACGCCACCAACCGCATGGCCGTCATCGTCGGCCAGCGCGGCGGCGACTACCAGCCCGGCCACCTCGGGTGACCACGAGCACGGCCGCTTCATACGACGCCGCGCGAACCACCCGCACGATGCCCACCCCCCCAGAGTGAGGACCACGTCATGGAACCCCGTTTCGACCTGATGACCAATGAGCTCGGCGCCAAGATCGCCAAGCGGATCTACAACGTCGCCCTGGCGATCGTCCAGTCGCCGCTGCCCGAGGCCACCCAGAACCTGGTGATGCTGCGCGCCAGCCAGATCAACGGCTGCGGCTTCTGCGTCGACTACCACACCAAGGACGCCACCACCGCCGGAGAGGACTCGACCCGGCTGAACCTGGTCGCCGCCTGGCGCGAGTCGACGGTGTTCACCGAGGCCGAGCGCGCGGCGCTGGCGCTCACCGAGGAGGGCACCCGGATCGCCGACGCCCACCCCGGCGTGTCGGATGAGACCTGGGCGAAGGTGCGCGAGCACTACGACGACGATCAGATCGCCGCCCTGGTCTCCCTGATCGCCATGATCAACGCCAACAACCGGCTCAACGTGATCGTGCGCAACCCCGGCGGCTCCTACCAGCCCGGCCAGTTCGCTGGCATGGCCAACTGACCGGCAGACCGATCGCGGCCCGGCCCAGGATCACCCGATCCGGCCGGGCCGCACACCTCACGGGGTTGCCGAGATCGCCGACGAAAGAGCGGGGCGATGAGCGCCGACCGGGGTTACCGTCAGGGCATGCGAGCCGACGGGAATGACGCATGCGGGTCAGACCGCCGGGGGGGATCCTCGATCGAGTGTCGGTTCTCCACACGGTGTGGACGATGTCGAGGTGCTGGCCCCTTTCGCTCCCGACGCGGAGTGGCGGGCCGCGTTGAAGCGCGCGCCTCGTCGCTTCTTCATCCCCGACGCCGCGTTGGCGAGCGCCGATCGATGGATCGACAAGCGGGCCGATCCCCAGGCATGGGCGGCGGCGGTGGCGGACGACAGCCCCATCGTCACGCAGATCGACGACGGTGACACGCCACTGACCGCGGAGACCGCTCGGCGTGCGACGGAGCAGACCTGTGCGTGTTCGGCGCCCAGTGTGGTCTTCGCCGGTCTGGGGGCTCTCGACCTTCGTGCCCATCACCGGGTGCTGGAGGTCGGCACCGGAACGGGGTGGACGGCGGGTCTGCTCGCCGCACGTCTCGGCGACGCCGGTGTGACATCGATCGAAGTCGATCCCGCCCTGGCCGCGACCGCCGTCGCCAACCTGGACCGGGTCGGTTTGTCCCCCCGCCTGGTCGTCGGCGACGGTGCGGCGGGGTGGTCGGACGGCGCTCCGTTCGATCGAGTGCACGTCACCTGCGGGGTCCGGTCGGTTCCCGGCGCATGGATCGAACAGACCCGGCCGGGCGGCGTCATCGTGCTTCCCCTCGACGCCGAATTCGGGACCGGCCTCATCACCCGTCTTGACGTCCTCGACGACGGCACCGCGATCGGTCGGTTCGTCGGAGAAGCCTGGTACATGCGCATGCGCACGCAGCGTGACGTCCGGGCCGAGTGGCCGTGGAAGAACGAACTCGACGGTGAGATCTCCACGACCCGGTTGGACCCGCACACGATCGCCCCCGTCCACGGGGGAGCGGTCGGCGTGTGGCTGTCCGCGCGTCTTCGGAACGTGGATGCCCTGAGCTGGGCTCCCGATTCGGACGGTCTCATCGTGCACTGGCTGCTGGAGAGCGGCCCTCGCGCCGAGTCGTGGGCGGCCGTCGACTACAGGCCGGGAGCGGCACGGTTCGAGGTCGAGCAGTACGGTCCACGGCGGCTGTGGGATGAGGCAGAAGCGGCCTACCTCGGTTGGCTGCGCGCCGGACGTCCCGGTCTCGAACGTCTCGGCATCACCGTTACCGCCGGCGGAGACCAGCGGTTCTGGCTTGACTCACCTGACCGTCCGATCCGCTGATCGGCTCTCGGAGAGGCCACGCCAAAGGGTAGGCATCGCAAGGCGTGACACGTCCGCCGGCTGTGAGGGTGTCAGCCGAGGAGGTGGACGAGTCCGCCGGCCCAGGTGTTGAGGAAGCCGACGGCGCTGTGGGCGGCCCAGTGTTGGGTCAGGTACCCCACCGTCTCGACCAACGCGACCCACACGGCGACGACGAAGAGAGTCGAGCCCGTGGCGATGCCCCACGACTCGAGGTCCTCCTTGAGAGCGCTTCCTCCGACGTTGACGCCGAGCACGCCGAAGGCCGCGCCGCCGAGGACGGCTCCCGCGAAGAAGTCTCCGACGAGCGCTCCCACGAGCAATCCGGCCGGAAGGCCGACCACGAGCACGATCGCCTCGGTGAACAGCGGCAGCGCGACCACTCCCGCGCAGCGGGTGACCCTCATTCCGGCGACGGCCACGATGGCCGCGATGCCCAGGGGAAGCAGGAATGCTCCGGTGAGGTAGGACCCGCCCGCGGCGGGATGGGCGGTGCCCATTCCCAGGGTCAACGGCAGGAGGAACGCCAGCAGACCCAGCGTCGAGCGGACCATGAAAGGCCACCACCGCCGTGGCTCGGGGGCGTCCGCCGATCCGACATGCCCCGTCACTGCCAGGCGGTCCTCGCGGGTGTCGGCGGGAAGCTCCGGCGAGGTGGCCGATACGCCGGCCGCACCCTGCCCGGATGGGCTAACGTCCGTTGCCTCGCCGGGTCCGGCCTCGGTCGCGGGAGGCTGGGCCGGGACCGGCGTTCGCATGGCGTGGAGGCGGTCCAGGGCCTCCTCCGCCGAGGGGCGGTCGGTCGCGGCGGGCGCCAGGAGGTCTTCGATGAGCTCGGCCAGCGTCCCCGAAGCCGGTTCGAACAGCGGGCGCTCATAGAGCGTGGCGTGAACCGTCGCACCCGGATTGTCGCGGCGGAACGGCGCGTGTCCCCTGAGTCGATCAGGATGTTGCCCGGCTTGAGATCCCGGTGCAGTACGCCGTGGTCGTGCACGAACCGGAGAGCCGTGAGCAGTTGCTCCGCGAGTGCGGCGGTGCGTTCGTCGGTGAGCGGGCCGTCCCGGAAGACGGTCTCTTTGAGTGAGCGTCCCTCGATGAGGTCCATCACCAGCCAGGGGATGCCGTCGACGGTGATCAGGTCGCGTACGGACACGATGTTCGGATGCGCCGGCAGCCGGGCGAGCGTACGGCCCTCGCGGCGGGCGCGCGCCGCGGGCTCCTCAGGGATCTCCGCGGCGTCGGTCGCGGGGATGAGGAGTTGCTTCAGCGCGACGTCGATCTCCAGGTGCCGGTGGTGGGCGCGCCAGACCGTGCCCATCCCGCCGGAGCCGAGCTGTTCCTTGAGGACGAATCGGCCGTCGACCACATCTCCGGCGCGATACTCGCCTCCCACCCCGTACTCTCCTCCCGCCGCCCCGGACTCCGCCCCGCCGGAGTGCGTTACCGACCTTGCATCAGTGCGGTACCGCGCGCAAGGCCGTTGTCCGACGGCGAGCGGACCGTCATCGTTCCGCGACCTGTTCGGGTTCCGGTCGGTTCCCGGCGGGCACCGCCGCGACGAGCAGCAGAGGGACGGCGGCGAGGGCGAAGAGCGGGCCGGGGCCCGCCCAGGCGGAGCCGAGCGCGTAGGCGGAGTAGGTCAGCACCGCGACGACCTCCGATCCGAAGCCGGCGAGCGAGGTGACGGTCGCCCGGGACTCGTCGCCGATCTGGTCCTGCAGCCGCGCGTCGGCGTTGCTCATCGCCCACTCGAAGGCGCAGAAGGCGAGGGCGACGGGCGTCATCCCTGCCGTCCGGCCGCTCGCCGCGCCGAGGGCGAGGCATCCGGCGGCGAGGGCGAGGATGGGGGCGGTCCATCGCGTGCCGCGCCCGGCGAGCCAGCCGCCCGCCGTCATCCCGGTCATGACCAGCAGGACCAGCAGTGGCGCGACGGACGCGGGAGCGCCGGTCGACCGGGCGAGGAGGGGGACGTACTCGTCGAGGGCGCCGGCGACGCCCGTCAGCACCGAGACGATGAGCAGCGACCGGCGGACCGACGGCGCGCGGCGGACCTCGGCGAGGCCGTCCCGCACCACCTGCCGGTACTCCGGACCTCGCTCGGCGTGGCCCCGCGAGTCGGGCAGCGTGCGGGCGGCCGCCGCGCAGAGGAGGCAGGCGGCCACGCTCGCGACGCCCACGGCGGGGTATCCGCCGACGGCCAGGACCGGTCCGGCCAGCGCGGTCGCGGCCGACACCGCCAGCATGCCCATGGCGTGGGTCCGGCCGATGACGCGTGGATAGGCGTTCGACGCGCCGGACCGCGTCAGCTCCTCGTACACCAGGGCCTGGAGGGCGCCCGAGCGCAGTGCGCCGCCCGCGCCCCAGAGCACGAAGCCGAGCGCGAACGAGAGGTACGACGGGACGAACGTCCACAGCGCGAAGCCCGTGCCGGTGAGGAGCGGCGCGATCGTGAGCAGCGACCTGCGGGAGAAGAGATCCGCCCATATCCCCGTGGGGATCTCCAGCGCGAAGGAGTTCACCGACCAGATGACGAACAGCGACGAGATCGCGGCGGCGGACATCCCGGCCTTCGCGAACAGCACGGCGTAGACCGGGTACAGCAGGACGAAGTCCTCAAGGAACGCGTAGGCGTACAGCCTGCGCGCGAGTCTCGACGCAGTTGAAGATCAATGTCGTCGTCTCATGGCGGCAGCGTACGACCACGGCACCCCGGAGGAGAAGCCCTTTTCCCGCGATGATCGACTTTTCTGTCGGCGGGGCGGGCCACAATGCGAGGCATGCCCAGGAGCGCTACGCCGGTGACACCGCCGCCCGCGGCCTCTCCCACCGGTGAGACCAACCGCTACGTCGCGAAGGTCAAGACGTCCCTGACCCGGCGGTGGTCGCACACCCGGATGAAGGATCTGTACGAGCAGGCCGACTTGGCGAGGTACCTCTGGGCGCTGGAGCGGGAGACCGAGGCGCTGGAGATCCTGCGGTCCGTGACCTCGGCGGTGCCGGTGCCGGGCGCGTCGCCGAACTACAACGTCTGGTCGCCGGTCGTCACGATGGACGCGCTGGAGGCGCGGATCTGCCGGCTCGCGGGGGACGAGGCGGCGGCCGCGGTGCCGGTCGGGCGCATCCTGGCCGATCCCGGGCTCGCGCCGAACCGCGACTTCATCGTCGAGGAGATCGCCGACGCTCCGGCCGCGCTGGAGCGGGCGAACGCCGAGACGTCGGTGAAGTGGGCCTGCCACCGGCTGTCCCGGCACGTCGGTTCGCTCATCCACCTCCACGAGCTGGCCGTCGCCGGCCACCCGTACGGCGAGTGGTACGACGCCGCGGAGGTGGACCGGCTGATCGTCGAAGGACGGGCCCTCCTGGCCGCCCGGCTGTCGGCGGCCGCCTGACCCCCCGTCAGGCGGTGGCGGCGCCGCGCCGGGGGAGGTCGGGGACGCCGAGGCGCCGGTGCTCGATGTGGTTGATCGCCTCGTCCAGCAGCGTGGCGACGTGGTTGTCGTAGAGCTGGTAGACGATGCTGCGGCCGTGGCGGTCGCCGACGACCAGGCCGAGATGGCGCAGGTAGCGGAGCTGGTGGGAGACGGCGGAGCGCTCCATGTCGATGGCGTCGGCGAGCTCGCCGACGGAGCACGGGCCCTCCCGGAGGCGGCTGAGGATGCGCAGCCGGCTGGGGGTGGCCAGCGCCTGCATGGTCTCGGCGACGCTCTTGGCCAGGTCGGCGTCGATCGGCCCGGTCGGGGTCCTGTGTCCGTCAACGCCGTGTCCCATGTCGCCATGGTAACCACGGGGAATATGTGAACACCTATTCACGCGATCACTTATCATGGAGACGACCACGCGCCGGGAGAAGAGGAGCGGGCCACCGTGCCATCCGCCGTCGTCGAGCGTGACGAGGCCGCCGACCGGAGAGCGGCCAACCGGGCCATGGCCGTCTCGGCGGCCGGTCTGTCGGTGACCGCCCTCATCGAGATCGTCCTGGCCCTGGTCACCGGCTCGGTCGCGCTGCTCGGCGACGGCCTGCACAACCTGTCCGACGTGTCGACGTCGGCGGTGGTCTTCCTCGGCTTCTGGATCTCCCGGCGGCCCGCGACGGCCCGTTATCCGTACGGCTACGAGCGGGCGGAGGACCTGGCCGGGCTCGGTGTGGCGCTGGTGATCTGGGCGAGCGCGCTGTTCGCCGGGTACGAGAGCTACCACAAGCTCGTCGGCGGCACGGCGACGACCGACGCCGGGCTGGGCATGGTCGGTGCGGCGCTCGGCATCGTCGGCAACCAGATCGTCGCCCGGTACAAGCTGCGGGTCGGCCGCCGGATCCGGTCGGCGACGATGATCGCCGACGCCAAGCACTCCTGGCTCGACGCGATCTCCTCGCTGGGCGCGCTGGTCGGCCTCGCGCTCGTGGCCGCCGGGTACCGCTGGGGCGACCCCGTGGCCGGGCTGGCCGTCACGCTGTTCATCGGTCACGTCGGCGTGGAGGTCACCCGCGACCTCGTGCACCGCCTGATGGACGGCGTCGACCCCGACCACCTGGAGGCCGCGCGGACGGCCGCCGCCGGGGTTCCGGGCGTTGGCGCGGCCGAGGTCCGGGCGCGCTGGATGGGCCGGACCCTCGCCGTCGAGGTCGAGACCCGCCTCGACGACGGCCTCAGCCTCCTGGACGCCGACGGGATCAACGCCGAGGTGGAACGCGCGGTGCGCGTCGCCGTGCCCGACGCCGGTGACGTGCACGCCCACGCCCACGCCACCCGGTCGGCGGGCGTGGCCTGAGGGCGCCGGACGCCGTCCGAGATCGTCACTGGGTGTTTCCGCCTGGTTCGTGCGGGTACACGCAGCGCCGCGAAGGGGTGCAGGTAAAGACCCAGAAGGAGGCGAGTGATCGTGAGCGACACCGGCAAAGACCGCCCGCCGGAGCCCGACCGCGGCGTGGGCGCGCACTCCGGCCATGAGGCTCAGCCGCAGGAGCGCGTGGTCCCCGGCACGATGAGCGCGGGGGAGGGGTACGACACCGAGGCCGAGGGCACCCGGCAGGGCGATCCGCTGTCCGGCGTCGAGACCCGGCCCGGTACGGCCTCCCGCGAGGCGGGCCTGACCGACGAACACGCACCGGACACCAACCCCGACGGCACCCCGCGCCCCCGGGACTGAGGGGCCGCCCTCCGGGTGAACCCCGGGCCGCCGGCGGACGTCTTCTCTGCTGAAGCCACGGCGAGAGGCGGTTCGCATGGTGTCCAGACGTGCCTTCCTGTTCGGCGGCGCCGGGTTCGGCGCGGTGGCCGTCGCGGGAGGGGTCGGCGCCGTCCTCGTCGAGGAGGACGTGCTGCCGGGGAAGGTGTCCTTCGACCGGGCCCTCGGGCGCTGCGGGTCCCTGCCGTCCCCGCCGCGCACACCGGGCATCGTCCAGCAGCAGACCTTTCGCTCCCGCCGGCGCGGGACCGACGTCACGGCCGTCGTCGTGCTCCCCGCCGGCGTCCGGTCGCTGTGGCGCCTTCCGGTCGTGGTCGCCCTGCACGGCAACGGCGGCTCCGCGGTGTCGGCCGCGAACGGCCTCCGGCTCGACCGGTACCTGACCGACGTCGTGCGCACCCGCGCGGTCGCGCCGTTCGCGCTCGTCGCGGTGGACGGCGGCCCCGACACGTACTGGCACCGGAGGAAGAGCGGCGACGACCCGCTCGGCATGATCACTGAGGAACTGCTGCCCCGGCTGGGCCGGCAGGGCGCCTCGACGGACCGGTTCGGGGTGATCGGCTGGTCGATGGGCGGCTACGGCGCGCTCCTGCTGGCCGAGACGGTCGGCGCCCCCCGCATGGCCGCCGCCGTCGCCTCCTCACCGGCACTCTTCCCCTCCTACGACGACGCCCGCCGGACGAACCACCGGGCTTTCGACGACGCCGCCGACTTCGCGCGGAGTGACGTGTTCGCCGGACTCGGCCGGCTGAGGGGCGTGCCGACGCGAGTGGACTGCGGAACCAGCGACCCGTTCGCGCCGATGGTGCGCCGGTTCCGGAAGCGGCTGCGCCCCGAAGGGGGGATGAGCGGCGGGTGCCACGACGGCGCGTTCTGGCTGCGGCACCTGCCGGATCAGCTCGCCTTCCTCGGTGATCACCTCCGTTGAGAGACGTTCTCGGGACCCGAGCGTTCTCAGGACTCCAGCGTTCGGGTGACGGCGTAGGCGACCACCTCGGACAGGTCGCCGGTCCGCTGGTGAACGTCCCACTGCTGCTCGGAGCCGTTGCCCCGTTTGAGCACGCCGAGCAGGAGACCTTCGACCGTGATGAGGTCACCGGTCTCCGCCAGGACCGGCGCGGTGTGCTCGACCAGCGCCCGTACGACGGACTCGGCCGGCGCCGGACGGCCGGTGAGCGGGTGCACCAGGTCGTGCCGGAGCCCGGAGCGGGCCGCCCGCCAGGTGGCGAGCCTCAGCTGGGACGTGCGCACCGGCGGCGCCGGCTCACCGGCCCGCCAGGCCCGCGCGGCCGTCTCCACCAGCGCGCCGACCAGGGCGGCCACCAGCAGGGTGTCGTCCATCAGCAGGCAGACGTCGGCGACCCGGATCTCGACCGTGGGGTAGCGGCGGGACAGCCGGGCGTCGAAGTAGACCATCCCCTCGTCGAGGATCGCGCCGGTGTCCAGCATCTCCTCGACGGCCGACCGGTAGCACGCCGCCGTGCCGAACAGCTCGGTCGGGCCGGACGACGGCCAGCGCCCCATGACCTGCCGGCGGTAGCTGGCGTAACCGCTGTCCGTGCCCTGCCAGAACGGGGAGTTCGCGCTCAGCGCCAGCAGGGTCGGGAGCCAGGGACGGATCCGGTCGAGTACGGCGACGCCCTCCTCGGGGGACTCCACGGCGACGTGGACGTGGCACCCGCAGATCAGGTGCTCGGCGGCGGTGAGGGCGTACTCCCCGGCCATCCGCACGTAGCGCTCCTCGGGCGTGACCGTCGGCCGTACCGGCAGGGGGGAGGTTCCGAGCGCGGCGATCGCCACCCCCTGGTTCCGGGCGGCCGCCGCCGCGACGTGGCGTTGGACGCGGATCTGGTCGGCGAGTTCGGTCATGGACGAGCACGGGCGGGTGCCCGTCTCGAGTTGTTCGCTCTGCAACTCGTGCTGCAGCAGTCCCTCACCGCCGTGCGGCCCGCGCCGGAGTACGGCGTCGGCGGCGGCACGGGGCCTCCCACTGTTCGGGTCGACGAGGAGGAATTCCTCTTCCACCCCCACGGTTCGCGTATCCACTATGACCTACTGTGCTGTTTTCTGGCGGCAGAAAAGTAAAGCCATGGCATCTCCGTTTCTCCGGGTGCCAAAAAAGACATTCCCGTGATCATCGACCGGCCCCCTCCTCATGACGTCAGCGTAAATCGCGACAACGCTCCGCTAACCGGGTATCGACGGATTGGTGAGTTTGCCGGGGGATTCGGCCATTCACCGGTGATGTGAAGGCGTGACCGTTGAGGAACCTGAGCCGTGAGGGGCGGGACCCCGCGAACGCGGTTCACGATCGCGGCGTGCCCGGCACTCCCGGCCGACCGGGACAATCGACGGCATGCGGTTCGGCATCCTGGGTCCCCTGGAGGTACGGTCCGCCGACGGCGCGGCGATCCCCGTCGGCGGGCCCCGCCCGCGCGCGCTGCTGGTGCTGCTCCTCCTGCACGCGGGCCGGGTGGTCGGCATGGACCGGCTGGTCGACGGCCAGTACGGCGACGAGCCCCCGGCCGGCGCCGTCAACGCGGTCCAGGCGCAGGTGTCCCGGCTGCGGCGTCACCTGCCGCCGGGGACGCTGGAGTTCGACCGGACCGGCTACCGGCTGGCGGTCGACCCCGACGACGTGGACGCGCACCGTTTCGAGCGGCTGGCCCGCGACGGACGCGGACTCCTGAACGCGGGCACGTACGCGGACGCCGCCGCGGTCCTCAGCCGCGCGCTCGACCTGTGGCGCGGCCCGGCCCTGGCCGACCTGCCCCACGCGGACGCCGACCGGGCCCGGCTGGAGGAGCTGCGGCTCGCCACGGCGGAGGACCTCATCGAGGCCCAGCTCGCGCTGCCCGACCGCGCGCCGGTCGCCGAGCTGCGACGGCTGGTCGCCGAGCACCCGCTGCGGGAACGGCTCCGCGGGCAGCTGATGCGCGCCCTGCACGCGGCGGGACGGCCCGCCGAGGCCCTGGCGGTCTTCGAGGAGACCCGGCACCTGCTCGCCGACCAGCTCGGCGTCGACCCCTCCCCGGAGCTGTCGGCGATCCAGCTCGCCGTCCTGCGCGCGCAGCGGCCGGACCCGGTGCCGCGACGGCGGCCGACGGCACAGCTCACGAGCTTCGTCGGCCGCGACCGCGAGCTCACCCGGCTCGGCACGCTGCGCGACGCACGGCTGATCACCATCATCGGACCCGGCGGCGCCGGCAAGACCCGGCTGGCGATCGAGGCGACGGCCCGCGACGGGGCCGAGGTCGTCTTCGCCGACCTGTCCCCGGTGGAGGACGACGACCAGGTGCCGCACGCGGTCCTCGGCGCGCTCGGCCTGCGCGAGACGGGCCTGCAGTCGCTGGAGGCGCCGGACCCGGTCGGGCGCCTGGTCGCGGCGATCGGGGACCGGGAGCTGCTGCTGGTGCTCGACAACTGCGAGCAGGCCGTCACCGGCGCCGCCGCGCTGGCCCGCCGGGCGCTGGGCGAGTGCCCACGCCTGAGGGTCCTGGCGACGAGCCGCGAACCCCTCGGGATCACCGGTGAGACGCTCGTGCCGCTCGGGCCCCTGGACGTCCCGCCGCCGTCCTGCGCGCCCGCCGACGTGCCGGACTACCCGGCCGTCCGGCTGTTCGCCGACCGGGCGGCGGCCGTCCGGCCCGGCTTCGCGGTCGGGCCGGACAACGCGGAGGCGGTCGCGCGGATCTGCGCCGCGCTCGACGGGCTGCCGCTCGCCGTCGAGCTCGCGGCGGCCCGGCTGCGCACGTTCCCCGTCGAGGAGATCGCCCGCCGCCTCGCCGAGGACGACCGGTTCCGGCTGCTGTCGCGCGGCGACCGCACCGCGGCGGCCCGGCACCGGACGCTGCGCGCCGTGGTCGAGTGGAGCTGGGACCTGCTCACGCCGGACGAGCGGGCGGTGGCCCGGCGCTTCTCCGTCTTCTCGGGCGGCGCGTCACCGGACGCCGTCGAGGCGGTCTGCGGCGACGACGCCGCGGACACGCTGGCCGACCTGGTGGACAAGTCGTTCGTCGAGCCGGACGGCGTCCGCTACCGGATGTTCGAGACGATCGGCCTGTTCTGCGCCGAGCGCCTGGCCGAGACCGACGAACGGCAGCGGATCCGGGCCGCCCATGCCCGTCACTTCCTGGGCCTGGCCGAGCGCGCCGACCCCCACCTGCACCGCGCCGAACAGCTCGACTGGCTGGCCCGGCTCTCCGCCGACCACGAGAACCTGATGGCCGCCCTGCGCTGGTCCGTACGCCACGATCGGGAGACGGCCCTCCGGCTGGTCGCGGCCCTCGGGGCGTACGGCTGGCTGAGCGGGCGGCGTGGCGAGACGCGCAAGCTGGCCGCCGAGCTTCTCGAGACGCCGGTCGAGGGATTCGAGGAGGAGTACGTCGCCTGCGTCGTGCAGGCCGTGCCGCGGATCGATCCGGAGCACTGGAGACGGGCCGAGTCGATCGTACGGTCCTGGGACCGGCCGCTGCGGTATCCGTTCACCGTGGTCATGTGGGGGATGATCGCCGGCCCGCCCGGACCGTCCGGCGCGAGCGAGCGCATGCTCGGCGGCGACCCCTGGAACCGGGCGCTGGGCGGGTTCAGCCTCGCCCTGATCAAGGTGCTCGGCGGCGACCCGGCCGAGGGCGAACGCGGGCTCGAGGACGCGCTGGGCCGCTTCCGCTCGCTCGGCGAACGGTGGGGGACCGCGCAGGCGCTGGACTGGCTGGCCGTGATCGCGGCCCGCCGCGGCGAGTGGGCCCGCGCCCGCGACCTCTGGCAGGAGACGATCGCGCTGTTCGACGAGCTGGGCGCCGACGAGGAGGTCGTCGACGTCCTCGTCCACCGCGCCGAGGGGCTCACCCGGGAGGGCGACCTGCCCGCCGCCGTCGCCGACCTGGACCGCGCGGAGGAGCTGTCCCGCCGGGCGGGCCGGGCGGACGCGCCCGCGGCGGTGCACCTCGGCCGGGCGGAGGTCGCGCGGTTCCGCGGCGAGCTCACCGAGGCCCGCGGCCACCTCGACGAGGCCCTTCGCGTCGCCGGGAACGCCGGGTTCGGCATCGAGGCGACCCAGCCGTGGGCGTACACCGCGCTGGGCCGGCTCGCCGAGGCCGAGGGCGACGACGACGCGGCGCGGACCTGGCACCGGCGCGCCGTCGCGGCCGCGCGTGAATCCCCGATCGCCGTCGACCTCGCCGACGCCGTGACCGGCCTGGCCGGCCTCGCCGTACGGGACGGCGCGGGCGAACACGCAGCGGTCCTGCTCGGCGCGGCCGTCGCGCTGCGCGGAACGACCGTCGCCCGCGACCGGGACGCCGACCTGGCCGCCGCCCACGCCCGCGACCTCATCGGCGCGGACGCGTTCGCGGCGGCGTTCGCGCGCGGCGCCGCGATGTCCCGCGCGGAGGCGCTGACAGTCGTCGACGAGACTGTCAGCGGATAGCGGACGGGCTGTCAACGGGCCCCGCGAGAGTCGGGGACATGAAGAACACGACAGTCCTCATCTCCGGCGCGAGCATCGCCGGCCCCGCCCTCGCCTACTGGCTGGAGCGCTACGGCTGCACCGTCACGATCGTCGAGAAGGCGGCCGCGCTGCGCCCCGGCGGGCAGGCCGTCGACTTCAAGGGCCCGACCCACAAGAAGGTCCTGGCGCGCATGGGGATCCTCGACGAGGTGCGCCGCCGCCAGACCGGCGGGCACGACACCACCTTCATCGACGCGGACGGCCGGCCGCAGGCGGTCATGCCCGGCGAGTTCACCGGCGGTGAGATCGAGATCGGCCGCGGCGACCTGGCCGCCCTCCTGTACGAGCGGACCGCGGCGCGGTGCGAGTACGTCTTCGGCGACTCGATCACCTCGCTGACCGAGACGGCGTCCGGCGTCCACGTCACCTTCGAACGCGGCGCGCCCCGCACCTTCGACCTCGTGGTCGGCGCGGACGGCATCCACTCCAACGTCCGCCGCCTGGCCTTCGGCCCCGAGGAGGACTACGTGCGCTTCCTCGGCCACTACTACGCGCTCGCCGACGCCGCCGCGCCAGGCGCCCCGGAGCAGAGCGTGATGTACAACGAGCCGGGCCGCATGGTGTCGCTGTGGGGGAACAAGGCGCGGGCGTTCTTCGTCTTCGCCTCCGAGCAGCTGCGGTACGACCGCTGGAACACCGACGAGCAGAAGCGGCTCCTCGCCCGCGCCTACGAGGGCGCGCGGTGGAGGGTGCCCGAGATCGTCGCCGCGGCGTCCGGCGACCCGGAGTTCTACCTCGACTCGATCAGCAGGGTCGAGATCGACCACTACGCCAAGGGACGGGTCGTGCTGCTCGGCGACGCCGCGTACGGCAACACGCTGGGCGGCTTCGGCACCGGCCTGGCCATCGTCGGCGCGTACGTCCTGGCCGGGGAGCTGGCGGCGGCCGGCGGCGACCACCGGGTGGCGTTCCGCCGGTACGAGGAGGAGTTCCGCGGCTACGCCAAGATCGCGCGCAAGGGCAACGCCGGGCCGTTCCTCGCCCCGCCGACCCAGGGCCGGATCAGGATGCGCAACCAGATGTTCAAGCGCGGCGTCCTGCTCAAGTCGCTGTTGTGGATGACCGACAGGTTCGCCACCAACATCGACCTCAAGGACTACCCGCCGCCCGCCGACCGGCCGCACGGCCCGGCGACCGCGCGCCGCTGACCCACCTGGCTCGCCCGCCCCGGCGCCGGGCACCCCGAACCCGCGGCGTACCGAATGCTCGGCATCCGCGGCCCAGAACAAGGGCAAAGCCCGCATCTCACCACCACGGGCCGGGTTTTCCCGAGCATTCGGTACGACTCGGCCCTCGAACTCGCGGTGACCGTCCCGCTCAGCCGGGCCGGGCGGTCGGGGCCTCGTCGACGACGCGGTAGCCCACGCCCGGGGTGGTGACGATGACGGGCGGGCCGCCCAGCTTCCGGCGCAGCCGGCCGATGGTCACCGTGACCATCACCGGCGGCCTGCTGCTCCGGCTGCGCGACGCGTGAGGCGGTGGCCGTTCCGACGAGGACGCCGACCGGCGCACCGGCACGGGGTCCTCAGCGGCTCGACGGGTCCGCGCGGAAGACGACGGCGGCGATCGGCATGGCCGGGTTCCGCCGGCCGAGCAGCGACAGGGAGAAGCCGTGCTCGGGCACGCGGCCGCCGAGCACCTCCGGCTCGACCTGTACGCCGCCGGCCGTCAGGTCCGCGGTGACCTCGGCGTAGCCGCGGCCAAGGAGCTGCACGTCCTCGAACCAGGCGGTGCCCGACACGCCCACGAAGCTGATCACCAGCGTGGTGAGCCGGGAGTCCTCGTCGAAGGTGAGGATCAGGCCGTGGTCGAAGTACCAGTCCTGCGCCGTGCCGCCGTAGGGCGGGACGCTCTGCAGCGCCGGGCCGAGCAGGGCGCGCAGCTCCTGACGCGACTGCCCGAGCCGTACCGTCTCGGTGCCCTGGCCGGAGACCAGCCGGTGCTTCGTGATGGGCGCGACCTCGGGTTCGTCGGACATGTCGGGCTCGCCCCCGGGATCGCCGGCGAACACCCCAACCGAGCCGACCTCATCGTCTCCGTTCCGGGTCAGGGCGAAGCCGGCCTCGGGCACCCGGTGCCCCTCGTCGTCGCCCACCACCTCGAGGCCGTGGGCGGTCAGCTCCGCGACGACGTCGTCGTACGGGCGGCCGGTGAGCGCGATCCCGTCGAAGCCGACCGGGGCGCGGGAGCCCGGCTCGAGGTGGTACAGCCGGTCGTGGTCGTCGAAGAAGGCGATGAGGTCGCCCGCGAGGTAGTGGTCGCAGATCCCGACGTCCCAGGCGGCCTTGCGGAAAGGCCGGACCGCACCGAGGTCGTCGCCGAACCGCTCCGCGAAACCGGCGGCGACCTCGTCGCGGCGCGCGCCGAACCGGACGTCCACCCCGAACCCGCTGACGCCCGCGAAGGGCCTGATCTCCCACTGCAAAGCGTTCACCCGGCCAGTATTAGCAGCACCGTACGACTCTCACCCTGCTCGGTCGCGGCCTCCCGATCGGCCGGGGTGGTCCCGGCCGCGCGCCGCGTGACGGTGCGTCGGTCAGATGAACGGCAGGGCGACGAGGTTGTAGGTGAGCGCGACCTTCAGGAACGCCACCCCGGCCAGGGCGATCAGCGTGTACGAGAGCCGTCCGCCCCAGCCCCACCAGCCCTTCCACCAGGCCGCCACCGTGCCGACGAGGACGCCGGCGGCCGGGACGAACGCCACCGCCAGGACGACCGGCAGGACGGTCAGGGACGGCGAGCCCAGCATGATCTTTTCCTGGAGCGCGTTGGAGTCGGTCATCAGCGACGCGAACCCGGCCAGGAACGCCGTGCCGAGCGCGCCGGTGATCCAGGCGGTCAGCCAGGCGGCGCGGGAGGCACGCGAGCGGGCCGGGCGGTGGCGCAGGCGCCGTACGAGCGCCGCCACCGGGACGCCGAGGAAGCAGAGCAGGAGCATCAGGGCGCCCACCCCGAACATGGGCAGGTAGAGCGCCGGGGAGTCGGCCCACTCCAGCTTCTCGTACGCCTCGGCGGGCGTCGCCGACGCGGACAGGATGCCCTTGCCGTCGAAGGCGATCAGGTCCTGGCCGCCGCGCTCCTGGAACAGTCCCGGCCCGACCTGCGTCCAGTGCTGGGTCTCCTTGGCCGGGTCCGGGGTCAGCCCGGTGGTGGTCAGGGTCCCGGCGCCGTCGGCCGCGACGGATACCGGCGAGACGAGGGTGGAGACCTTCGTCAGGGCGCTGTGGCTGGTGCGGACCGACCGGTACGTCCCGGCGTACCGGGAGACGTCGCCGGTCCGTACGGCTCCGGGCGCGGCCGGGCTGCCGGGGAGGTACCGGTCGACGATACGGTCGATGAGGCTGACGCCGTCCCAGCCGGCGACCGCGTCCGTGCCGTCGCCGTTGAAGGCGACGTAGATGCCGATTCCCTCGTCGGGGAGCAGCGCCATCTGGTCGTGGAAGCCCGGCACGTCGCCGTCCTTGAACAGGAGCCGCCGGCCGTCGCGCGGGCGCTCCTCGAACATGTAGCCCATGCCGGGGACGCGCGGATCCTGCCTGAAGTGCCGCTGCTGCATCCGCTGGGCGACGTCCCGGCCGAGCCGGGGGTCGTTCTTCAGCTGGGCGAGCATGAACCGGCCCATGTCGGCGGGGGGCGAGACCGCCCCGGCGCCGGTCGGCGACCACGAACCGTACTGGCCCTTCTGGACGGTGTAGCCGGAGCCGGTGGGCCGGTAGCCGCGCGCCAGGGTGGCGTCGACCGCGGCCGGGTGCGGCTCGGCGAACGTCGTGGCGGTCATTCCCAGTGGCCGCAGGACGTGCTCGTCGACGTACCGCGCGAAGGGCTCCCCGGACGCGACCTCGACGAGGTACCCGGCCAGGGCCGTTCCGTAGTTGTCGTAGGAGACGGCGGTGCCCGGCGGGCGTACCCGCGCCGGCTGCCCCTCTGCCAGGGCCCGGCCGAGGGGTGCGAGGCCGGTGGGGTTCGCCCTGGCCTTGCCGACGATGTCGTCGTCGAAGCCGGCGGTGTGGGTGAGGAGGTTCTCCAGGGTGACGGGCCGACCGGGGTAGGTGTCGCGGATCTTAAAGCTCTTGAGGTACCGGTTGACGTCGGTGTGCAGGTCGAGCCGCCCTTGGTCGACCAGTCGCAGCGCGGCGGTCGCGGTGAACAGCTTGGCCATCGACCCCATCAAGAAGCCGGTGCGCTCGGCGTCCACGGGGCTGCGTGTGGCGACGTCGGCGACGCCGTACCCCTTGGCGAACACCGGCCGCCCGCCCGCCACCACGACGACCGCGGCGCCGGGGATCCGGTCCTTGGCCAGTTGAGCGGGCACGATCGCGTCCACCACCGCGCCGACGTCGCGCAGCGTGGGCGAGTGCCGTCGTGTCCGCTCGCCGGAGTGGCCCGTCGCCGCCCCCGCGGGGACCGCGGGCCCGACGATCAGCGCGCCGGCGAACAGCATCGCGACGATCTTCTTGAACATTCTCACTCCATCGAGATGTGCCGGGCGGCATGGGCTCCGGCGGACGCCGATGACGGTTCGGCTACAGCGACGAGAACCAGGTCACGATCTGTGGGATCGACCGGAACGCCGATCCGTTGTGGTCGGTGTCGCCGACGTCGATGAGCGGCGCGGCCACGCCGTGGGCGCGCAGGGCCCGGACGCAGTTCTGGGCGTTGCGGATGGTCACGTCCTTGTCCCCGCGCGCGGCGTACACGCGGACGGGAACGCGCGGCGTCCAGCTCCTGCAGGTGCCGTCGTTCTGCCGGAGCGCCCGGGCCAGGCCGCCCGTCGGGTGGTCGAACCTCTTGATGAACGCGGGCGTGAGGAGTTCCTGAGGCGTGGCCGGCAGGCCGGTGACGATCTCCGCCGGGGTGTGGTGGCCGTCGAAGAGCGTCTCGACCGTCGCGCTGTACGGCTGCTGGAAGGCCTCGGACGGAGAGGCGTAGAGGTGGTGCAGCCGATTCATCGACGTCAGCCAGTACCCGAGGTAGAAGGTGACCTCTCGAGGGTCGAGTGACGTCCCGTGCAGCCCTTCGGGGACCTCGGCGTGCTCGACGTCGTACGGGCCGCTGACCGGCGCGAGCGCGGCCAGCCGTCCCTTGGCCTGCAGGGCGCGGCCCAGGGCCGTCGCGGCCGCGCCCCCCTGGGAGAAGCCGGTGACCCGCACGCGCCGGTCCAGGGTGCGCCCGTGCCGGGCGGCGACCTTCTCCGCCGCGCGCAGCATGTCGAGGGAGGCGCTCGTCTCCGAGGCGTGGTCCATGTACGGGTGGCGGCCGGGACCGAGTCCGAGCCCGAGGTAGTCCGGCGCGACGGTACCGAACCCGGCCCCGGCGAACAGGATCGACCCGGCGCGGTCGTAACTGCCCGCGTTCACCGTCGCCGCGGCCTTCTTCGTCGGGTTGGTGCCGTGTTCGTACACGACGGTCCGCAGCCGGCGGTCCTTGCCACGCGGGAGGACGACCAGGCCGCTGGCGGTCGTCGGCCGGCCGTTCACGGCGACGGTCCGGTACACGACGCGGTACACCTCGACCCCGTACTTGGGCTTCGGCGAGCCGAAGTTCATCTTCGCGAGGTATTCCGCGGTGCGTGCCTTCGACATGCTCGCGATGCGGGTCGTGGAGACGACCTCGCCACGCGTCGGCGCGGTCGCGTGAGCGGACGGTACGGCGGCGAGCGCCAGGGCGGCGGCGCAGGCGGTGCCGACCGCGGCGCGGGCGGTACCACGTGCGATGCGAGAGGTCGCGATTGCGGTGCGGGCGGTTCCGAGAGGCGCTCTGTTCATGACATCGACGATCTCCGAACGGGCGCGTACGCCACCAGTGCCGGTCACCCCGACCTGGCATGTAGAACACACGATCCGGACAAATCACTAAAATCATGGCGTGGTGATCATCCTCGTCGTCCTGGTCGGTCTGGCCGTCGATCCGTGGCTGATCACACCGAGCGTTCCGGCGGTCCTGACGCTCGCGCTGCAGATCCTGCACTGCCTGCCCGCGACGAAACGGTTCCGGGGCCGATGGAGCCTGGCCGCCCAAGCCCTGCTCTTCCCCTGGGCGGGCCCGCCGGGCTTCCTCGCCGCCTCCGTCCTTCTGATCGTCACGGGGCGCATCCGCTGGGCGTTGTTCGGCGCCGTCGTGGCCGCCGCCGGCCTGCTGAACCTCGGCGACGTCTACACCTGCGTCAACGCCATGGGCAACGCCCTGGCGGTCGGAGTCACCGTCTACGGCCTCACCCGGCTCAGCGACCTGCGCGCCGAACTCCGTGCCACCCGCGGCGAATTGGCCACGGAGTCGGTCGCGGGCGAACGCGAAAGGTTCTCCCGCGACCTGGACGCCGCCCTCGGCTCGGCCCTCTCGGAGATCGCCGGCCTCGCCGCGCGCGGACAGGTCGAGCGGATCCTGACCCTCGCCCGGGAGAGCGCGGCGCGCGTCCGGGCCACGCCCGCCGCCCCGGTCGATCCGCCGCCCGCCGACCTGACACCGCGCCTGGCCCTGCCGATCGTCGTCGTCGCGCACCTCGAGTACCTGGCCATCGGCCTGATCTTCCTGTCGGACGCGTCTCCGCCCGCCCTCCTGTTCACTGCCGACGTGCTCGCCCTCGCCGTCATCATCGGGCTGTCCGTCTACCACTGCCTACCGCGCCCGCCCGGCGTACGGCCGCGTCATGCCGGCTGGACGGTCTCCGCCCAAACCGTGTTGGCCTGCCTGCCGCTCCTGACTCCCGGCGGTCCCGAACCCCAGATGGTCGGCTTCGCCGCGGCCTCGATCCTGATCGCCGTCGGCGGTCGCCTGGCGTGGCCGCTGTCCGGGGCCGTCGTGCTGAGCGTTCCCGTCGTCCTGCTCGTCCGGTCCGTCCCCGTGGGGGAGACCGCCTCCCTGACGGTCGACACGGTGACCATCGCACTGATCTTCTACGGGCTGGCCCTGCTCACCGGGCTCGTCCACGAGGTACGGGAGGCGCGCCTGGCGCTCGCCGCGATGGCCCTGGCGCGCGAACGGCGGCGGATCGCCAGGGACGTGCACGACCTGCTCGGGTACGGCCTGTCCGCCGTCATCGTCAAGGCCGAGCTGGCCGCGAGGGACCCCTCCCGGGCCGAACGCGAACTCGCCGACATCGGGCTGATCGCCCGGCGGTCCCTGGGCGACCTGCGCGCCATCCCGGGCGACGATCCGCGGATGTCCCTCCGCGCGGAGCTCGCCTCGGCGCGTGACGTGCTCACCGCCGCCGGGATCGCGGTGCGCGTCGACGCCTCGGCCGACGGTCTTCCCGGACCGGTCGACGCCCTGCTGGCGACCGTGCTGCGCGAGGCCGTCACCAATGTCCTCCGGCACAGTCGGGCCCGGACCTGCTCCGTGGAGGCGACGGTCGCCGACGGCACGGCCCGGTTGCGCGTCACCAACGACGGCGTCCCCGAAACCACGGCGCGGACGGCCGGGCAGGGCGTCGGCAACCTCACCGAACGCGTGGCCGCGCTGGGCGGCCGGCTCACGGCCGGGCCGCGTCCGGGGGAGGAGTACGAGCTCCTGGTGCTACAGCCAGCCGGCCTCGGTCGCGATGCGGACCGCGTCGATGCGGTTGCGGGCGTCCAGCTTGGTGACGATCGCCCCTAGGTAGTTGCGCACGGTGCCCTTGGTCAGGTGGAGCCGCGCGGCGATCTCGGAGAGCTCCGCGCCCTCCGCGGCCAGCCGCAGCACCCCCGCCTCCCGCTCCGTCAGCGGGTTCGGCCGGGCCGTGATCGCCGCCGCGGCCAGCTGTGGATCGATCACGAGCTCCCCGGCGGCCACCCGGCGGATCGCGCCGGCCAGCTCGGTGGGCGGGGAGTCCTTCAGCATGAAGCCCCGTACCTGGGCCGTCAGGGCCCGGCGCAGGGTCTCGGGGCGGCCGAGCGCCGTGAGGATGAGCGTGCGGCAGCCCGGCAGCCGGTCGGCGAGCGCCGTGGCCGCCGCGAGCCCGTCGATGCCCGGCATCTCGACGTCCAGCACCGCGACATCCGGCCGGTGCTCGAGCGCGGCGGGGAGCACGGCGTCGCCCGTGGCCACCTCGGCGACCACCTCGAGGTCGGGCTCCAGCGCCAGCAGCGCGATCAGGGCACCGCGGATGAGATGCATGTCCTCGGCCAGAAGTACCCGTATCACGCCCCGCTCCCCGATGTCCGCGCGAACCGTCCCGGAACGTCATCCTGCCAGGCGGTGGTCCGCACGGGGGTGCCCGCCCGATCTGCCCGCTGTACGTGTGCCCGGTGCCGGATCTCCCGGCACGCACCACTCTGGTCGCCGGACCCTGGGCCACCCAGGGCTCTGCGCAGCCTGGGTCCGGCAGGACCAGGCTGGACCGCACCACCCTCGGCCGCCTACGTTGCAGGCGTAGCGACGTGAAGCGAGGGACGACGTGCACATTGTCCGTTTCGTGCCGACCGCCGGTGACCGCCCGCTGGTGGGGTTCTCCGACGGGTCGACCGTCACCGAGCTGACCGGAGGCCTCGGCGAGTTGCTCCGGCTGCCCGCCGCGGAGCTGCGGGACCGTTGCCTCGCGGCGAAGGGCCCTGGGCACGACGTCACCGCCGTACGGGTGCTGCCGCCGGCGGACGGGCGGATGGAGGTCTGGGCGGCCGGCGTCACCTACCGGCGCTCCCGCGAGGCGCGGATGACCGAGAGCGAGCGGTCGGCCGACGTGTACGAGCAGGTGTACGACGCCGAACGCCCGGAGCTGTTCTTCAAGTCCGCGGCCTGGCGGGTGACCGGCGACGGCGAGCACGTCGCGATCCGCGCCGACTCCGCGATCGACGTGCCCGAACCCGAACTCGGGCTGGTGCTCAACCGGCACGCCGAGATCGTCGGGTACACCGTCGTGAACGACCTGAGCTCCCGCACCATCGAGGGCGAGAACCCGCTCTACCTGCCGCAGGCCAAGACCTACCTGGGCGGCTGTGCGGCCGGTCCCGCCGTACGGCCGGCCTGGGAGGTCCCCGACCCGTACGCCCTGGACATCGAGCTCACGATCCGGCGCGACGGCGACGTGACGTGGGCGGGCCGGGCGAGCACCGGGCAACTGCACCGGAGGCTCGACGACCTGGTCGGCTACCTGTTCCGCGCGGACGCGTTCCCGGACGGCGCCATCCTCGCCACCGGCACCTGCCTGGTCCCCGAGTTGCCGTTCACCCTGGCGGGCGGCGACGAGATCGCCATCACGATCGCCGAGATCGGCACGCTCACGAGCACGGTGGTCGTCGGCAAGGACCCGATGGCGTGGCTCGCCGAGGACGGCGCACGGCGCTGAGCCCGGGAGACCGGGGTTCCGTGTGATCGGAAGGTGGAAGACTGGGGAACCACGGCGGGGGCCGCGGATGACGTACGAGGGGGACGGTGTCACGATGGGCAAGCACAGCGCACCGCCGACCGGCAGGACGTGTCCGGTCTGCAGGGGCACCGGCAAGAACAGCGCGCAACAGGACTGCGGCTCGTGCGGAGGAAGGGGAACCACGTGAGCTATCCGCCGGCCGGCTGTGGCTACCAGGTCCTTTACATCGACCGCGCGGGGCGTCGCGCCGAGTCGCCGCTCTTCGGCGACGAGTACGCCCTGGGCGACTGGTTCCGGGCGAAGACGGACTCCGGCGAGATCGACCGGGAGTCCGAGGGCGACGGCCGCCCGGGCGGGTTCCGCGTCTACTGCGTGACCGAGGGCCGGCGCGTCGAGATCGACCACCTCCACCCGCGGCTCGTGCACGGGCGCCTGAACCGGCGGGCGCAACGGGCCTGACCCGGCTCCTCCCGTCTCCTCCTGTGACCCCTCAGCGTTCGCCGTACGCCGGGCCCACGCTCGGTCCGCGCCTGGCCCGGCTGATCGTCGCGGTCGTCCTCGCCGCGTTCGCCGGCGTGTACGTCCTCGCCGCGCCGTTCCGGGCGGGCGACGCGCCGCGCGCCGTCGGCACGGTGGCGATCACCCTGCTCCTGTTCGTGTCCCTGCTCGCCTGGGTCCTGCCCGGCGCGGCGAGATTCCGCGGCGTCGCGCTCGCGACGGCCCAGGTGCTCCTGGCGTGCCTCGACGTGCTCGTGTTCGGCACGTCCGTCGGAATCCTCGCGTTCGCCGCCGGGCCGCTGCTGCTGGCCTCGTACGCGCTGCCCGCCGCGGCGGTGCTCGCAGGGGGAGTGGTCGTCGCGGTCCTGCGGTTCCCGGACGCGGCCGCGGTGACCGACGCCGCGATCACGCCGGTGCTCGGCGCGCTGGTCGTGTACGGCCTCGTACGGCTGGCCGACCGGGTCACCGACCTGGCCGCCGCCCGCCCCGCGCTGACGATGGCGGCCGTCGCGCAGGAACGCCTCCGTATCGCCACCGAGCTGAACACCGGCATCGGGCGCGGCCTGGACGCGATCACGGCGGGCAGCCGCCGCGCCCTCGACGATCCCGGAGAGCTGGACGAGGTCCTCCGCGTGGCCCGCCGTTCGCTGGCCGACGCGCGGGCGGCGGCCGCCGACTTCCGCGCCAGGTCGCTCGCGCCCGAGGCCACGGCGGCGCGGGCGCTGCTGGCGGCCGCCGGGATCGAGGCGGAGGTCCGCACCGACCACGAGGAGCCGCTCGGCTCGGCGGGCGCGCTGCTGGCCACCGTGCTGCGCGAGGCCGTCACCGCGGTCGTACGCCAGGGCACGGCGACCCGGTGCGTCATCGAGACCGCCGAGCGGGACGGGAGGGTCCGGCTGCGGGTGAGCAACGACGGGCCTCCCACCGCGGCGCGCGGTGAGGAGGGTCTCGCCGCGGCCGCCGAGCGGGTCGAGGCGGCCGGCGGCACGCTCACCACGGGCCTCGGCGCGGACGGCCGGTTCACCGTCGAGGCGACGATCGCGGCCACCCCGCGCCCTGTCAGCGTGCCCGACCCCACGGCGTACGGCCTGTCGGTGACCCTCCTCGCGGTGGTGGTGGCGGGTTTCTGCGTCAAGGGTCTCCTGCACGTCCCCTGGGGCGCGGGCCTGCCCGGGGCCGTGCTCGGGATGGCGCTCCTCGCGGTCCTGCAACTGCGCTGGACCGCCGACGCCCCGCCGCGGCACCCGTACGCGGTCCTGGCCGGGCAGACGTTGCTCAGCCTCGTGCCGGTGCTCTGGTTCGGCACCGCCTGGCTCGGCGCGGCGGGCTTCCTCGCGGGCACCTTCCTCGTGGCCCTGCCCATCCGGGTCGGCGCGCCGCTCGTGGCGGCGGCGATGGCGGCCACCGGGGCGATGGCGGCCGCGCTGTCGCAGGGCCCGGCGCGGATCGTCAACTACACGGTGAGCGTGCTGGTCACGGGCCTCGTGGTGTACGGCCTGGTGCGCCTCGCCCGCCTCGTACGCGACCTGCGGGCGGCCGGCGCGGAGCTGGCCCGGGCGGCGACCGTACAGGAACGCCTCCGCGCCGCCCGCGACCTGCACGACCTGCTCGGGCACAGCCTCGCGGCGATGCTGCTGAAGTGCGAGCTGGCCCGGAGGCTCGCCGGGGCCGACCCGGCACGGGCCGAGGCGGAGCTGACCGCGGTCGTGGCGATGGCCGAGCGGGCCCGGGCGGACCTGCGCGCCGCCTCCGGCGCCGGGGAGCCGGAGATGTCGCTGGAGATCGAGGTCGAGTCCGCGCGCTCCGTGCTGACCGCCGCGGGGGTCGAGACCCGGGCCGACCTCGGTCACGGCCCGCTGCCCGCCCCGTCGGCGACGGTGCTGAGCGCGGTGCTGCGGGAGGCGGTGACCAACGTGCTGCGGCACAGCGCCGCCCGGCACTGCGCCATCGTCACGACGAACGAGGCGGGCGTCGTGACCCTCACGGTGGACAACGACGGCCTCGACCCGCGGGCCCGGCGCGACCCGCCCGGATCGGGGATCGGCAACCTCACGACCCGGCTGGCCGCCGTCGGCGGCAGCCTGACCGCCCGCGCCGACGGCGACGGCGGCTTCCGCCTCCAGGCCCGCCTGCGCCCCGACACCCCGGCCGACCCCTGAGCTCAGATCCAGCCCGCCTCTTGGGCGATGCGGACGGCGTCGGTGCGGTTCCGGGCGTTCAGCTTGTCGACGACGGCGGTCAGGTAGTTGCGCACGGTCCCGGCCGACAGGTGCAGCCGCTCGGCGATCTCGGGCGCCTCGGCGCCCTCCGCCGCCAGCCGCAGCACGTCCGTCTCGCGCGGGGTGAGCGGGTTGTCGGCGAGGTCCCAGGCCGTCAGCGCGAGGTTCGGGTCCAGTACGCGCCTCCCTGCGGCGACGCTCCGGATTCCCGCGATCAGGTCGTCGGGCGGCGCGGTCTTCAGCAGGAACCCACCCGCGTGCGCGGTGAGGGCGCGGCGCAGGTGACCGGGCTTGCCGTGCCCCGTGAGGATCAGCGTCCGGCACTCCGGAAGCCGCTCGTGCACGGCGGCCGCGGCGGTCAGGCCGTCGGCGCCGGGCATGTCGATGTCGAGCACCGCGACGTCCGGCCGGTGGTGAAGCACGGCGGGCAGCACCTGGTCGCCCGCGTCGACCTGGGCGACCACCTCCAGGTCCGGCTCCAGCGACAGCAGCGCGGCCAGGGCGCCGCGAACCACGTGGTGGTCATCGGCCAGCAACACTCTGATCACGGGTCATGTGTACCAGGGGCCTCGTCACGGTCCGGGCCATGACGAGGTCATGGTCGACTCGTGAGCACGTCTCTGGCCCGGGAAACCGCAGGTCAGCAGACTTATCCCCATGAATGACGTCGTGGTGATGAGCGCGGTGAGCAAGGTGTACGGCAAGGGCAGGAGCGCGGTGGCGGCACTGCGCGAGGTGACGACCGGCATCCCGCGCGGCCGGTTCACCGCCGTGATGGGGCCCTCCGGCTCGGGCAAGAGCACGTTCCTGCACTGCGCCGCCGGGCTGGACACACCGACGTCCGGCACCGTACGGCTCGGCGACACCGAACTGTCCGGGATGAACGAGACGCGGCTGACGGAGCTGCGCCGCCGGAAGGTCGGGTTCGTGTTCCAGGCGTTCAACCTCGTGCCGTCGCTGACGGTCGAGCAGAACATCACCCTTCCGTTGCGGCTGTCCCGGAGCCGCGTGGACCGCCGGTGGCTGAAGGAGATCGTCGCGCGCGTCGGGCTGGCCGAGCGCGTGGGCCACCGACCGGCCCAGTTGTCCGGCGGCCAGCAGCAGCGGGTCGCGATCGCCCGCGCCCTCGTGACCCGGCCCGAGGTCGTCTTCGGCGACGAGCCGACCGGCGCGCTGGACACGATGACCGCGCGGGAGGTGCTCGCCCTGCTGCGCGATACGGTCGACGGGATGGGCCAGACCGTCGTCATGGTCACCCACGACCCGGTGGCCGCGTCGTACGCCGACACGGTGCTGTTCCTCGCCGACGGTCGCATCGCCGACGCGATGGACGGCCCGACGAGCGACAAGGTCGCCGCCCGCATGACCCGGCTGGGAGCGTGGAACCGATGATCGGCCTGGTCCTGAACACCCTGCGGCACCGCAAGGCCGGGTTCGCCGGGGCGTTCCTCGCGCTGTTCTGCGCGGCGGCCCTCGTCTGCGCCTGCGGCATCCTCCTGGAGACGGGGCTGCGCGGCACCATCGCCCCCGAGCGGTACGCCGGCGCGCCCGTCCTCGTCACCGGCGACCAGTACGTCCACCACGACAAGGTGAAGAAGGGCAAGGTCAAGCACAAGGCCAAGGCGCTCGCCGAGCGGGCCTGGCTGCCCGCCTCGACGGTGGACCGGGTCCGCGCCGTGCCGGGCGTGCGCACGGTGGTCACCGAGGTCACGTTCCCGGCCGAGGTGCCGGGCGCCGCGCCGGGGAGCTCGTGGGGGCACGGCTGGGAGTCGGCGGCGCTGACCCCGTTCACCCTCACGGCCGGCCGGGCGCCGTCGGCGCCGGGCGAGGCGGTCGTCGACGCCGCCACCGCGCGTACGGCGCAGCTCCGCGTGGGCTCGCGCGTGCCCGTCTCCTCGGCCGTCTCGACCGGCACGTACCGCGTCGTGGGCGTGACCCGGCAGGCGCTCGCGCACCAGACCGCGGTCTTCTTCTCGACGGACGAGGCGCGGCGGCTCGCCGGGCGGGCGGGCGCGGTCAGCGCGATCGGCGTGTTCCCGGCTTCGGGGGACTCCGCGGTCGCGAAGCGGGTCGCCGCGGCCGTCCGGGGCACGTCCGCCACCGTGCACACCGGCGCCGACCGCGGGCGGTCCGAGTTCTGGGACGCGGAGAAGGCCCGGATCAAGCTGATCAGCATGGGCGGCGCGCTCGGCGGGACGGCGCTGCTCGTGGCGATCCTCGTCGTCGCCGGCACGTTCGCGCTGTCCATCCAGCAGCGGCAGCGGGAGATCGCGCTGCTGCGCGCCGTGGCCGCCACCCCTCGTCAGATCCGCCGGATGATCGGCCGGGAGGCGCTCATCGTCAGTCTCGGCGCCGGCGCCCTCGGCGCGGCCGCCGGTCCGTTCCTGGGCCTCTGGCTGCGCGACCGGTTCCGCACCCTCGGCGCCCTGCCGCCGACCCTGGACCTGGTGTTCAGCCCGTTCCCGCTGTTCGCGGCCGTGCTCGCCGCCGTCGTGGCGGCCTGGGCGGCGGCGCGCCTGTCCGCCCGCCGGTCGGCGCGGATCCGGCCCGTGGAGGCCCTCGGCGAGGCCGCGCTGAGCGGCCCGCGCACCGGGGCGTCCCGGATCGTGGCCGGCCTGGCGTTTCTCGCCGGCGGCGTCGTGCTGACCCTCGTCCTGTCGTCGCTGAACACCGAGGCGGCGTCCAGCCCGGTCACCATGCTCACCGCGATCGCCTGGACCACCGCCGTCGCCCTGCTCGCCCCGGTCGTCGCCCGCACGGCCGCCGCCCTGTGGGGCCCGCCGCTGCGGATCTCGCCGGTCGGCGGGCACCTCGCCGCCGCGAACCTGCGGAGCCGCTCCCGCCTGGTCGGCTCGGTCATCGCCCCGCTCACGCTCATGATCGGCCTGACCGGCACGATCCTGTTTGCACAGACGACCATGGGGCACGCCGCCACCGCCCAGGCCGACGCCGGCACCGTCGCCGGCAACGTCCTCGGTCCCAAGGTGCCCGCCGCGGCCGCCGCCGCGCTCCGCCGGACCCACGGCGTCACCACGGTCACCGAGGTCGTGCACAGCACCGTCCGCGTCGGACTGGAGAACTACGGTGTCCAGGGCGTCACGCCCGCCGGGCTCTCCCGCACCATGAACCTGGACGTGCGCTCCGGCTCCCTGAACGGGCTCGACGCGGGAACCATCGCCGTCAGCAGCACCGCCGCCGACCGGCTCGGCGTACGCGTCGGCGACACGGTCCGCATGACGCTCGGCGACGGCACGCCGTTCGCGCCCCGGGTCGTCGCGGTGTACGGCCGCGGCCTCGGCTTCGGCGACCTCACCGTCGCCCACGATCTGCTCGCCGCGCACGTCGACGACCCTCGCGCCGACACGGTGCTGGTCGCCGGCCCGGCCCGGGCGGAGGCCCTCCGGTCGGCCGTCCGGTCCTTCCCGGGCGTCACCGTCCTCGACCAGGCCACGCTGTCAGAGCGCAAGGCCGCCGCCGGGGCCGAGGTGAACTACGTCGCCATGGGCCTGATCATCGCCTTCACCGCGATCGCGGTCGTGAACACCCTCGCCATGGCCACCGCCGACCGCGCCCGCGAGCTCGCCCTGCTGCGGCTGGTCGGCACCACGCGCCGGCAGGTCATGCGGATGCTCCGCTGGGAGACCCTGACGGTCGTCGCGACGGCCGTGGTCCTCGGAACGGTCGTCACCCTCGTCACGCTGACGGCCTTCGCCACCGGGATGATCGGGTCCGCCGCGCCGTACGTCCCGCCGGTCATGTACCTGGCCGTCATCGGGACGGCCGCGGCGCTCGCCCTGATCGCGACGGTCCTGCCGGCCCGCCTCGCCCTCGCGGCCCGCCCCGCCGACGTCATCGGCACCCGCGATTAGCCGCGACCGACCCGCGGACCCGACCCGCCGACGCGCCGGCCGGTCAGAGCGGCCGCCCGCCCGCCGGGCGGGGCATTATTTCCAGTGGTGTCTACTCAGGCGAGACGATTCTCCTCTGAGTAGACGCCGGTGAAAGACGACGGGCGATCCGGACCTGAGACCTGCGGAGATCGTCCGTTATGTCCCTGGGATGGTCGTACAGGATGCTCGGCAAAGGCTTCGCCCGTGGTGCTGATATGGCTGGGCCGGTGGGGGTCAGTGCGTGAGCACGTCCGGGAAGTCGAACGCCGTGACCAGCGCGGGATCGTGGAACTTGATCACGCGGGAGACGCCGCCGACGGTGGGGGCCAGCACCACGGCGCCGTCGGCTCGGAGCACGCCGTCCGCATCCCGGTGGTACACGACGGCGGCGGGTTGGCCGTTGGCCACAGTGGCGATCATCCGCCAGTCGCCCGGTGTGCCCAGCACGTACGCGTCGAGCATGTGGATGCACATCGCCCGGCCCGCCTGCCATTCGCGGAACGGTGTCGCCTCCAGGGTGGCGTCCGTGCGCAGCACCTCTTCCAGCAGGCCGGCATCGGAGCGCTCGAAAGCCGCGATGTAGCCATCGAGAAGCGCACGTGCCCGTTGGTCGGTCGGTTCGAGCAGTTTCTCGGGTTCCGGCTCCAATTCGTCCAGCCGGGCGCGGGCGCGCTGCAGACCGCTCTTGATCGCCGCCGTGGTGGTGTCGAGGATCTCTGCGGTCTCGGCCGTCGAGAACGCCAGCACCTCGCGCAGGATGAGGATCGCACGTTGGCGGGAGGGCAGGTGCTGCAGGCTGGCGATGAGCGCGAGCCGCAGCGACTCGCGTTCGACCACCACTGCGGCCGGATCGTCGGCGGGCGGGGCGATCCATGCGTCCGGCAGCGGTTCCAGCCACGAGACCTCGCCCGGCGCAACGGGACTCGGCGGGCGATCCGGCCCGTCGTGCGGGCCTGCCAGACCTGAGGGCAGCATCCGGATCGAGCGCGGCTGCAACGCTTTCAGGCAGACGTTCGTAGCGATCTTGTAGAGCCAGGACCGAATCGACGCCCGGCCCTCGAACCCGGAGTAGGACCGCCACGCCCGCAGATAGCTCTCCTGCACCAGGTCCTCGGCGTCGTGCGCCGAGCCGACCATGCGGTAGCAGTGCGCCAGCAGCTCCCGGCGGAACGGCTCGGTCTCGGCGGTGAACCGGTCCTGGTCCGGCGCCGCCCGCAGATCCGATTTCACGCCGCGAGCCTAATACCGCACCAGGTCCGGGCGTGGTCCACGTGCGACGCCGCCGACGACGCCAGGCCCGCCTCAGCCGCTATTGACGACACAGGCGCCCTCGCGCAGCGGCGGCGTCCGCGATCAGAGCTCATCGAGCTGCAGGATCATGCCGCGGAAGGTCGCGTAGCGGGCCAGGTTCGCCGCGGCGTCCTCGGCGGTGCGCCGGCCGATCTCGGACCCGAGCGCGGCTTCCAGCGCGGCCATGTCGTCCCAGTCCAGCATCACGACCATGTAGCACGGATCGCCGATCACGGCTGCCGGCTCATGACTGCGCGTGTAACGACGCAGGCCCGGATACTGCTTCGCCAACGGGATGTGGACATCGTTGTAGTGACGTTCGAACGCGTCGACGTCGGAGGGGGTGTCGTACAACACGACGAATCGCGCCATCTGCTTAGCGGCTGGGTCCACGGTTGCGGTCATCTGTTCGGGGCTTTCTCAGGGCAGCAGGGCCAGCTTGCCGACGGTGGCCCTGGCTTCGAGTTCCGTCAGCGCTTTCGGGCCGTCGGCCAGTTCGTACACGGTCGGCAGGCTGGGGGCGAGCACGCCGGCCGCGATCAGCGCGAACAGCTCACCCATCAGCTCGCCGAAGATCTGCGGTGCGGCCTGGATCAGCACGCCGATATTGAGGCCGATGATGTGGACCTGGTGCTTGTACACCAGCTCCCAGTTGGTGATCGGGGCTTCGCCGCCCGCCAGTCCGTAGACGATGACCCGGCCGGTGACCCGCTTGGCCGCGGCCAGGCTGGCGGCGAAGGTGGCGCCGCCGGCCGACTCCAGAACCACATCGACGCCGGAACCGCCGGTCAGCTCCGTCACCTCGGCGGCGAGATCGTCGCTGAGAGAGTCCAGGACGTGGTCGGCTCCCAGCGCCAGCACTGTCTCGCGCTTGCCCGGCGAGGCGGTGGCGATGACCGTCGCACCGTAGTGCTTGGCCATTCTCACCGCGGCCTGGCCGGTCCCGCCCGCCGCGGCGTGGATCAGCACGGTCTGCCCGGCGATGCCGCCCAGTGGCTTGAGGGCGGCCAGCGCGGTGGGCCAGTTCACGACCAGACCCAGCGCCTGCTGCTCCGTCCAGCCCGCGGGCACCGGCAGCGCCGCAGGTGCGGGCAGAACCATGTACTCGGCGAAAGCGCCGGTTCCGACGCCGACAACGCGAGCACCCGGTTGCGGGTCGGTCACCGCCTCGCCCACCGCGACGACCTCGCCGGCGGCCTCGAAACCCGCCAGGTACGGTGGCCGCGGGCCGCCTGCGAACGTGCCGTGGGCCTTCGAGATGTCGGCGAAGTTGACGCCGGCGGCGGTGACGCGGACGAGGACCTCGCCCTGTCCGGGGCTCGGCACCGGCGCGTCGCTGATCAGGCGCATGTCCTGCGGGCCGTTGAGGGAAGTCTGCTGCAGCGCGCGCATGGTCGCGGGAATGCTCATTGGCGATCAGTCTTTCTTTCTCGGCGTCCATAAGAGAGACCGACCGGCACGTCACCCGGGCCGCGCCTCTCACCATGTAGATCCCGGCCACCACGAAAAGGAATCGCCCGCGGTCCCTCCACTACCGCTGTCGTCCGTACGGGCCGCCAAGCGCACCGCCGGGGCGGGACCATCGTGTCCCGCCCCGGCAGCGTCGGCGCGCCTGCTCTCGGTCAGAGCTTCACGAGGGCGTCGCGGCGCATCCAGCCGATGCCGTCCTCCGCGCTGTCGGTGGCGACGGCGAGGTAGGTGTGGCCTTCGGTCGTGTTGTCGTACGTCCAGTCGCAGTACCCGCCGACGACGTCGCCGGCGCGCTTGTCCTTCAGCAGCGTCGAGGCGTTGGTCGGCTGCTCGTACACCCCGGCGACCGGCCAGGTCACCTTGTACTGGCAGCTCGCCGCGACGACATGCGACGCCGGGAGGTTCGCGCCGGAGGCGGCGGCGGACGCCGGGGCCGCGGTGGCTGCGGCGGCGGGCGCGGCGGTGGCGGGCGCGGCGGTGGCCGTGCCGCACGGCTTCGTGGACAGGTACTTCGCGTAGACGCGCCCGGCCTTGTGGACCTGCCCGTAGGCGTACCCGATCGCGATCCGGCCGTTGTCCTTCTTCATCTTCCGCGTCTTGCCGTACTGCGTGAACCGGTCACCGTGGTAGAGCCGCCCGATGACCCGCTGCTGGTGGTCCCGTACGTACAGCGTCTGCTGGCCGCACATGTACCGGGTGTGCTTGGCGACGCCGGTGGACAGGTGCTCGGTGAGCCGTCCGCCGACCGCGTGCTTGGGCTTGCCGAGGCAGGAACGGTTCATGAAGCCCCAGACCGCGCCCGAGCCCCACGTGGAGACGACCGCGTAGTGGGTGTCCCAGTTGTAGCGGTAGTTGACGGTCCGGCCGTTGCCCTTCGCCACCGTGACGGAGTGCCCGGGGGTCTTGTCCATCGCGCGGTGCGGCGTGTAGTTGAACCACAGGGTGCAGCTCTTCTTGAGCGGCGCCGGATTGGTCGGGGCCTGCGCCGCCTCCGCGCCGCCGGCGCCGCCGATCAGCAGCGCCGCGCTCGCCAGTGAGACGGCCGCCAGGGTGACGCCACGACGCGGGGTCTTGTTCGAAGCCATTCCCGGTGTTCCTCCAAGGGGGTGCGCTGTCCGCATGCGGACGGCGGGTTCTCGGACTTCCGCCCGACTGCTCCGGACGCAGCGGGCAAGATCGATCCTGCGGTCCGGACGCGCGGAATCGCCACGAATCGGCCGAGGACGGGACGGGCGGGATATCCCACGTCGCTGACCAGGCCGAACGTCGAGCACGAGACGACAACGGGACAGGAGACGACGTGGCGGAGCGCCGCAAGCCTCTTCAGCCGCTGCCGGCGGAGCTGCCCGAACCGGTCCGGCGGTGCACGGAGGAGATCCGCCTGCTGTACGACCGCGTCGGATCGACGCTCGCGCGGCTCGGGAGGGATCTCAACGTCTCGGACTCCTCGCTCTCGCGGTACCTCAACGCCCAGACGCCGATCCCGGCGGACGTGCTGGCCCGGCTCTGCGAGCTCGCCGGCGTTCCCGCCGACGAGCGGACGCACCTGGAGGACCTGCGCGCGGCGGCGCTGGCCGCCCGCGCGGCGGGCACCGGCGACCGAGGTTCCGGCTCTCCGACGTCGGCCGACGGTGACCGAGGTTCCGACTCTCCGACGTCGGGCGACGGCGAGCGGGAGTTCCTGGAGGCCGGTGCGGCGGAGGAGGAAGCCGCCCTGGCCGGACCCGTACGGCGCGGACGTGGCCGGCTGCTCGCGCTGGTCGCCCTCACGGCGCTGGTCGCGGGCGCGGCGGCCGTCGCCGTCATCATGGCCGTCACCGGAGACGATCGGCCGTCGGCCACTCACTCGGCGGCGCGACCGAGCGGCTGCCGGCAGCGTCCGCAGTATCGGGTCGTCCAGCGGGGCAACGTCGTGGACGCGCACGGCGCCGTCGTCGGGACCGTGTGGCCGGGCGACCTGTTCACCCGTCACGACGGTCCGGGGAACCCCGACCGGCCGTACCGCTACTACGGGGTGGTGACCAAGAACGGCCTGGCCGGATACGTGCTGGAAGAGCGGCTCGACTACTACCGCGCGGTCTGCGGCTGAGTCCCACCGCCCGGCCGGGGCTCGTGTCGCGTCAGCAGTACGGGCCGAGGGCCTTCTTGATCGACGCCGGGGCGGTGCGCATGGCGGGGTTGTCGCACAGGCCGTCGGTGCCGTAGGTGACCAGGCGCCAGTGGCCGCCCGTGCTCCGGAGCACGGCCCAGACCGGGTCGGTGAACCCGGCGCTCTGCTTCATGTAGGCGGCCGCCCAGCCGTGGTCGCAGGTGATCCGCCCGTCGACCCGCATCCCGGTCGAGCCGCCGACGGCGATCGCCTTGACGAAGTCCGACGCCGACGCGCAGGGCTGCGACGGCGCGGCCGGGGCGGAGGAGGTCGCGCTCCGGGGCTTCGGTTCGGCCGTGGACTTACAGGCCGCGAGGCCGGCGGCGCAGGCGAGCACCATGAGGGGGATCAACGGCCGGAACACCGTGCCTCCTGTAAGGGGGTTCGGGTCAGCCGACCGCGGGCACGCGGCGGCTCGGGACCAGCAGGTCCAGGTCGGCGCGGGTCACCCCGGCCCGGTCGGCCAGCTCGTCGCGGCCGGTGCCGGAGTCGGCGACCAGCTCGACCGCCCGGGTGAGCATCGTGGGGCGTTCGAGGGGCTTGGCCGGGCCCGGCTCGCTGCGCCGCCAGCCGCGGGCGCTCATCACGCTCATCGCGTTGCGGTACGTGCTCTCCTTCATGATGCCGAGGGTGCGCGCCCGATAGAGCAGGGCGGAGATGCTGACGCCCCAGGTCGACTTCAGCTCGGCGAGGTACGCCCAGTCGGCGGCGCTCGGGAGCCGGTCGGCGATGGCCGCCTCGGGCATCAGGAACTCGGCGGCGAAACGGTGCGCCTGGTCCTCGATGATCTTGCTGCCGGGCTCCGCGTCGGCGTGCATGACGAGATGGCCGAGCTCGTGCGCGCCGTCGAAGCGGTTGCGCCAGTAGTCGCCCTTGGCCGGGTTGAACAGCACCATCGGGCGCGGGTGGGCGCCGATGCTGAACGCGTCCACCCGCTCGGTCGACGGGGGCAGGATCAGCACGATCACGCCGTGCTTCTCGAGCAGCCGTACGAGGTGCGGGATGGGGCCCGCGTCGCCGACCATGGCCTCGCGCGCCAGCCGGGCGGCCTCCACCGGCCCGCGTCCCGCGATCTCCTCCGGCGACACCGGCCGTTCGGGCAGCTCCGCGCGCGGGAGCTCGACGAGCTCTTCCAGCGCGGTCACGATGTCCGCCGCGATCCGGCCGTGGGCGAGGGCCTGGTCGCGTTCGATCTGCGTCGTGGACCGCAGCGACCGGAAGTGCGCGGTGTCCAGGGAGACGGGGCCGCGCCCGGCGCGGAAGAACTCGACCGGCACGCCCAGCGCGAACGCCAGCCGGGACAGCGTCTTCTCCGACGGCCGGTGCACGCCGGCCTCGTACTGGCCGATGGCGGTCGGCGTGGTGCCGACGGCCTGGGCCAGCTGGTTCTTACGCATGCCGCGCAGCCGGCGCGCGAGGGTCAGCCGGTCGGCGTCGAACAGCAGCCGCGCCTCGGCTAGCCGCCGCGCGGCCTGCTCGGCACGCCCGTCGGTGGTGTGGTCGTTCACTGTGCCGTTTCGATGCTCGTTTCTGCGCCGCCCGCGCGCCGACCGTGCAGCCGCAGCGGAACATCGGCCTCGTCGTCGGCCCACAGGGGCAGCGTGGAGGGCACGAGCCTACGCCGTCGATCGGCGCCGAGAGTGTCATCGGTCAGGTGCCGGAGCCAGTGCCAGGCCGGGCCGCCGTCGGCGTTCAGCCGGGGACGGCCGAGGAACAGCTCCATCTCCAGCGGTTCCTCGGTCGCGCTGTGCGCGAGCACGAGCGTCACGACGTCGTCCGTTTCGCGTACGGGACCGAGCCCGAAGTCGAGGCTCAGCTGCGGGTCGTCGGGGAACTCCTGGCGCGCGACCACCTGCTTGGTGAAGCTCTCCCGGTCCCAGCGGATGGCCCGGACCGCACCGAACCGGTGCCGCTTGAGCAGGATCCGGTAGCGGCCGTACCGCCAGCCGGGCGAGCCGTTGAGGTCGTGGCGGGTCACCATCGCCGCGAGCGGATCGGCCTCGGCCTCGGCCGGGTCCGGCGCGAAGTCGCCCAGGTGGAACACCCGGTCGAGCTGGGTCTCCAGCACGTCGAAGGCGCCGGTGCCGAACGACCGCTCCTTGAACCCGGCGGCCCGGCTCATCGCGCCGAACACGGCCAGCGTCGCCTCCGTGTGCGCCTCGCGCAGCGCGTGCAGGAATCCGGCTTCGAGCAGGGTCTCCCAGGCTTCCCGATCCTCCGACATGCGTTGGACTATAGATGTTCCCAGCGGCTCACGCGCGAAAATGAAGTGCCCGGCGCGTCGCTCAAAGGTTCGAGGTCCCGCTCCCAGCGGACCCTGGACATGATCCACATCGCGGTTGCATGCTGAGGCGGGCGCCGAGGGGGATCGCGATGAGCACTGCCGAGCACGACGAGACCGCGACGCCGACCTTCCCGATGGCGCGGACCTGCCCGTTCGCTCCGCCGCCCGAGTACGCGCGGATGCGCGCGAGCGCGCCGGTCGTCCGCGCCACCCTGCCGAACGGCGCGCCGGTCTGGGCGGTCACCCGGCACGCCGAGGCGCGGCAGATCCTCAGCCACCCGCGGATCAGCTCGGACACCGGCCGCCCCGAGCGGCCGCGCGGCCCCGACGACGACCGCCCCGACGACGGCTTCTTCATCGACATGGATCCGCCGGAGCACAGCCGGTACCGGCGGATGCTGCTGTCGGAGCTGGGCGCCCGCCCGGTGGCCGCCATGCGGCCGCGCATCCAGCGGATCGTCGACACGGCGATCGACGAGGTGCTGGCGACCGGGTCGCCCGCCGACCTCGTCGAGTCGTTCGCGCGCCCGGTCCCGGCGCGCGTCGTCTGCGAGCTCCTCGGAGTTCCGGCCCGCGACCACGGGTTCTTCGAGTCCCGGCTCCGGATGCTGAGCGTGATGGACCTCGACCCGCGGGCACCCCAGGCGTCCCGCGACCTCCGCGACCACCTGCGCGAACTCATCGGCCGCGCAGAACGCGAGCCGCAGGACGGCCTCATCGGGCGGCTGGCCGCACGGTACCTGCCGACCGGCGAGCTGACCGTCGACGCTCTGATCAATGTCGGCTTCCTGCTGCTGCTCGCGGGCTACGAGTCGCCGGCGAACACGATCGCGCTGGGCGTGGTGACGCTGCTGGCGCATCCGGAGCAGCTCGCGGCGTTGCGCGCCGATCCGGGTCTGCTGCCGGGCGCGACCGACGAGCTGCTGCGGTTCCACTCGGTACAGGACTGGGTGAGCTTCGACCGGGCGGCGGCGGACGACCTCGAGATCGGCGGGGTGCGGATCCGCGCCGGTGACCGCCTGACGGTGCTCGCCGCGTCCGCCAACCGCGACGAGCGGGCGTTCGAGGATCCCGACGAGTTCGACGTCCGCCGATCCGCGCACCACCACCTCGCCTTCGGCCATGGGGTGCACCAGTGCGTCGGCCACAACCTCGCCCGTGCCGAACTGGAGATCGCCTACGGCTCCCTGCTGGCCCGGATGCCGACGCTGCGCCTGGCGACCGCGCTGGAGGACCTGCCGTTCGCCTACGACGCCGGGCTCTTCGGGCTGCACGCCCTGCCCGTCGCCTGGTGACCCACCGCTGCGCGAGTACCAGGTGACGTTTCGATCACTCTGCCGGAATGCCGGGTTTTCCGCGAACCCGAATAGCTCTCCAGGCATCTGACGGACAGCGAGGCCAGGTACCGCCGTGCCTGACGTCGAGCGCCCGACCTTCTGCCGGAATTCGCAGCACATCCTGGAGCCCCCTCGAATGAAACTCACCCATCTGGCCGCCGCGGTGACCCTCGTCGCCGTGGCGGGTTGTTCTGCCGGCAAGGCCGCCACCGACGGCAGCGACGGCACCGCCGGGGACGCGACGGTGCGGATCAGCGCCGCGGGCAACGACGTTCGCCCGGACCAGGGCGTCACGGTCACCGTGTCCGGCGGCACGCTGGAGACGGTCACCGGCGTCGCCGGCGCCTTCAACGCCGACCGTACGTCCTGGAAGACCGGCTGGACCCTCAAGCCCGGCACGTCCTACAAGGTCACGGTCACGGCGAAGAACCTCAAGGGCAAGGTCACCACGGTCACCGGCGCGTTCCGTACGGCCAAGGCGAAGCAGACCATCGGGATCGCGGACGTGACGCCGATGCCGGGGGAGAAGGTCGGCGTCGGAATGCCGATCATCGTCGACTTCACCGGGCCGGTCGCCAACCGGGCGAATGTCGAGAAGGCGTTGGAGGTCAAGAGCGACAAGCGTGACGAAGGCGCCTGGAGCTGGGTCACGGACCGGCGGGTCGTGTACCGGACGAAGAAGTACTGGCACGCCCACCAGAAGGTCTCCTTCACCGCGCACCTGGCCGGTGTGCGGGCCGCCCGCGACACCTACGGAGTCCGGGACGTCTCCCGGTCCTTCAGCATCGGCGACTCCAACGTCACCGTGGCGAACGCGAAGACCCACTACATGACGGTGAACCACGACGGCACGGTCCGCAAATTCAAGATCAGCACTGGGAAGGGCGACCTGCGGTCCACCATCACGACCGGCGGGATCCATCTCACGCGGGAGAAGGCCCAGGTCGTGCATATGACGGCGACCTGCCACGGCCAGCCCGGCTGCGATGACTATGTGGGCGAGACGGTCCACCTGGCGGTGCGGATCACCGTGGGCGGGGAGTACGTGCACCAGAGCGTCGGGGAGTACCAGTACCTGGGCGTGCAGAACGCCAGCCACGGCTGCGTCCGCACGACTCCGGAAGGCGCCAGGTACTTCTACGACATCTCCCAGCGCGGCGACATCGTGGACGTGACCGGCACGACCCGCCCGTTCGCCGACGAGCCGTACGCCGACGACTGGAAGTACTGGACGGTCTCCTGGAACCGATGGCTCACCGGCAGCGCCCTGCACTGACGCCGCCCGGACGTCCGTGCCCCGAACGTCAGCCCGAACGTCAGCCCGAACGTCAGCCCGAACGTCAGCCCGAACGTCAGCCCGAAGGTCAGCCCGAGCGTCAGCGTGCGCGCCCAGGGGGCGTCGAGGTCCGTCGTCTCCATCGCCATCCCTGATCCCGTCGGCGGCTTCCACCGCGTACCTCGACCTGGCAGTCTTCTGGGCATGTATCCCGGTTCTGCGCTCGGTGAGTTTCTTCGGTCCCGACGGGCCCGGCTCCGGCCCGAGGACGTGGGGTTGAGCGCGGGGGTCAGGCACCGGCGGGTGGCCGGGTTGCGCAGGGAGGAGCTGGCGCCGCTGGCCGGGGTCAGCGTCGGCTACTACACGCGGCTGGAGCAGGGGCAGAGCCCGAACGTCTCCGACGAGGTCCTGGACGCCGTCGCCCGCGTCCTGCGGCTGGACGACGACGAGGTGGCCCACCTGCACCGGCTGGCGCGGGTCGCGCGGACCAGAGAGAAGGTGCGGCCGGAGAAACTGCGCCCCGGCATCAGGCTGATGGTGGACTCGTTCACCGAGGCGCCCGCCATCGCGGTGGGCAGGCGGGGCGACATTCTGGCCTGGAACCGGTTGGCGCACGCCCTGCTGGCTCCGCACTGGCCCTTCGACGGTGCGGAGAAGCCGAACTTCGTCCGCGTCGACTTCCTTGAGCCGGCGTTCTCCCGGGGGCTGTACGTCGACTGGGAGCAGAAGGCACGCGACGACATCGCCTATCTCGAAGGGGCGCTGAGCAGGTTCCCCGGGGACGAGGGGCTGACCGCGCTGATCGAGGAGCTCCTGGCGCTCAGCCCGGAGTTCCGCGCCATGTGGACCGAGCACCCGGTGAGCAACTGCGCGTCCATCTCGCGTGACTACCGGCACCCGGAGGTGGGCGTCATGACCCTGACCGCCGAACTCCTGCGCACCCCCGACGACGAGGGGCAGGGGGTCACGATCTTCCAGGCGGAGGAGGGCACGCCGTCGGAGGAACGGTTGCGGCGGCTCGCCGAGCTGGTCACCGCCACCGCCGGGTAGACCGCGACGCGCCCCGGTCCGGCACGGCATCGTCCGCGCCGGGCCGGGGCGCCGACCCGTCCAGGGGCCGGTCAGGCGGCCAGGGAACGCTCGGCCGGCCGACCGGTGGAGTGCTCGGCCGCTCGGCCGGTGTTCGCCCGGCGGAGCAGGGTCCCGCCGGCGACGGCGCCGAGCAGCGCGACCCCACCGGCCACCAGGAAGGCGGTGTGCAGTCCGCCCAGAGTGGCCAGCGCCTCGGTGGTGGCCGGGGCGAGTGCCTCCGTACGGGCGGCGACGATCGCGGTGAGCCCGGCCACGCCCACCGCGCCGATGAAGGTGGGCATCTGGGCCAGGCTGCCGGCGACGCCCTGGTCGGCCTCGTCCAGCCCGGAGGTGATCGTCGTGATGGCGGCCACCACCGTCAGGACGTGCCCGAAGCCCATCGTGGCCGAGGTGGCCAGCAGGAGGACCGGGCCGCCCTCGGCGGGCAGGAACACCATCGCGGCGGTGCCCAGCGCCTGCACGGTCAGGCCGGTCACGACGGTCGTCACCGTGCCCCGTGCACCGATCAGCCGGGCCGCGAGGGTTCCGGCGAGCAGTGCCGCGACGCCCTCGCCGAGGAAGCCGAGACCGGTCTCCAGCGGCGAGTACCCCAGGACGTCCTGCATGTAGATGCTGAGCAGCAGGGTCGCACCGCCGCACATCCCGAAGGTGACGAGGGCGACCGTCATGCCCCACTTCACGGTCGGACGGCGCAGGAGGCGCAGCGGGATGAGCGGGGCCGCGTGCCGGGCCTCGACGGCCAGGAACGCCCCGAGGAGAGCCGCGGCGGCCAGCAACGTCGCGAGGGTCGGCGCGCTGCCCCAGCCCGCCCGGTCACCGGTGGAGATGCCGTAGACCAGGGCGAAGAGCCCGCCGCTCGCCAGGATCGCGCCGGGGACGTCCAGCCTGGTCCGGCCGCGGCCGGCCGACTCACGGACCACGGTGATCGCGCCGAGCAGGACCAGCAGGCCGATGCCGAACAGCATGAGCATGGTCCAGCGCCAGTTCAGCCCGCTGGTGATCAGCCCGCCGCCGATCGTCCCGATGACGAACCCCAGCGACAGCAGGGCGCCGTTGACCCCGAGGGCCCTGGTGCGCTGCGGCCCCTCGGGGAACGCGGCGGTCATCAGCGCCAGCGCCGTCGGACCGATCATGGCCGCCGCGACGCCCTGCCCGACGCGCGCCGCGACCAGCAGCCCCGGGCTCGGCGCCAGCCCGGCCAGCAGCGAGAACACGGTGAAGGTCACCACACCGACGATGAACAGCCGGCGCCTGCCGATCATGTCGGACGCCCGCCCGAACAGCGGCATCAACGCGGCCGTCGGCAGCAGGCACGCGGTGGCCACCCACTGCAGCGCCGACGCGCTGGAGAAGCCCAGATCCCGGCCGATCTCCGGCAGCGCCACCGTGATGATCGAGTAGTCCAGTCCGGTCATGAACGTCGCGCCGCACAGCGTGATGAGGATGAGCCAGCCGCGCGGCCCCAGCCGCGCGGCGCTCCGATGAGTCTCCGTCGTCATGCCGCCAGACTGCGGCCGGCGGAGAGGAGTAACCAGCGCTCCGCTGAGGGTACCCCTGTCAGGTGCAGGCTCCTCAGCGCAGGGACGCGATCGGGCCGCCAGGAGAGTCGTGCCGGGCGGCGACGACCGCCTCGGCGACCGAGCGGACCTCCTCCTCGGGCAGGCGGCGGTACCCGTCGTCGGTGACGACCGCGACGGTCGGGAAGATGCGGCGGGCCAGGTCCGGGCCGCCGGTGGCCGAGTCGTCGTCCGCCGCGTCGTACAGCGCCTGGACGGCCGCGACGAGGGCGTCCTCCTGGGACATCCCGCGCCGGTACAGCTTCTTCAGCGCGCCCCGCGCGTACGGCGAGCCGGAGCCGTCGGCGTGGAAGTCCTTCATCTCGTACGGGCCGCCGGTGACGTCGAAGGAGTAGATCCGGCCGGCCCCCCGGTCGAGGTCGTAACCCGCGAAGAGGGGCACGACCACCAGCCCCTGCATGGCCGCGCCGAGGTTGCCCTGGACGAGCGCGGCCAGCCGGCGGGCCTTGCCGTCGAGCGACAGCCGCCGACCCTCGATCTTCTCGTAGTGCGCCAGCTCGAACTGGAAGAGACGGACCATCTCGATCGCGAGGCCGACCGTGCCGGCGAAGGCGACCACGGAGTACTCGTCGGCGTAGCTCACCTTCTCCAGGTCGCGCTGCGCGATGAGGTTGCCCATGGTGGCCCGGCGGTCACCGGCCATCAGCACGCCGCCCTCGAAGGTCAACGCCAGCACCGTGGTCCCGTGCGGAAGGTCGAGCCCGGCGGCCGACTCCCGGACGGCGCCGGTGGGCAGCGCGTCGGGCGCGACCTCCGCCAGCAACTCCCGGAACGACGCGTTGGTGCTGCTCAGGAACGCCGGAGGGAGACCCTGCGAGAAATCGACCATCTGCGCCCGCTTCCGATCAAGGACAGTGCCTCGCTTATCGTACGATCTTCGCCTTCGCCCGCCACCTAGACTTGGTCCATGACGTGGCGTGGCCGCTACTACGAGGACTTCACGCTCGGCGACGTGTACTACCACCCGCTCGGCCGGACGGTGACGACGACCGACAACATGTGGTTCACCCTGCTCACGCAGAACACCGCGATGGTGCACGTCGACCACCATTACGCCGCGCGGACCGAGTTCGGGCGCCCGCTCGTCGACTCGACGTTCACCCTCGCCCTCATCACCGGCCAGTCCGTCACCGACGTCTCGCAGAACGTCATGGCGAACCTCGGCTGGGACGACGTACGGCTCCCGGCCCCCGTCTTCGAGGGCGACACGCTCTACTCGCGGTCGAAGGTCATCGCGCTCCGCGAGTCCCGCTCCCGGCCGAACGTCGGCGTCGTCACCGTGGCCACCGAGGGTTTCAACCAGAACGGCGTCGTCGTCTGCTCGTTCAAGCGCACGTTGCTGGTCTACAAGCGCGACCACGCGCCGCACCCGCCGGTTCCGCGCCCTCCCGAGGACTCCCTCCCGCCGGTGCAGGAGTAACCGAGATGGACGTGTTGCCGCTGCGGGGGGTCACCGTGGTCGCGCTCGAGCAGGCCGTCGCCGCGCCCTTCGCCACGCGGCAGCTCGCCGACCTCGGGGCGCGCGTCATCAAGATCGAACGCCCCGGCGCCGGGGACTTCGCCCGCGGGTACGACGAGACCGTACGCGGGATGTCGAGCCACTTCGTCTGGCTGAACCGCGGCAAGGAGTCGGTGGTCCTCGACGTCAAGGACCCGGCGGGCCGGGCGACCCTGCACCGGATCGTCGACCGGGCGGACGTCCTCGTCCAGAACCTCGCCCCCGGCGCCGCCGAGCGCCTCGGCCTGATCCCCGATGAGCTGCGCCGCCGCAACCCCCGGCTGATCACCTGTGGCATCTCCGGCTACGGCGACGCCGGCCCGTACCGCGCGAAGAAGGCGTACGACCTGCTCGTCCAGTGCGAGGCCGGCGTCCTGTCCGTGACCGGAACCCCCGAGGAGCCGGTGAAGGTCGGGATCTCCGTCGCCGACATCGCCGCCGGGATGTACGCCTACAGCGGCATCCTCACCGCCCTGTACGAGCGGGAGCACACCGGGCGGGGCACGGATCTGTCGGTCGCCATGCTCGAGGCGCTGGGCGAGTGGATGGGATACCCGTACTACTACGCGGCGTACGGCGGTACGCCGCCGGCGCGTACGGGTGCGGAGCACGCGACGATCGCGCCGTACGGACCGCACCGGACGGGGGACGGCCACCAGGTCTTCATCGGGCTGCAGAACGAACGCGAGTGGGCCGCGCTGTGCGAGCACGTCCTGCGCCGGCCCGAACTCGCGCGGGACGCGCGCTTCGCCCGCAACTCGCTCCGCGTCGAGCACCGCGCGGAGCTGACCGCCCTCATCGAGGACGCGTTCGCCGACGCGACCGCCGACGAGGCGGTCCGCCGTCTCGACGAGGCCGGCATCGCCAACGCCCGGCTGCGGTCGATGGAAGAGTTCGCCGGGCATCCGCAGCTCGCCGCGCGGGACCGGTGGCGGCAGGTCGGGTCTCCCGTGGGACCCGTGGACGCTCTCCTCCCGCCGGTGACCGTGGCCGGGCGCGAGCCGCGCATGGGGGCGGTCCCGGCCCTCGGCGAGCACACCGCCGCCGTCCTCGCCGAGTTCGGCGAGCCCTGACGAGCGCTCGCCGGGCGGCGACCGCGCTCGGTCAGCGGGTGATTGCGAGATCAGGGCCGGCGGAGGGGGTCGGCGAGGTCGGTCAGGTGGCGGGCGACCGGGCCGACCGTGAGCAGGCCGCTGCCCGCCCCGGCCAGTTCCGCCGCCGCCGGAGACAGCGCGGCGTACGCCCGCTCCATCACCGGCCGGTCGCCCAGGGCGACGGCCGCCCGGGCGGTCAGGCACCACAGGGCCTCCAGCAGCAGGTCGCGCGGCGGGTCCGGGACCGCGCGCAGCGCGGCGGCGGCCGCCTCGCGACGATCCTCGGCCAGGAGCAGCAAGGGCCGGACCCAGGGCTCGTACGGCCCCCAGTCGGCCGGCTCGTCAGGCCGGGCGGGCAGACCGTGCCGTACGCGCAGGCACAGCAGCGCGAGCGGCGGCAGGCCCCGCTCCAGCCCCGGCATGCCCGAGTCGGGCAGGCAGGTCGCGGCGTCCCGGTACGCCGCCTCGGCCTCGGCCGCCGAACCGGTCTCGGCCAGCCGCAGCGCGGCGTACCACCGGGTGAAGACGTCCACGAGCGGCCGCTCGTGGCGTTCGGCCAGGCGGCCGGCCGCCGCCGCGTGCTCGTCCGCGCCGGCGAAGTCCGCGAGGGCGCTCCGGGCCTGGACGCGGATGAGATGACCGAGGATCCCGAACGCCGGCAGGCCGTGCCGGGCGGACAACGCCACCAGCTCGGCGCCGATCGCGTCGCGGCGCGGCGCCAGACCGGCCCGCTCGAAGCTCTGCATGAACACGGCGTTCAGGGCGAACGCCAGCAGCGTCGGGTCGTCCAGGCCCCGGGCCAGCTCCTCCGCCTGCCGGGCGGCCTCGGGACCGCGCTCCGCGCGGGTGCCGCGCGACTCGAGGGCGACGGTGGCCAGCAGCCGGGCGCGTGCCGCGTCCTGCCCGGTGCGCGGCAGGGCGGCCAAAGCCCGCTCGGCCGCCGCGACCACCCGGGCGGCCTGCCCGGGGTCGTCGACCCGCGTCCAGATCGCGGGGACGTCGTACGCGCCGATCACCCGCGCGGTCAGCTCCGCGTCGCCCAGCTCCTCGGCCGCCTCGATCGCCGCCACGCGGTGCCGGCGGGACTCCGTCAGCCCGCTCCCTCCGGTCATCGCCAGGTCGCGCAGCAGGCCGACCGTCGACTCCAGCCGGGCCCGCGCCCCGGACGGCACGGCGCGGTCGTACGCGGCGGCCGTCTCCGCCCAGACCCGCCCCGCCGTACCGCCCGGCGCCGGGTCGAGGCGGGCGGCGTGGGCGAGGATGTCCGCCTCCAGGTCGCGTAGGGCCGGACCGGGGTCCAGCCCCAGATCCTCGACGAGCAGCGTGCGCGCCCGGCGCAGCACCGCGAGCGCGTCACCCTGCCGGCCGGTGCGGTACAGCGCCAGGGCCAGCAGCCGCCAGGCGTGCTCCCGCCAGGGGTGCTCGGTCACGTGCGCGTCCAGATCCGGCACCGCCTCGGCGGCCCGCCCCAGGTCCAGCCGCGCCTCCGCCCGGCGCTCCAGCGCGTGCAGCCGCAGCTCCGCGAGGCGGGAGCGCTCCGCGTGCGCCCACGGCTCGTCGGCGAACTCCGCGTAGGCGGGGCCGCGCCACCACCCCAGCGCCTCGTCCAGCCGGGGGAGCGCGTCCCCGGGCGGCAGTGTCGCGGCGGCGGTGACCGCCCGCTCGAACCGCCAGGCGTCCACCGCGTCCGGGTCGGCGCGCAGCGCGTAGCCCGGGCCCTCGGTGACGAGCAGCCGGGCCGGGGCGCGCGGCGGCCGGTCCGGCTCCACGGCGCGGCGCAGGGCGGCCACGAACGTACGGACCGCGCCGACGGCGTCGGCGGGCGGGTCATCCGCCCATAGATCGTCGGCCAGCCGGGTGACGGGGACGACATGGCCGCGGGCCGTGATCAGCCGGGCCAGCACCGCCCGGTGCCGTGGCCCCCTCAGGTCGATCGCGTCCTCGGCGGGACCCCAGGCCGTGACCGGCCCCAGCACCCCGAACACGACGCCCACCCCGGGCCTCCTTCCTCCTCGTCACGTTAGCGCGCTCATCGGATGCTCATCCGTGCCCGGCAGGCTGGACGCATCCGAGCCTGAGACGCATCCGACCCTGAGGAGAAGACCATGGCGCCGGCCATTCCCGGATTCGAGTACGAGCGCGTGCCCGTCGCCGACGGCGTGTCCCTGAACACGGCCGTCGGCGGCTCGGGACCCGCGATCGTGCTGCTGCACGGTTTCCCGCAGACCCATCTGATGTGGCGGCACGTCGCCGCCGACCTCGCCGCCGACCACACGGTCATCTGCCCCGACCTGCGCGGGTACGGCGCCAGCGACAAGCCCGCCGAGACCGACGGCGACACGTACTCCAAGCGGACGATGGCCGCCGACACCGTCGCCCTGGCCCGCGCGCTGGGGCACGAGCGGTTCGCGCTGGCCGGGCACGACCGCGGCGCGCTGGTCGCCTTCCGCGCCGGCCTGGACCACCCGGAGACGATCACCCACCTGGCGTGCCTGGACGTGCTGCCGACCCTGGACATGTGGGACGTGATGCACGGCGTCACCGCCGCCGTCGGCTTCCACCTGTACCTGATGGCCCAGCCGCCCGGCCTGCCCGAGCAACTGATCGCCGGGAGCCCGGACGCGTTCTTCGGCCACTTCCTCGATCTGTGGGCCAATGACCCGGAGGCGATCCCCGCCGAGGTCCGCGCCGCCTACCTGGCGGCCTGCCGGGACGCGGTGCCCTCCATCGTGGCCGACTACCGCGCCTCCGCCGGCGTCGATGTCGAGCACGACCAGGCCGACCGCGCCGCCGGCCGCCGCCTGACGATGCCGGTGACCGTGCTGCAGCAGGACTGGGGCGCCGCCCTCGGCTACGACGCCGCCGCGGTGTGGCGCGCCTGGGCGGCCGACCTGCACCACGCGACGGTCACCTGCGGCCACTTCATGGCCGAGGAGGCCCCGGCGGACATCGCCAAGGCCCTCCGCGACCTCCTCACCCGATGACCGGCGAGCCGCCTCAGATCCGGTCGGCGGCGATCAACAGGTACTGGAAGCTGCCGCCGGTGTAGGCGTCGAGGAACGCGTTCTCGATGCCGGTGGCCAGGCTGGACCGGGCGCGCAGCCGCCAGTACGGGACGGTCGTGGCGGTGAGGTCGACCACGCTGACCGGGACGAGGCGGTTCGCGGCCATCTCCTTGAAATAGGTGCTGCGCGGGTGGATGTCGCAGATGTAGTGCGCGTTGATCTGGCTGACGGCCCGGGACGGCAGCCCGTACGCGTCGTTGTAGCAGCCGGTGATGGTGACGTACCGGCCGCCGCGCCGGAGCAGCCGGGAGTGCTCGGCGAACAGCGAGCCGAGCTCGACGTACATCGTGGACTCGTTGTTCCAGATCGCCTGGAACGCGCCGGTGGGGAAGCCGGTGTCGAGCATGTTGCGCAGGTGGAAGCGCACCGAGCCGTCGACGCCGCGCCGCTTCGCCTGCTCGTTCGCGAAGTCGACCTGCGCCTGGGAGATCGAGATGCCGTCGACCCGGCACCCGAACCGTGCCGCGGCCACCAGGCTGGACCCGCCTCGCCCGCAGCCGGCGTCCAGCACCCGGTCCTCGGGCCCGACGGTGCCGAGGTGGTCGAGGAGGAAGTCGGCCTGGGCGGATTCCAGGCGGTGCAGCTCCTCGACGACCCGCTCCTCACGGACCTCCGGCGGGCTCTGCAGCACCGACCAGTCCACGTCGCCGATCCCGTAATGGTGGTGGTAGATGCCGTCCACCTCGCCCAGCCGCAGGTTGACCGGGTTGCGTTCGGCGTTCCAGTACTCGGCGACCGCGCGCTGGTAGGGGCTGGCGACGACTGCGGAGTCGTCGAGGGCAGGGTCGTGGACGGACGTCATGCCGGCCTCCTCATTACTCATGGTCGGGGGGTGCCGGGCCGGCGCGCCGGTGGCTCGCCGGCCCGGAGTCGCCGCGTGATCCGGGGCAGCGGTCCCCGGATCACGCGGCTGGATCAGCGGTAGCGGCTACTCGTGCTGTGCCATTCGAAGCCGCCGCCCATCCATGCCTGCGCGCCGCGCAGGAACCGTTGCAACTCGACCGACGGCACGGCGGCGAGCCGCTCCTGCGCGGACTGGAAGTCCCGGACGAGTCCGTTGTGCAGGCGGACGCAGGTCTCGATCGCCTCACGCAGCGAGCAGTTCTCCTCGGCGGCGACCAGCAGGACGAGGTTGTCCGACTGGTCGTCCGCCGCCTCCCTGGCGACCGAGTGCAGGTCGTTGACGATGACGGATGCCGTGCCCGCCTGCATCACGGCGCGGTGCACCTCCGGCGCGTAGAACAGCTCGCTCGGAAGCCGGTAACCGCCGACGACATCGATCAACGTCATGGACGTGTAGAAACTGTCGTGCTGCCGGGCGGCGAGGTAACGCCAGGCGGGCGGGAGCCCGCCGCCGTAGCGCCAGGCCGCGTACGCCGTCCAGCTCACGTACATCTGGAACGTCGTGTTGCAGACCCGCATGACCTGGTCCGGAGTGGCGTGCCGGCGCAGGTGGGCGGCGGCCGAGGCCAGCGCCACCAGCACCGGATCGGCCTGGATCGCCCCCTCCAGCGGACCGGTGAACTCGCCCGCGGGCGGCGGCGGGTCCATGGCCGACATCACCAGTGCCAGACGTGGGGGCAGCTCGATCGGAGTGGCCCCCAGCTCGCTCTCGTCGGCGTAGTAGTCGTCGCACGCCCACCACGCGGCGTTCATCTGCGCGGCGAGCAGCAGTCGGTCCGGGTCGTCGGTGTCGGGATGGGCGAGCATGGCGAGCCGGCCGAACCCGGTGCTGCGGAACGCCTCCAGCCGATCGGCGTAGATGCCCGTCTCCTCGGCCCAGGCGACGAGGGCCTCGTTCACCAGGTGCCCGAGGGCCTCGTCGACGCGAACCGTCTCCGGGCAGTACAGCGGCGGGTACGAGCCGTCGCCCCACTGCCGTTCGGCGTATCCCGGTACGACGTCCCGGAGCCCCTCGCCCGGGCAGGGGAGCGCGGACCGCTCCGGCGGATCGGCGGACGGCGCCGCGGCCCCCTCCGCGGTGCTCGGCGGGTCCACGAGGAGGGGTGGCACCTCGCGGACCGCCGACCGAAGCGCGCCCGCCAGCTGGGCCGCGGACGTACCCAGCCCGGTCGGGCGGATCGGCAGGTCGTGTGACACGTGCGCTCCTGGGAGATCTCGGACGTACGGGCCGGCGGCGGTGACCGCCCGGATCACGAGCCCGGCGCCGCGACCTCGACGTTCTCCAGCACGCCGAGCGCGTCCGGAACCAGCACCGCGGCCGAGAAGTAGGCGCTGACCAGGTACGACGTGATGGCCTTCTCGTCGATGCCCATGAAGCGGACGTTCAGCCCCGGCTCGTACTCGTCCGGGATCCCCGTCTGGCGCAGGCCGACCACGCCCTGGTCGTCCTCCCCGGTGCGCATGGCCAGGATGGAGGAGGTGTGCCCGTCGACGACCGGGATCTTGTTGCACGGGAAGATCGGAATGCCCCGCCAGCCCGGGATCCGGCCGCCCTCCCAGTCGACGGGGTCCGGGTAGAGCCCGCGTCGGCTGCACTCGCGCAGGAACGCCGCGATGCCCTTCGGATGGGCGAGGAAGAACCGGGTGCTGCGGCGGCGGGACAGCAGCTCGTCCAGGTCGTCGGGGGTGGGGGGACCCGACCGGGTCTGCATCCGCTGGGAGTAGTCGACGTTGTGCAGCAGCCCGAAGTCCCGGTTGTTGACCATCTCGTGTTCCTGCCGCTCGCGCAGCGCCTCGACGGTCAGCCGGAGCTGCTGCTCCAACTGGTTCATCGGCTCGTTGAACAGGTCGGTGACCCGGGTGTGCACCTTCAGCACGGTCTGGGCGACGCCCAGCTCGTACTCGCGCGGGGCGAGCTCGTAGTCGGCGTACGTCGTCGGAACGTCCTGCTCGCCCGCGTGCCCGGAGAGCAGCGCGATCTCCGCCTCGCCCTTGCGGTTCTGCGGCGCGCGCAGCGCCGCCTGGTACCGCTCGACGTGCGCGGCCAGCGCCTCGGACCGGTCGAGCATGGCCTGGAAGTCCTGGCGGGAGAGCACCAGCAGCGAGCACGTCGTCATGGCGACGACCGTGTGGTCCCACGTGAAGTCCGGGTCCGTCAGCGCTCCGGGGAAGAGGTAGCCGCCGTCACCGACCGGGGCATGCGAGGCCGGCGTATCGAACGGCCCCGTGGCCAGCCGGTCCACCTTTCCGTGCGCGACCACGAACAGCCGATCGCCGGGCTGGCCGCGCTCGACGAGCGTCTCACCGGCCGCCGCCTCCCGCAGCATGAACCGGCCGGCCAGCTCCGCCAGCACCTCCTCGTCCGCGAACCCGCCCAGCAGCGGGATCTCCCGCAGGCTGGGCGGGAGGATCTGGGCTCGGTTCTCGCTGCCCGTGACGGCGACCCGGCCGCCGCCCACCTTGTAGGTCAGCCGCCGGTTGACCCGGTAGTGACCGCCGGACACCTCGACCCACGGCAGGACCCGCAGCAGCCAGCGCGAGCTGATCGCCTGCATCTGCGGCGGGGTCTTGGTCGTCGTCGTAAGGTTCCGTGCCGCCGCGGTGCTGAGGCTCCGCTGGTACTGCTCTTCCGCAGTCTCGTCGGTGGACACCGGCTCCTGCCACGAGGATGACGTCAAACCGAGACCTCCCTTTTTCCGCGCGCGACAGTGCGCTGGGACGGAGAATTGACCTCGCTCGGACCTTCACTTTAGGTGATCGATCCGATACGGATCGTATGGTCGGCCTTTCCGGCGGGACACCCCCCGCGTGCGGCAGCCTTCTCTTACCTCCGCCGCACGCGAATGTCGCCGACCGTTATCGGCCAGGCGCTTACGGTCATCGATCTCGGGGGTGTCGCGGCTGGGAATGTCTTGCGGAGCGGGACGTGCCGAGTGCTCGGAGAAACCCCGCCCGTGATGCCGCTCTGTGGGCTTTCGTCCGGTTCCTATACCGCGATTGACGAGCGTTCCGTACGCGGCGCGCGGCCGGGGCTCGGTCAGGCGGGCATCGGGCGGGTGGCGCGGCGGTAGCGGCCGGGGGTGATGCCGTACCAGCGGACGAACCAGCGGGTCAGGTGGCTCTGGTCGGCGAAGCCGGTGCGCGCCGCGACGTCGGCGAGCGGCCGGCCGAGCGCGATCAGCCGCCGCGCCTCTCGGAGCCGTAGCTGCCGCTGATAGTCGCTGGGCGCCATCCCGTACACCGCCCGGAACGCCCGGTAGACCCCGAACCGGGTGTGTCCCGCCGCGGCGGCCAGCTCGTCGGCGGTGAGATCCTCCAGGTAGGAGTCGTGGAGCCGCGCGCGGGCGCGTTCGGCGACGAGGGTCGCGCCGGTCGGCGCGGCGGCGGGCCGGCCACCGGACGCGGCCGCCCGCCGTACGACCGAGGCGACCGTCGCGGTCAGCAGCTCTGCGCGTCGCAGGGCGCTCGCCCCGCCGAGCAGCGCGGAGTGCAGGGCCCGCAGGTTCCGCGCGAGGACCGCGTCGTCGACGACCGGCTCGCGGAACAGCGGCAGACCGGCTCGTCCGCCGGTGACGTCGGCGAGCACGCCGGTGACCAGCTCGGGGCCGAGGTGCACCATCCGGTAGGTGAAGCCGAGCTCGTCGGCGGCCCGGCCGTCGTGCGGATCCTCCGGGTTGAACGCCATCACCATCCCGGCGGCACTGGTGTGCGCCCCGCCCCGGCAGGAGAACGCCTGGGCGCCCTCGTCGGTGACTCCGAAGGAGTACCCCTCGTGACCGTGCCGGTGGTAGACGTGCCGTACGAAGTGCGCGTGCATGGCCTCCAGCGGCTCGTCGGCCGAGTGCCAGTAGCGGGACCAGTCGCGCGTCATACCCCGATTCTGGCCCGGCCGCCGCACGAGCGTTCAAGACGGGTCGCGGACCCGTACGCCATCCTGGGGGCCATGCGTTTCGACACCAAGATCGGCATCGTCGTACGGGACGACCTCGCGGCCTGGCAGCGGCTCAACGTCACGGCCTTCCTGGCGGGCGGGGTGGCCGCCGGCTTCCCCGAGCTGATCGGCGAGCCGTACGAGGACGGTTCCGGCAACGCCTACCTGCCGACCTTCCGACAGCCGGTGCTCGTCTACGCCGCCGACGCGGAGGGCCTCGCCCGCGTTCACGGCCGCGCGCTCGCCCGCGACCTTCGCGTCGGCGTCTACACGGAGGACATGTTCAAGACCGGCCACGACGAGGACAACCGCGCCGTCGTACGGGAGCGCGCCGCCGACGACCTGCCCCTCGTGGGCCTGGCGCTGCACGGCCCGAAGAACGCCGTCGACAAGATCCTCAAGGGTCTGTCCCTCCACCCCTGACGTCCGCGCATCGCCGGCCGGGGCAGGGCTCCGGCCGACGGTGCGAGCACCGCGCCGCGGTCAGTCGCGGGCGAGCAGTTCGAGCGTGTCGACGACGCGGTTGGAGAAGCCCCACTCGTTGTCGTACCAGGCCACCACCTTGACGTGCCTGCCGTCGACGCGGGTGAGGGCGGCGTCGAAGATGGACGACGCCGGCTGACCGGCGATGTCGCTGGAGACCAGCGGCTCGTCGGCGTACTCGAGGACGCCCTTCAGCGTGCTGTCGGCGGCGGCGCGGTAGGCGGCGAGCACCTCGTCGCGGGTGACCTCCCGGGAGACCGTGGTGTTCAGCTCCACGATCGAGCCCACCGGGACCGGAACGCGGATCGAGTCGCCCGACAGCTTGCCGTCGAGGTTCGGCAGGACCCGGCCGATGGCCTTGGCGGCCCCGGTGGTGGTGGGCGCGATGTTCACGCCGGCGGCGCGGGCGCGGCGCAGGTCGCGGTGCGGGCCGTCCTGCAGGTTCTGTTCCTGGGTGTAGGCGTGCACCGTGGTCATGAAGCCGTGCTCGATGCCGGCCAGGTCGTCCAGCACGGACGCCAGCGGAGCCAGCGCGTTCGTGGTGCAGGAGGCGCTCGAGATGATCACATGCTCCCCGGGGACGTAGACCTCGGTGTTCACGCCGTAGGCGAGCGTGACGTCGGCGCCGTCGGCGGGGGCGCTCACCAGTACACGCTTGGCGCCGGCCCGGATGTGGGCGCGGGCGGCGTCCGCCTTGGTGAAGCGGCCGGTGGACTCGAGCACGATGTCGACGCCGAGGTCGGCCCAGGGCAGGTCGGCGGGTTCGCGTTCGGAGAGCACCTTGATGCGGCGGCCGTCGACCACGAGGTCGGTCCCGTCGACCTCGACGGGGCGGCCGAGGCGGCCGAGCGTGCTGTCGTACTTGAGCAGGTGCGCGAGGGTCTCGGGGGCGGTGAGGTCGTTGACGGCCACCACTTCGAGGTCGCTTCCACGCTCCAGCAGGGCGCGGAGTGCGCTGCGCCCGATGCGGCCGAATCCGTTGACGGCGATGCGGGTCAATGAAGGCTCCTTTCGTCCCGCCCCCATGGTCGGCACCTGACGGCGAGACCGACAGTGGCCTGATGGACAACGTGCGCAAGGATCACGCCACGTGTTTCGCCACCGACCGCAAGGATCTCGCCAACTCCGGCTCAGGCCGAAAAGGTGTGGCGGTACTCCGTCGGAGAGGTGCCCAGGATGCGCTGGAAGTGCAGGCGGAGGTTCGCCCCGGTGCCGAGCCCGACGCGGTCGGCGATCTCCTCCACGCCCAGGTCGGTGCGCTCGAGCAGTTCCCGTGCCAGGTCGACCCGCGCCCGGAGCACCCACTGCATCGGCGTGTAGCCGGTGTCCTCGACGAACCGCCGCGAGAAGGTGCGCGCCGACACCCGCGCGTTGCGGGCGAGCTCCTCCAGGGTCAGCGGTTCGGAGAGGTGCGCCAGGGCCCACTCGCGCGTGCTCGCGAACAGGTCGCCGAGCGGCTCGGGCAGGCTCCGGGGAACGTACTGCGCCTGCCCGCCGCTGCGGTACGGCGCGGCCACCAGCCGTCTCGCCACGTGGTTGGAGAGCGCGACACCGTGGTCGCGCCGTACCAGGTGCAGGCACAGGTCGATGCCGGACGCCGCGCCCGCCGAGGTGAGCACGTCGCCCTCGTCCACGAACAGCACGTTCTCGTCCACCCGTACGAGCGGATGCCGCTCGGCGAGGGCCTTCGTGTAGTGCCAGTGGGTCGTCGCCCGCTTGCCGCTCAGCAGGCCCGTCGCCGCCAGCGCGAACGCCCCGGTCGAGATGGCCGCGAGCCGCGTCCCGCGCTCGTGGGCGGCCAGGAGCGCGCCGACGACCGCCGCCGGCGGTTCCGTGGTCGCCGGCTCCCGGTAGCCGGGGATGAAGACGGTGTCGGCGTGCTTCAGGGCCTCAAGGCCCTCGGCCACGTGATACGAGAGGCCGTCGCCGCCGGTCACCAGGCCAGGCGCGGCGCCGCAGACCCGCACCTCGTACGGCATGTTCGGCCGGTTGGAGAACACCTGCGCGGGGATGCCGACGTCGAGCGGCTTCGCTCCCTCGAGCACGAGCACGGCGATCTGGTGGTTCCTCCGGCTCATCGGGCCCTCCTTCGACCGCTCGCCCAGTGGCGTGGATGACGGCTGTCGCAAGCATCCTGCCACTGGTCGAGCGGACGTCGGAGCGCGCCTAGTTCCGTAGGTGGCGGGCCGCGACGCGTTCCTTGAGGAGGCCGACGAGGATGTGGTTGATCGACAGCATCAGGTCCTCGAAATGGAAGTTGTTGTCGTTCTTGCCGACCTGGCCGGGGAACCGGGACGTGCCGGGCACGACCAGGCACACCTCGGCCAGGTCCTTACACCGGCCGCCGTCGCCCTTGGTCATGGCGAACGTTCCGGCCCCCGCGGCGGCCGCCACCTCGAGGGCCTTGGTCACGTTCGCGGAGTTCCCGCTGCCGGAGTAGGCCATCACCAGGTCGTTCGCGGTGACGACGGGGGCCAGGGCCGCGGCGAACATGTCCTCGAAGCCGATGTCGTTGACGAGTCCGGTCAGCTCGGCGGCCGACCCGCACAGGTTGACGAAGGACAGGCGCCGGACGTCGGCCGGGAGCGGCCGGGTCTTGTCCTCCGTCACGAACGGGTGGTGCTTGAAATCGCAGTAGAAGTGGTCGAGGGTGCCGGCGTTCCCGCCGTTGGCCATGGCGTAGACGGCGCCGCCCCGGTCGTAGGTCGCGAACAGCATCTCGGCGGCGCGTTCCAGCACCGCGACGGGGAAGGCGTCGAGGATCCGGCGCTTCTCGGTGAGGTACAGCTCGATCGTCTCGGTGAGGCTCACGACCGGCCGCCCGCGTGCTCGGCGTCGATCCGGCCGTGGCCGCGCCCGGCGTCGTCCTGCCACCGGATGACGTCGTCCAGCTCGGGGGTGGAGATCTCGATGGAGGTGTAGTCGGTTCGCGCGATCACCCGGTGCAGCTCGCCCGGTGGGTTGGTCCAGCCGGATCGTGGACCGTGGACGGTCGTCGTCAGGGACCCGACGTCGATCACCGCGGTCAGGTCCGCGGGGGCCATCGCTCCGCTCAGCACCGTGGCCGCTCCCTCGATGACGTAGTTCGTCTCCAGCTTCTGCTCGTGGGACTGCAGCGACGACTGGTGCCCCTCGGTCATCCGGATGCGCTTCAGCGCGTACGGGAGGTCGGGGAGGTTCTGGGTGTACCAGACCTCACTGCCCCAGGGCTTGTCCACCGTGTAGTCCGAGACGTCCGGGCAGGGGCGGGCCACCGCGTCCGGGAACGCCGGGCCGGTCGCCTCCTCTGTCTCGCCCAGTACGGATCCGGCCTCGATGAGGATCGCCGGTTCCCCATCGGGGTTCGCGATTCGGTAGACGCAGCCCGGGAGGGCGTGCCAGCCGTCCAGGTACTCGTAGATCGCCGACTCGGTTCCGCGGTCGCGCGCGGTCTCCAGCCTGACCCGGCCCTGGATGACGACGAACGTCCGGTGGTCGCGGGGATGGATCCGGAAGGGGGTGGCCTGTCCGGGCTCGATCGTGTGCTCCGCGAACAGGTAGGCACCGGCGGCCGCCTGGTCGGCCAGCCGGCCGATTCGTCCGTATCGCGTGGTGACCTCGGTCGTCTTCACCGTTCAACTCCCATCATCCGCTTCAGCCAGTCGGTCGCGTCCTGGTCGCGCAGCAGCCGTCGTGCCGCCGCCCGCCCCGCCGGGTCCGTACCGCGCGTCATCGCCTCGCGCAGTGCCGAGGCGGTCGCCTCGACGTCGAACGGGTGCACCGGCGTCACGTGCTCGGCGAGCCCTTCGTAGGCGCCCGCGTTGACCGACAGCAGCAGTCGTCCGCGTTCGCCGAGGTAGAGGGCCTCCTTGGCCACCAGGTTCATGCCGTCGAACGTCGGGTTCACCAGCGTGAGGTCGGCCTCCGACAGGGCCGCCACCACGCAGTTCCGCGTGGTCGCCAGATCCGGGTAGACCAGCGAGACGGCCGGTCGGCCGGGCGCGCCGAACCGCTCGTCGAGGTCGGCGACGAGGCCCTCGCATTCGCGCTGGAGGTCGCGGGTGCGTTCGGTGGGGCGGCCCGGCGGGGTGGCCACCGCGCAGAACCACCAGTCCCGGGCGAGCCCGGGTTCGCGCTCGAGCAGGCTCCGGTACGCGGCGAAGCCGCGTGGCAGGTTCTTCCACAGGTCGATGCGGTCGGCTCGGACGATCATCCGTCGGCCGGCGGCGTCCCGGCCGAGCCGCGCCCGCCAGTCGGCGGTGGCGGGCTCGTCGCGCAGCCGCTCCACCATCGCGACGTCCAGCGGGAACGGCGCGACGGTCACGCGTGTCCGGTGGCCGTCGAACGTCGCGCCGTCGTCGTCGACCGCGCAGCCGGGCAGGAACCGCGCGCAGCAGCCCAGGAAGGCCCGCGCCCACCGGGTGCAGTGGAAGCCGATCACGTCCGCGCACAGCAGGCTCGTGAGGACGCGGTCGCGGATGTACGCGGGGAGCACGCCGAAGTAGTCGGGCTCGCACCAGGGCAGGCCCTGGAAGAACGCGACCCGGCCCCGGCGTTCCGCGCGCCGCCCGAGCATCTCCGGCACGAGGAACAGGTGGTGGTCGTTGACCAGCACGAACTCCTCCGCTGACCCCGTCAGCAGCGCCGCCACCCGGTCGGCGTACGCCCGGTTGACCGCTTCGTACGCCGACCACGCCTCCGCGAGCCGTCCGTCCGGCTGCCGCGCCGTGTCGAGCAGGTAGTGGAACAGCCACAGCAGCAGGCGCACGCCGATCGTCTCGTAGTGCTGGTCGACCATCGCCGGGGGCAGGCGCAGCCGGTGCAGCGTCACGTTGCCGGGCAGCCGCGTCACCTCGACGGGCTCCGCACCGGGCGGGCCGTCGGCGGGCATCGTGCAGACCCAGTCGCCGCCGTGCTCGCCCAGCAGCGTGGCCAGCAGCGGGACCAGGCCGCCGGGGGAGCGGGGCAGCAGCCCCACGTCCTCCTGCCACCGCGGCGCGCTGTTGCTGCAGACGATCAGTCTCACTCCGGTCGCCATCCTCGGGTCGGCGGCTGTCTCGGGCGGCCTCACCGCGGAGCGTCCTGGAGGAGCGCGGCGACGCGGTCCGCGATCCCCGGCGCGTCCAGGCGGTACCGGCGGTAGAGATCCTCGGGCGGGCCGGCCTGCCCGTAGTCGGGTACGGCCAGGACGTCGAAGCGGGGCCGGTCGGGAAGGCCCAGCACGATCCGGCCCAGCTCGTCGGCGAGCCCGCCCACGGCGTAGTGGTCCTCGACGACGAGCACCTGCCGGTGCCCGCCGACGAGGCGCTCGACCGTCGCCCGGTCCACCGGCAGCGACGCCACGTTCACCACGGTCGGCGCGATCCCGCGTACGGCGAGCCGGCCGGCCGCCTCGACGGCGACCGGCACCGTGCCGCCCATCGCGAAGACGACCACCTCGGCGCCCGCGCGGACCACGTGCGGGATCCCGAACCGGAACCGGTACCCGTCGGCGTGCACCTCCGGCAGCGACTGCCGGCACAGCCGCAGGTAGCTCGGGCGCCGGTCGGTCGCCAGGTGGGCCGTCATCTGCCAGGTCTCGGCGCCGTCGGCGGGCTGGAACACGCGGACGTTCGGCAGGGTGCGCATCAGCGCGAGGTCCCGTAGCCCCATCTGGGTCGGTCCGTCCCGCCCGATCGCCAGCCCGGCGTGGGTGCCGACCAGGACGACGCCCGCGTCGTTGAGCCCGACCGTCTGGAAGATCTCCAGGAACTTCCCGGTCAGGAAGTGACCGAAGCTCGCGACGAACGGCCGGAACCCCTCCTGCGCCAGCCCCGCGGCCACGCCGATGGCGTTGGCCTCCGCGATGCCGCACTCGAAGAACCGGTCCGGGAACTCCTCCTTGAACGGCAGCGTCCGGGTGGCCTTGGCGAGGTCGCAGTTCACCACCACGACGTGGTCGTACTCGCGGGCGATCTCGACCAGCGCGGTCCCGAACCAGTCCCGGGTCGAACTCATGAGTCTCGCTCCAGGAGGGTCTCCAGGTAGTCGACCGCGGCCGCGTACTCCGCCGCCGACGGCAGGTCGCTGTGGCTGCCGCCCAGCAGGACGCGGTCGGGGCCGAGCCGTCCCTTACGGGTGTGCGCGACGATCACCGAGGGCCGCTCGCGGTCACGCCGGCGGAGCACGTCGCGCAGCGCGCCGTGGTCGTGGCCGTCCACCTCGTCGACGTGCCAGCCGAACGCGCGCAGCTTGTCCGGCAGCGGGCGCAGCGGCAGGATGTCGGCGACCGCGCCGTCACTCTGGCCGCCGTTGTGGTCGATGATCGCCACCAGGCCGGGCACCCGGTGCGCGCCGGCGTACAGGAACGCCTCCCACACCTGGCCCTCCTGGCACTCACCGTCGCCGAGCAGGCAGTACACGGTGGAGTCCCGGCCGTGCAGCCGCCGGGCCAGCGCCCGGCCGACCGCCACCGACAGGCCCTGGCCGAGCGCGCCGGTGCTGACGTCCACCAGCCCGAGCCGCGTACGGTCCGGATGTCCCTGCAACCGGCTGTCCAGGGCCCGCAGCGTGCCGACCTCCTCGGCGGGCAGGTCGCCGTCGACGATCAGCGCGGCGTACCACGCCGGTGCCGCGTGGCCCTTCGACAGGACGAACACGTCGCCCGCCGACCGGTCCGCGCGCCGGTCCATCTGGTCGAACTTCAGCACGCCGATGATGTCCGTACAGGACAGCGACGAGCCGGCGTGCCCGGACCCCGCCCGGTGGATCATCTCCAGCAGGACGAGCCGGCATCGGGTCGAGAGCCGCGCGATCCGCGCCGCGTCGGCCCGCGCCGCGTCGGCCCGTTCGGCTCGCGCCGCGTCGGCCCGTTCGGCCGGGCCGGCGACCGTTCGCTCACCCCGCATCGGCGCTCCCGTTCGGGGCGGCCACCAGACCGGCGATGTAGTCGGAGACCGCGACGATGGTCGGCTGCCGCCACAGCAGAGTGGTCGGCAGCGAGCACCGGAACCGCTTCTCCAGCCGACGGCGGACGACGACCGTCAGCACCGAGTCCAGGCCCTGTTCGACCAGCGGACGGTGCGGCGACAGGTCGGCGGGGTCCAGCCGCATCTCCTTGGCGATCTGCGCGCCGACCTCCTGGATCAGAAAGGCGCGCAGCTCCTCCGGCGCCAGCTCGGCGAACGACTCGGTCGGTCCCGTCCCGTCGGCGCCGTTCTCCCGCGCGGCCGGTGCGTCGATCACCGGGTACCGCAGCCCGTCCAGCCGGCCGACGACGGCGCCGGCGGGGTCGGTCACCCGTACCCGCACCGTGTCGGCGCGATCGGGGTCGAGCCAGATTTCGATGTGCACCGTGTCCGGTGGCTTCCCGACCGCGACGAGCCGGTCGACGTGCGTCACCATCCGCAGCAGCGGGTCGCCGGGGAACGCGCTCGGCGCCACCGACATCACCGCGTCCAGGACGGGCGCCCAGGTGTCGGACGGCCCGCACCGGACGCGGGCGCGCAGTACGCCGTCGCCGCGCAGGAGTTCCTCGACGGTCCAGTCGAACCCGGTGCCGGGTACGCCGACGGCGGCGAGCCGCTGCGTGACCGAGCCCGGATCGGCCGGGGCGAGCGGCCGATCCGGTGGGGCCGGCGCGTCTCCCGGTTCGGCGATGGCCGTGGCGTCGGCCGTGACCGTGGCTGTGGCGGTGTCCGTGGCGGTGCCCGTGACGTTGGCGGTGCTTGCGGCGATGTCCGTGGCGGTGGCTGTGGCGGTGGCTGTGGCGATCAGTTGCCAGGGGGCGTCCGGTTCGCCGGCCGTGCGGGCGGCCAGCCGCAGCTTCGCGCCCTGCCGTACGACCTGGACCTCGCGGCGGTCGGCGGTCAGCAGCGGCGCGGACATCGTCACCTCGTCGAGCGCCTGGCCGCCCGAGGCGGCGAAGAACGTCACCGCCAGCACGGCGGCCGGGACGATCTCCACGCCCTCGATGGCGTGGCTGCCGGGGTAGGGCCGAGTGTGGTCGTCCAGGGCGGTCCGCCAGAGCCGGACGTCGGTCCCCGCCAGTTCGACGCCGTCGCCGAGCAGCGTGTGCGCGTCCGGGTCGTGGCCCCGGCCGCCGGTGTCGGGAGCCGACGGCGCGCGCCAGTGCCTGCGGTGCTGCCAGGGATAAGTGGGGAGCGCGACCGGCCCGCCGGCGGGCTGCAGCCGCCGCCAGTCGACGTCCAGGCCGGCGCAGTGCGCGGCGGCCACGCCCGTCAGGAGGGTGTCGCGGGCCGGGCGGTTCCGGCGCAACGACGCGCCGACGAAGACGTCCTCGTGCCCGGTCACGCTCAGCGTCTCCAGTACGGAGTGGGTGACCACCGGGTGTGGGGAGATCTCCACGAACGCCCGGTAGCCGTCGGCGGCCGCCGCGCTCACCGCGTCGGCCAGGCGCACCGGCCGGCGCAGGTTGGTCGCCCAGTACGCGCCGTCGAAGCCCGGCGCCGCACGCGGGTCGTCCAGCGCCGTCGAGTAGACCCGCAGGTCCGGGACTCGGGGCGTCAGGTCGGCCGCGGCGGCGGTCAGCTCGGCCAGCAGCGGGTCCATCTGCGGTCCGTGGAACGCCACGTCCGAGGCGACCCGGCGCGCCGGGACGCCCTCCTCCAGCCAGCCGGACAGCACCTCGGCCACGGCGTCCGGCTCACCGGAGACGACCGTCGAGCCGGGGGAGGACGCGATCGCGGCGACGACGTCGGCGCGGCCCGCCAGCCGGGCGGCCGCGTCGGCGAACGGAAGCTGCACCATGGCCATCGCGCCCCGACCGGCGACCCGCCGCAGCAGCCGGGACCGCCGGCAGATCAGCCGGGCGCCGTCCAGGCGGCTCAGCGCCCCGGCCGTCACGGCCGCGGCGATCTCGCCGACGGAGTGGCCGATCACCGCGTGCGGGCGCACGCCGTACCCGCGCCACAGTTCGACCAGGCCGAGCTGCATCGCGAAGATCATGGTCTGGACCCGGTCGACCTCGGTGAGCCCGCCGTCCGTCAGCACCTCCCGTGGCGAGAAGCCGATCTCGGCGGCGAACACCGGCTCCAGCTCGTCGATCACCGCGGCGAACGCCGGTTCGGTCGCCAGCAGCTCCCGGCCCATGCCGACCCACTGCGAGCCATGCCCGGAGAACACGAACACGGGCCCGGGGCCGGGGTCGGTGAGCACCCGCCCGGTGGTGACGGCGGCGTGCGGGGTGCCGGCGGCCAGGGCGCGCAGCCCGCCGGCCAGCGCGGCGACGTCGTCCGCCGCGACCACGGCGCGTTCCGCCAGGTGCGCCCGGCGCAGCGCGAGCGTGTGCCCGACGCCGGCCGCCGGCCGGTCACCGGCGGCGTCGGCCAGCCTTCCGGCGGCCTGCCGCAGCGCCGTCCGCGACGCGGCGGACACCGGGAACAGCCGGCCCGCCGCCGCCTCCTCGTCGGCCGGCCGCTCCGGCGGCGCCTCTTCGAGGACCACGTGGGCGACGGTCCCGCCGTAGCCGAAGGCGGAGACCGCGGCCCGGCGCGGGTGCGCGGAGTCCGGCCACGGCGTCGGCGCGCCGACCACGCGCAGCCCGGCGCCCGCCCAGTCGACGGCCGGGGTGGGCGTGTCGAGCCGGCTCGGCGGGAGCTCGCCGCGCTCCAGGGCCAGGACGGCCTTGACCAGGCCGGCGATGCCGGCGGCGCCCTCGAGGTGGCCGATGTTCGACTTGGCCGAGCCGATCAGGCACGGCCGATCCGCCGGGCGGCCGGCCCCGTACACGGCGCCCAGCGCGGCGGCTTCCAGAGGGTCGCCGACCGCGGTGCCGGTGCCGTGCGCCTCGACGTAGCCGACCGTGCCCGGCTCGACGCCCGCCTGCCGCAGCGCCCGGCGCATGACGTGCTCCTGCGCCTGGCCGCACGGCGCCATGATGCCGACGGTGCGGCCGTCCTGGTTGACCGCGCTGCCGCGGACGACCGCGAGGATCCGGTCCCCGTCCGCCACGGCCTCGGAGAGCCGCTTGAGCACCACCACGGCCGCGCCCTCGCCGCGCCCGTAGCCGTCGGCGGCGGCGTCGAAGGACTTGCTGCGCCCGTCCGGCGCGAGCGTGCCGGCGGCGTCCAGGGTGAGCGTCTCGCCGGGGGACAGGATGAGGTTGACCCCGCCGGCCAGCGCCACGTCCGTCTCTCCTGCGCGCAGCGCCTGCACGGCCAAGTGCACCACGACCAGCGACGCCGAGCACGCGGTGTCCACCGCCAGGCTCGGGCCGCGCAGGTCCAGGGCGTACGACACGCGGTTGGCCACCGCGCACGTGGCCGCGCCGATCCCGGTCCACGCCTCGATGTCGGGCAGGTCCTCCAGCAGCCGGTGCCCGTAGTCGCCGGTGCAGACGCCGACGTACACGCCCGCGTCCGTGCCGGCCAGCGCGTCCGGCGACACGCCCGCGTGCTCGAGGGCCTCCCACGCGGTCTCCATCACGAGACGCTGCTGCGGGTCCATCAGCTCCGCTTCACGCGGCGAGAGCCCGAAGAACTCCGCGTCGAAGTCCGCGGCGCCCTCCAGGAAGCTGCCGCGCGGGACGGTGCGGCGGACCGCCGCCGCGTACGACGGGCCGCGGTCGGCGTAGTCCCGCCAGCGGTCCGCGGGCGCCGGTCCGCTGGCGTCCCGTCCCTCGCGCAGCAGTTCCCAGTACGCGTCCGGCGAGCCGGCGCCGCCGGGCAGGCGGCAGCCGATCCCGATCACCGCGATCGCCTCGACCGGTCGGTCCATCAGGCATCGCCTCCCCGTGTCCGCGCCCAGATGGGCGACTCGAGTACCTCCACGACGGCGGCCGAGATGGTCACGCCGGGTCCGAAGCCGAACATCAGCAGGTGGTCGCCGGGACCCAGGCCGCCGGTGCGGACCAGGTGCTCCAGCGCGAGGACCTGGTCGCTGGCCCCGCAGTGGCCGATGGTCCGGCCGAACTCCCACGCCGAGCGGGACGCGGGCACGCCCAGCCGCATCTCGCAGACCTGGTCGGCGATCTCCCGGGAGGTGTTCATGCACGACACCCGCGTCACGTCGTCCGGTTTGACACCGGCCTCCGCCAGCGCCTGGTCGATCACCTCGGCCATCCGCTCGTCGAGCGTGACCAGCACGCGCGTGCCGTCGCCCTCGACAACGGCTCGCCTGCGGAACTCGTCGTTGTGCGCGGCGAAGTCGACCGCACGGCCCTCGAGGATGCCGGGCGGGAACAGCGGCTCGGCGCAGCGGTGCATCTCCTCGGCCTGCGACACCGACACCGAGCACACCGACGCCAGCCGGGCGAACCCCGGCTCGGTGTCGAGCACCACGGCGCTGCCCGCGTCCCCGGCGACGGCCCCGGGCAGCATCCGCCACCGGTCGACCAGCGGGGTGCCGTAGTTGTCGGCGGCGACCAGCAGCGCGGCCCGGCGGCCGGGCGCCGCCCGCAGGAAGGAGGCGGCCAGCTCGAAGGCTGTGAGCATGCCGTTGCAGCCCTGCTTAAGCTGGGTGGACAGGACTCCGTCGCCGACGAGGTGGCGTTGCACGTACGCCTGCGGCGGCCAGCCCTCCGGGCCCTGGTGCCAGGTGGAGGTGTACAGCAGCAGGTCGAGGTCGGTCGGGGACCGCCCGCTGCGGGCCACCGCGCTGCGCGCCGCGCGCAACGCCATCTCCGGCGCCGGGACGTCACCGGCCACCGCGACCGAGGCGAGCCCGTGCAGCTCGACCTCCTCGCCGGTGTACCGGCCCGCCGCCACGGCGTCGTCGACGCTCACCGTCGCGGGGACGTACGACCCGACCCCGCTGATGTACATGTCCGCCGTCTCCATGCCGCCTCCCCGTCGTGTCCCTGCCGTCTTCCGGCGCTCAGGCCGGTCCGCCGGACCGGTACTCCGGCGGGATGTCGAGGATCCGCAGCACGGCGCAGGCCATGGTGGTTCCGGCGCCGAGCCCGACGAGCAGCACGTGGTCGCCGGCGGCCAGCGCCCCGGTCGTCAGGAGGTGGTCGAGGGCCACGAACTGGTCGCCGACCCCCAGGTGCCCGATCCGCGCCCCGTAGTCCCAGGTGGTGTCGGCCAACGTGAGCCCGAGCCAGTTGACGCCCCGGTGCTCGAGGTCGTCCCAGCGCCCGTGGGGGAAGGCCACGCGCGCCACCTCGTCGAGCGTGACGTCCGCCTCCTGGAGGGTCCGGTCGACCAGCTCCAGCAGCGTCTTCTGGATCGCGAGCATGACGTCGGCGCCGTTCCCGCCGATCAGCCGCTTGCGGAACTCCCGGTTGCGCGCGGCGAAGTCCAGCGGCCGCCCCACGGTCGCGTCCGGCGGGAACATCGGCACGCCGCCGTCGTTGACCGCCTCGGCCTCCGGCAGTACGACCACGTTCACCGACCGCAGTTCGGCGAACCCGCCCTCGGTCGTGACCAGCAGCGCGCACCCGCCGTCGCCCATCACGGCGCCCTCGATCATCCGCCACCGGTCGACCAGCGGGGTGCCGTGGTTGTCGGCGCCGACCAGCAGCGCGGTGCCGCCGTCCGGCCGCAGGTACCCGGCGGTGAGCTGCAGCGCGCTGAACATCCCGCAGCACCCGTGCCGCATCTCCACGGCGAGGACGTCGCCGCCCACCAGGTGCTGCTGCAGGTAGTACTGCGGCTCCCAGCCCTCCGGCCCCTGATGCCAGACGTCGGAGTACAGCATGAGGTCCAGGTCGCGCGGGGAGAGCCCGCCGGAGCGCTCGAACGCGTGGCGGGCGGCGCGCAGCGCCAGTTCCGGGGCCGGCACGTCACCGGCCACCGCGGCCCCGCCGAGCCGGAAGTACTCCACCTCGTCGGCCGGGTAGCGGCCCTCGGCGACGGCCGTCTCGATGGTGACCACCGGTGGCAGATGGACGCCGATGCTGCGCAGGTACACGTCGGGTGTGCGCATCTGTCCCTCCTTCAGCGCGTGGGTCCGCCGCGGCACGGGGCGGAGTGAAAGCGGAGACCGCCGGGTCTCACCGGGGATCGGGCGCCGAGGCGGGTGTCGCCGCCTCGTCGCGGAGCAGCAGCATCGGATCGCTCAGCTCGTAGAGCCCGCACATCGGCGGGCACGCCTCGTAGCCGAGGAGCCGCTGGATGTCCTCGGGGTAGCCGCGGACCAGGTCCAGCGGCACGGACAGGTACTGGTTCTCCTCCTGGCGGAGGTTGCCGAGGTCGTAGGCGTACGACAGGCCGGTGCGGGGCGCGTCGGAGGTGTTCACCCCGGCCCCGTGGTACGTGCTGCCGAGCCAGAGCAGCGCGGAGCCGGTCCGCATCTCGGCGGGCACCGCCTCGTCGTCGCGGGGCGCCCGCTCGTCGTCCCAGCGGTGGCTGCCGGGGATCACCCGGGTCGCGCCCGTGCGCGCGGTGAACTCGCTCGCGGCCACCATGACCTGCACCCGGCTCTCCGGGCCCGGGTGGGTGCGCAGGTGGGCCGTGTCGTCCCGGTGCAGCGCCTGGATCGGCACGCCGGGCGAGGTCTGGATCGCCCGGGAGATGCCGAGCTGGATCGTCGGGACGAACTCGACCCGCTGCTCACCGAGCCACGCCTTCACCGGGCGCTGCAGGAAGTGCCGCGCGAGGCCGAGGAAGTGCGGCTGCCGCATGACGGCCGTCGAGTGCCGGGTCCGGCGGACCAGACCGGGGAGGATGCGGGTCTTCTCGCCCACGAGCCGCCCGTCGCCGTCAGCCTGGCGTTCGAGGGCCGGTCCGAGGTCGGCCCACAGCCCGCGGAGCGTCTCGGCGTCCAGGAAGTCCTCGATGATCACTGCTCCGTCACGGTCGACCACCTCGATCGCCTTGTCGACCGAGGTGGACGCGGGCAGCGTGGTCAGCCTGGAATCACTCACTCCGGCCTCCGATCACGGGCGGCGGCGGTCTCTGTCAGGGGTTCGAGGCGCACGTCAGGCGGTGGTGGCGGGCGGGCCGAACCACCGGGCGAGGGCGGCCGGCAGCGTCGCCGGGCCGGCGGGGGTGCTCCAGGCTACGAAGCCGTCCGGGCGGATCAGCAGGGCGTCCGCCGGAGGTTCGGCGCATTCGGCGGTCACCACGTCGACCCGGTCGGACCAGGGTTCGGCGAGGGCGCGCAAGGCCGGGTCGGAGCGCAGGTCGAGCAGCAGCGCCCGGCCGTTCCGTTGCAGCTCCGCGACCCGTACCGTCCCGTCGGCGCCCCGTAGGCGCAGGTCGGGGCTGTACCGGCCGACCAGCGGACTCGTCAGTGCCGGGTCGCCCATGTCGTAGGAGATGTGCAGGTCGTCGACCAGGGCGGTGAGCTGCCGGTTCGCCTCGTCGCGCAGTAGCAGTTCCCGGAGCAGCCGGCGCAGCGCGTCGACGTGCGGGCCGGGTCGCATCAGCGCGATCGAGGCCCGTTGGATCTCCAGCGTCTGCGCGCCGATCGGATGCCGCTCGGAGGTGTAGGTGTCGAGCAGGTCCGCGTCGCACCAGCCGCGCGCGACGGCGGCGAGCTTCCAGCCGACGTTGACGGCGTCGCCCAGTCCGAGCCGCAGCCCTGGACCGCTCCAATGCGAGTGGACGTGCGCCGCGTCGCCCACCAGCAGCACCCGCCCGCTGCGGTAGGTCTCCGCCTGCCGCGCGTTGTCGGTGAACCGGGTGATCTTCGTGATCCCGGTGACCGTCACCTTGGTGCCGCTGAGCCGGCGCAGCGCGCCCTGGAACTCCTCGAGCGTGATCGGCGCGTCCCGGTTCACCGGTGGTCCGTCGAACTCCAGCGTGATGAACCGGGGCGGCCCCTCCTCGTACACCAGGAGCCCGCCGTCCTTGCGGAACCAGCCGGGCAGGTGGAAGTCGGGGTCGTCGATGTCGGCGAAGGCGCGGTACCCGGTCGTGACCCCGTCCGTGCCCGGGAACGCGACGCCGGACAGCTTGCGGATCGTGCTGCGGCCGCCGTCGCAGCCGGCCAGCCACTCCGCCGCCAGCTCGTACGGCCCGTCCGGACCCTCGACCTCGAGACTTACGCCGTCGTCGTCCTGGGCGAACCCGGTGACGGTGTGACCGCGCCGTACCTCGACGCCCAGCTCCGTCGCGCGCCGCGCCAGGTCCTCCTCCAGCAACTGCTGCGGCACCAGCAGGTCCGGCGACTCGGGGCGGAGCAGGAACATGCCGGCGAAGTGCCGCGCGCGGGGGAACTCCTTGGGCAGCAGGCTGTCCGGCCGTCGCTCACCGGCGGCGACGCGGGCCTGCTGCTCGGCCGTCGGCGGCGTCGTGGGGGTCTCGGTCACCCCGAGCATCAGGCCGCGGCGGTCCATGATGTCGACAGCCCGGCCGGTGATCCCCTCGGCCTTCGGGCGCCATTCGATCTCGGGCAGTCGTTCGAGCACGACCACCGGCACGTCGTGGAGGGCCACCTCGCAGGCGAGCATGAGCCCCACCGGTCCACCGCCGACGACCGCGACTTGAGCATGCCGAACCGTCATTAACACCTCTAAGGGGATGACAGTGAGGGTGAGGAAGGAGACGCCGGGTCACCGATCACGGACCGGCGACATTTGCGACGGCCCGTTCGCCCAACGTGTTTGACAGATGTGTCCGTTCGGTCAGCGCCGATGCTAATCGGACGGTCCGGAAATGACTAGTGGTGTGTTTTTTCGGACTTGTCATGCATAATCAGCCGCTGATGATCATGCTCCGGGCCGACGGCTGCCCGGAGCCGGCCCGGAGGTGGTCGGATGACCGATGGCCGGACGGCCCGTCCGCTGGAGACCGATCGACCCACCCCCTTCGACCCGCCCGCCGAGCTGCGGCGACGCCCCCCGCTCAGCCGGCTGGCCTACCCGGACGGGCACCTCGGCTGGGTGGCCACCGGCTACGCCGTCACCCGGGCCATCCTCGCCGATCCGCGCTTCAGCACCCGGCGTGAGCTGCTCCATCAGCCGGTGGGCCGCGAGCGCGCGCACGAGCGGCCGGCCCCCGCGGAGCCGGGCATCTTCCCGCACATGGACCCGCCCGAGCACACCCGGTACCGCCGCCTGCTCAGCCGCCACTTCGGTCCTCGGCGCGTCGCGGAGCTGACCCCGGCGATCCGGCGGTACACAGAACGGGCCCTCGACGCGATGGCGGCCGGCGGGTCGCCCGCCGACCTCGTCACGTCGTTCGCCGTGCCGGTCCCGGCCCTGGTCATCTGCGAACTCCTGGGCGTGCCGGCGGAGGACCGGCACGCGATCCAGGCGGCGACCGCGGTGATGAACGACCTGGACTCCACCCCCGAGCGCGCGGTCGAGGCGGTGATGTCGATCACCGGGACGGTGCGCGGCCTCATCGGACGGCTGCGTAGGGGCGCGGGCGGCCCGGACGAGGAGGGGCTGCTGGCGCACGCCGTCGCGACCGGCGACCTGACCGACGAGGAGCTCACCAACCTCGGCATGGTGCTGCTGGCCACCGGGCACCTGCCGACGTCGAGCATGCTCGCCCTCGGGACGTTCGTGCTGCTCACGGACGAGACCCGGCGCACCCGTCCGAGCGAGGACGCCGACGTCGCCGAGCGCGCGGTCGAGGAGCTGCTGCGGTACCTGTCGATCCTGCAGTTCGACGTACGGCGCACCGCGCTCGCCGACGTCGAGATCGACGGCCAGGTCATCGCGGCCGGTGAGACGGTCGTGCTCGCGCTGCCGGTCGCCAACCGGGACCCCGAGCGCTTCCCCCATCCGGACGACCTCGACCTGGGTCGACCCGCGACCGGGCACCTCGCCTTCGGCCATGGGATCCACCAGTGCCTCGGACAGCACCTCGCGCGGGCCGAGCTGCGCATCGCGCTGACCGCGCTCTTCGACCGCCTCCCCGACCTGCGCCTCGCCGTCCCGGCGGCCGAGGTGCCGACCCGCGAGCGGTCGGCGGTGTACGGCGTGGACCGGCTGCCGGTCGCCTGGGGCACGCCATCGGCCGGCCATTCGGCACGCGACGCCGACGAGGCCGCCATTAGATGAATCATCAACCAATGATGTGAGTATTGCGATACAGAGCAATTACCGAGCGTGTGAATAGCGCCACTGTCGGCGCGGTTTTCCGGCGCGGATAACCGAATAATGAGCGATATGCGGACCGGAGTGTTCTCGTCGGCGGCGAGGTTCCCGGGCGGAGCGACGGCGCGGAGGCCCTGCCTCGCCTGCGCGGCCGGTAGTCGGTGGCGGCCCGCGGGTACTCCTCGTTAGGGGACGATCGGCGCGCCGGTCCACGCCGTCGCGGCCTCGGGCGCGACCGGCTTCCGCCCAGAGCGCGCGGGTCGCCGCCCAAGGCGTCCGGACAGGCGGGAGGTGCGGCATGATCGGACACCGGTATCGCGACGTCATCGCCGTGGCGGCCGCGCTGGCCGGTCCGCTGCTGGTCGCGCTCGTCCTGCTGCCGTTCCGTACCGGCGTGTCGAGGACCAACCTGGCTCTGATCCTGGTGGTGGTCGTCGTGGCGGTCGCCGCCCTCGGCAGCCGGCCGGCCGGTGCGCTCGCCGCCCTGTCGGCCGCCGCGTGGTTCGACTTCTTCCTCACCCCGCCCTACCAGAGTCTCCTCATCCACCGGGCCGCCGACGTCCAGACCGCGGTGCTGCTGCTGGCGGTCGGCCTCGCGGTCTCCCAACTGGCCGCCCGCGCCCGGCGCCTCAAGGTGATCACCGTCACGGACGCCGGCTACCTCGCCCGGATCCATGACACCGCCCGGCTGGCGCAGGGGGCGACCTCCGCCGACGCGGTCGTCGACCACGTCCGGAGAGAGCTCGGCGACCTGCTGCACCTGCGTGCGTGCCGGTTCGAGTACGGCTCGCTGCTCGGCCATCCGCCGCGGCTGGAACAGGACGGCGGCCTGGTCGTCGGCCGCCGGCGCTGGGAGGTGGAACGGCGCGGCTGGCCGGAGGAGGATGTCGAGTTGCGGGCCTTCGGCAACGGTCACTTCCAGGGCCGGTTCATGCTGAGTCCCGTGCCGGGGGAGCGGCCGTCGCTGCAGGCCCGTCTGGTCGCCGTCACGCTCGCCGACCAGGCGGGCGTCGCCCTGGACACGGCCGGACCGGCGAGACGGGAACAGTAGGGCGCCGCCCCGGGCGTCCAGGCGCTCCGTCATCCGGCCGTGTTCACAAGGCCGTGATCACCCAGTGCCGGTCAGCCGGTGCCGGTCAGCCGGTGTCGGTCACCCGGCCGTGGTCACCCGGACGAAGTCGAGCACCTGGGGCCAGGAGATGTCGAACGCCTCGGCGTTGATCGGATCGTCTCGGCGACTGCGGGCGCTGAACCCGTGCGCGGCGTTCGGGTAGACGTGCACGATGCTCGCGCCGGATTCGCGCGACTGCAGGGCGGACTGCAGGCGCTGGAAGCTGCGGAGGGGAACCAGGGCGTCCGCGCCCGGATAGAGCATCATGACCGGCGCCTTGATCCGGGCGGTGTGCTCGACCGCGTCGACGGTGTGGTTCGGGGCCGGAGTGCCCGGGACGGTCGGGTGGTAGGCGACCACGTTGGCGAGCCGCTCGTCGCGGCCGCCGAGGATCAGGGCGAACCGGCCGCCCAGGCACCAGCCGATCACGCCGGCCCTGCCGCAACCGAGTTCGCCCAGCAGATGATCGAGCAGCCGCCGCTGTTCCGTCAGCACGACCTCGTCGTCGAGCCGGTCCATCCGCGCCCGCAGCTCACCGATCGGAGTGTCGTCGCTGCTCACGCCGTGCCACGGGTCCCAGCTCAGCGCGGTCACGCCGGCCCGGGCGAGGTCGTCGGCGAACTCCCGGACCTGCTCGCCGATCCCTGTGATCATGGGAAGCAGGAGCATGCCGGCGGCGGAACCACCCTCCGGGCGCGCCAGGTAGGCGTTCAGGCCGTCCACCGTGAGGTACGACGTCTCGATCATCAGTGACCCTCCTCGCGAGTTCCTCAGAGGCTTCATACCACCGGCCCACAGGCGAATGCCGCCTGCTACTCGCACAGGGCGGCGTCGACGGCCGCGTTCAGGTGGCCGATCTGGGCCAGGTCCGTGGGCAGCTCGGTGACGGCGATGGTGACGGCGCGGCCGTCCTCGGTGGCGGCGTTGCTCGTGGAGTACCCGGGGATGTCGCCCCCGTGGCCCCAGGCGACGCCACCGCAGCTCAGCGGCGTGCTCATGAGGCCGAGCCCGTATCGGACGCCCTTCCCCATCTCCGGCGCGGCGACGGTCGTGCGCATCTCCTTGAGCTGCGCCGGCGCGAGCAGCCGACCGGCGAGGAGCGCGGTGAAGAAGCGGTCCACGTCGCTCGGGGTGGAGATCATCTGGCCGGCCGCCCAGCCCATGGACGGGTCCGACTCGGTCACGTCGGTGAGCGGCGCCTTCGGATCGTCCTTGGCGTACCCCTCCGGGTGGGGCCGGCGGATCGTCTGGTCGCCGACGCCCGGGAAGTAGGTGTGCCGTAGGCCGATGCGCGTGATGACGCGATCGGTGATCTGCTCGGCCATCGGGCGCCCGGTGATCTTCTCGACCAGCAGCCCGGCGACGACGTAGTTGGTGTTGCTGTACTCCCACTTCGTGCCCGGAGGGAAGTCCGCCTTCTTGGCGAGGGCCAGGTCGAGCAGTTCGCGGGGCTCGAAGTAGCGGTGCTGGTAGGGCAGGAAGCCGTTCGCGAAGAGGGACGTGTAGTTCGGCAGGCCGCTCGTGTGCTGCAGCAACTGCCGTACCGTGATGTGGCGGCCGTCGATGCCGTCGCCGCGGATCAGGCCCGGCAGGTAGGTCTCGATCGGCTCGTCCAACCGGATCCTGCCCTCGCCGACCAGTTGCAGGACGACGACGGCGGTGAAGGTCTTGGTGTTGCTGCCGATGCGCACGTACCCGTCGGCCGGCACCCTGCCCTTGGTCCTCAGGTCGCCGACGCCGGCGGTGTAGTGGCGGAAGTCCCCGTCGTGACCGCGCACGGACGCCAGGGCGGCGGGGAATCCGTCGTCGCGTACGAGGTGGTTCAGCCGCTGCTGGACGACGCCTCCGGTCCGGCCGGTGCGTGCGGCGAGCGCGCCGCTCGGCGCGGTGGCGGCGCCGAGGATGCCGAGGCAGGTCAGCGCGACGATGGTGGTGAGACGCCTGCGGTTACCGAAACGATGATCGCTCATGGCGGTCACGTTACGTACGGGGCAGGTGACGGATCGATCCCGCTGGCGGTACTTCGAAGGTACCTCTGGCCCTACCATCGCCCGGGGGTCACGCGCCGGGGGGCGGCCTCAGGAGAACCGAACCGGCCGCGACGACACGTCCGGCACGGCCCGCCCCGGGCTCCCCAGGGCGGGCCGTCACGAGGAATCAGACTGGTGGGGCCGCCGTTCTGCCGTTCACCCCGCTAGCAGCAGCAGCCGCACCCGCTCCACCAGTACCAGTAGGAAGTGCGCTTGTAGTAGGAGTACGAGTAACTCGTCGTGCCGCTCGTCCGCCAGTACCGTACGGGCGCACGCCCGTACCGTCTGTGCCGCAGGAACGCGCGCCCGTGCCGGTGCCGAGTGACGCGGGAGTAACTCGCGGCGACGGAGTGCTGCGGGGTGATCGTCGCCGTCTGCGCGTTCGCCGGCCCGGCTGCGCCGAGCGTCGCGACCGTTGCCCCCGCGAAGGCCAGGCCAGAGACCGCTACTCCCATCCGGCGCGAAATACCCATGGAAGATACCTCCTTCGGTACGGCTCGCGCGCGACGATTCGGCAGCCACGCGCGTCATTTGAGAACATTTAGATGTATGTCCCGATATCAGGTGACATCACAGTGACTTCGAAAGTCAACGGTTCATTGTGGTGATGAGTGAAACTTGAAGGCCGCTTAGCATTCTCTTGCCGATGCCCGCCCGCCGGATCGTTGCGGCATGGGCGGTGAAAGGGCGGGTAATGTTCTGACCGCGTCGGGGGCAGGTGACGGGATCATGTCGTGCGCGGGGTATAGAAGCCGACGTCCCGGTTGTCCACCGAGCGCGCCCAGCGAAGGGCGCAAGAAGCCAGGTGTGCCACGAATGGTTCGTCGCCGTGATGAGAGGTCCATTGCCCGGCTGCCCGGCAACGGGCGCATCCTCGCACTCGCCGTCCTCCTTTGCGGCGTTTCCGGGGTGCTCGCGCCGGCGCAGGCGCGCGCGAGCCAGGCGGCGATCGGGCGGGTCGAGCGGATGGGCGTCCTGCCCCGAGGCGACGGCCATGGCAAATGGGTGCGCGTCGCCATGCACGTCGGGAACGGGAAGTTCAACAAGAACTACACGACCGTGCTCAGCCCCACCGTCAATCGCGGCCTGCAGCAGGTGTCGAACACCAACGTGAGCGGACGGACCAATACCCAAGTGGCCTTCTGCCGGAAGAGGCACAGAATCTGCAGGATCTCCCAGCGGATGGGCGCCCGCTGGGGCTGGTGACGCCCATCCCCGCCCGAGCCTCCGCCGCGGCGCCGTTCAGGCCCCTCGAGGGCGTTGCCCGATCGGCGCGAGGTGGTCGAGGAACCACTCCCGGGCCAACTCCGCGACCGTCTCGAGGGCGCCGGGCTCCTCGAACAGATGGGTGGCGCCCGGAACGATCTCAAGCCGGCTCTCGCAGCGCATGAGGGCCTGGGCCTGGCGGTTCAGCTCGATGACGACCTCGTCCCGGCCTCCGACGATCAGCAGCGTGGGCGCGGTCACCTGCCGGAGGCGGGCGGCGGCGAGGTCGGGCCGGCCGCCACGGGAGACGACCGCGGCGACGTCCGTCCGGGATTCGGCGGCGGCCCACAGCGCGGCGGCCGCTCCGGTGCTGGCGCCGAAGTAGCCGACGCGCCGCCCGCTCGCCTCGGGGCGGGCGCACAGCCAGGCGGTGGTGTCCACCAGGCGCCGGGCCAGCAGCTCGATGTCGAACACCTTGGCGCGGTCGGCCTCCTCCGCCGCGGTGAGCAGGTCGAACAGCAGCGTCCCGAGCCCCACCTGGTTCAACGCGGTGGCCACGAAGCGGTTGCGCGGGCTCCGGCGGCTGCTGCCGCTGCCGTGGGCGAACATGACGAACCCGAGCGGCGGTCCGGGGACGACCAGGGTGCCGGCCAGCCGGATCGGTCCGGCCTGTATCTCGACTTCTTCCTCGCGCGGGCGGTCATCGCCGCTTCGGTTGATGAAGGCCATGGCTCTTTCCCCCTCGCTTCCACGATTCACCGGGACACCGATGCGGGCCAGAGGCGATGGTCCCGCGGAAACGAGTAACACCAGTCACATCGTTAACAAATGCCACGTGAATAACTTCCGTATACAGCTCGCAGTCCCGACCTCTGGCATTGCGTGCGACAAGTGACCCACATCACGTAAACTCACTATTTGAGTGAGTGTTTTGTCCTGCTATGTTCCAATAACTCTCGCGGCGCTCCCCACGCGTCGCCCGCATATCCGTCGGCCATGGCCGGCCTGCCGACCCAGGCGATAGGGCGTTCACAAGACGCCTGCCCGAGCGCGGCCCGACCCAGCCGGTTCATATCCAAATCGCGCTGCTACCGCCGAGCACTCCGCGGAGTGCGTACGCGAGAGCGGCAACGCCGAGTCCGTGACCTCACGGAGCCGGGGACCCACCGCATCATCGGGGTGAATCGGCACATCCCCCGTGCCGTAGGGCGACTTCCACGCTCGAACCCGTCAGCTAACCCGGTAGGCGTCTGGAAGTAAGGAGTAGAACCTTGCCCGCGCCCATCCCCTGATCCCATCCGCCGCCATCGTGATGGCGGCCGCCCGGCAGTCTCTTGTATAAGCCGCCCGAATTCGGGCGATCCGCTGAATCCACACCACTGTGGAACCGGGGACCCAAACGTATTACTGGGGTGAATCGGCACTCCCCTCGTGCCGTAGGGCAGCTTCCACGCCCGAACCCGTCAGCTAACCCGGTAAGCGGCATGGAAGCAAGGAGTACCCCGTGTCCGCTGCCCCTCGACTCGAACGATCCGGAGCACGCATCACCGCAGCCCTGTCGGGCATCACGACGGCCGGCCTGGCCGCGTTCATCTTCGCCGCCGCCGCCGCCGGCCCGGCCGAGGCGTCTTCGCTCCCCGCGCAGGCCGGTCGCGCGCCGGCGGGCGTCCCGTCCACCCAGGGACATCAGGTGACACAGGTTTCCGGCAGAGGACTGGACGCCGATCCCCGAGGTTCGGACAAGGGCCGGCAGCAGGTGCCGACCGCGGCCGACGCGCTGAAGATCGCCCTGTCCCAGGTCGGCACCACCGAGGACCCCGCCGGCGGCAGCAAGTTCAACCAGTGGTTCATGGCCTCGCCGTACGCCAAGCTCGGAGTCGCGCGCGACGGCGGGTCGATCAGCGACTACGCCGCCGCGTCCTGGTGCGACATGTTCGTCACCTGGGTCGGCGCCCAGGCGGGGGTCAAGGGCCTCGGCGGCGACGCGTTCACCCCCGCGCACGCCCAGTGGTTCCACGACCAGGGTCGCTGGGGCAGTGCGCCGAAGCCGGGCGCGGTCGTGTTCTTCTCCTGGAACGGCGGCAAGGACATCGACAGCATCGACCACGTCGGCCTGGTCATCAAGGACAACGGCGACGGCACGATCCAGACCGTCGAGGGAAACACCGACGACGCCGTGAAGGTCCGCACCCGCAGCAAGGACTACGTCGTCGGCTACGGCTACCCCGAGTACGCCCAGTAGCCGCGATCTCTCCCGCCGCCCGCGCGCCGAATCCGCTGGTTCGGGGCGTGGGCGGTCGGCATGCGTGGATGGTTTACTGACGCGATCATCCCGGTCCTGGGGTAAGGAAGGTCAATGGCCCGTTTTGCGCCGCTTGCCCGGCTGCCGCGTCCGGCCCGCTGGGCGGTCCGCATCCTGGCCGTGCTCCTGGCCCTCGCGCTCGTGCTCACGCTGTACGGGTGGTGGACGGTCCGGCGGTCGTACCCACAGGTCGGCGGGCGCGTCACCGTCCCCGGCCTGGGCGCGGACGTCACCGTGTTCCGGGACCGGTGGGGCGTCCCGCAGATCTACGCCGACAACGCCGAGGACCTGATGCGGGCGCAGGGCTACGTGCACGCGCAGGACCGGTTCTGGGAGATGGACTTCCGGCGGCACATCACGGCCGGACGGCTGTCGGAACTGTTCGGCAAGACCACCCTCGACACCGACAAGGTCGTCCGTACGCTCGGCTGGCGGCGGGTCGCCGAGCAGGAGCTGCCGCTGCTGCGGCCCGACACCCGGCGTTACCTCGACGCGTACGCGCAGGGCGTGAACGCCTGGCTGGCCCGGCACCGGAACACCGCCACGCAGAGCCTGGAGTACTCCGTGCTGGGCCTGCGGCGCAGCGGCTACCACCCCGAGCCGTGGACGGCCGTCGACTCGCTGTCCTGGCTGAAGGCGATGGCCTGGGACCTGCGCAGCAACATGGACGAGGAGCTGGGCCGCGCGATCGCCGCGACCAAGGTCGCCCCGGCCCGCGTCGACCAGCTGTACCCCGACTATCCGTACGACCGGAACCCGGTGATCGTCCCCGGCGGTGGGGATTCGGGCGGGCGTACGGGTCCGGCGCCGCGGGCCCGCGCGCTGTCGCCGGCGCTGACCCGCGTCGCCGCCGCCATCCACGCCATGCCGACCATGCTCGGCAACGGCGCCCCGGGCCTGGGCTCCAACTCCTGGGTCGTGTCGGGCGCGCGGACGAACACCGGCAGGCCGCTGCTCGCCAACGACCCGCACCTCGCGCCGCAGATGCCGTCGCTCTGGTACCAGGCCGGACTGCACTGCCGCACCGCGTCGGCCGCCTGCCCCTTCGACGTCACCGGGTTCACGTTCTCCGGCGTCCCCGGCGTGATCATCGGGCACAACGCCCGGATCGCCTGGGGCTTCACGAACCTCGGCCCGGACGTCACCGACCTGTACCTGGAACGGGTCACCGGCTCGACGTACGAGTACAAGGGCCGTCAGGAGCCCCTCGCCGTCCGGACCGAACAGATCAAGGTGGCCGGCGGCAGGCCCGTCACCCTCACCGTACGGGCGACGCGGCACGGGCCGCTGCTGTCCGACGTGATGGACACGGTCCGCACGGCCGGGAACGGCACGGCGGTCGCGCTGCGGTGGACCGCGCTGGACCCGGGCCGGACCGCCGACGCCATCGTGTCGCTGGACACCGCCGGCGACTGGCAGCGGTTCCGCGACGCGGCCCGGCTCTTCGAGGTGCCCGCGCAGAACCTCCTGTACGCCGACGTCGACGGGCACATCGGCTACCAGGCGCCCGGCCGCATCCCGATCCGGTCGAGCGGCGACGGGCGCTGGCCCGCGCAGGGCTGGACCGGCAAGGAGGAGTGGACGGGCTACATCCCGTTCGACGACCTGCCCCGTACGTACGACCCGCCGCAGGGCTACATCGTCACCGCCAACAACGCGGCCGTCGGGCCCGGCTACCCGAGGATGCTGACCCGGGACTGGGCGTACGGCTACCGCGCGGCGCGCATCGCCGAACTGGTGGGGCGGACGCCGAAGATGGACGCGGCGACGATGGGGCGGATCCAGCTGGACGACCGCAACGGCTTCGCGCCGACGCTGGTGCCGCACCTGCTGCGCGTCGGCTCCGGGCCCGCCGTGGCGCTGCTGCGCGGCTGGGACTTCACCCAGCCCGCCGACTCGGCACCGGCGGCCTTCTACAACGCCGTCTACCGCCACCTGCTGCTGCGGACGTTCAACGACGAACTGCCCGACGGCGCCCGCCCCGACGGCGGCGACCGCTGGTTCGAGGTGCTGCGGAACCTCCTGAACCGCCCGGACGACCCCTGGTGGGACGACGTGCGCACGCCGGCCAGGGAGACCCGCGACGACATGCTCCGCCTCGCGGTGAAAGACGCGGACCAGGAGCTGCGCAAGCGCCTCGGCGGCGACCCGAAGAAGTGGCGCTGGGGCGACCTGCACACGCTCACGATCACCAACCAGACGTTCGGCACCTCCGGCATCGGGCCGATCGAGTGGCTGTTCAACCGGGGGCCGCTGAAGCTGTCCGGCGGCGACTCGCTCGTCGACGCGACCGGCTGGAATCCGCAGGAGGGGTACCAGGTCGACTGGGTGCCGTCGATGCGCATGATCGCCGACCTCGCCGACCTGGACCGCTCCCGCTGGGTCAACCTCACCGGCGCGTCCGGCCACGCCTTCGCGGACCACTACTGGGACCAGGCGCGACTGTGGGCGCGCGGCGACACGATCCCGATGCGGTCCGCTCCGGACACCGTACGCCGCGAGGCCGCGCACATCCTGACGCTGCAACCCCGGCACGGCTGACTTCTACTGTTTTGGACCAATTTGGCCATTCGTCTGCGAGGCGACCGATGGCGGCGGGACGCTGAAGGCGCGGAACACCTTTTGTAGGGGATAGTCGCTTGCGCAGCGATTAATGCCCTTTGTGTGCTGACGTCGCATGGCCCGGCTGAGGACGGGTAACGCGGACGGGACGGTGATCGTCCGGGGGCTTCCACCGATCCGAGTTCCGGCCATCGAGGAGGTAACCCATGCCCGACGCATTCACCCCGCCACCCGACGGCGAGCCGATTCCGACACCCGGTCCGAGCGACGCCGCCGCCCCGCGCCTCCCGGACCCGCCCGACGACGGCCGGATCTACGTCGATCCGGCGGCGCCCATCACGGCGCACAGCGCCGCCGCGGCGCCGACGGGCGAGCAGTTGGTCGCGTACGCGATGACCCTGCGCGGCACGGCGCGAGGTCGCGTCCGTGAGAACGTCAACGACTTCACCCAGTGGTACTACGGCGACAACACCGCCGCGTCCTGGTGCCTGATCTTCGTGTGCTGGTGCTTCAACCACTTCGGCGCGTTGCGCCTGCTGGGCGGAAAGATCGCTTACGTGCCGAGCCTGAAGAGCCGCGTGGGATCGAAATGGCACACGGACCGAAAGCTGATCGCCAGGGGCGACCCGGTCACCTTCGATTTCAACCACAGTGGCGAGCCGGAGCACGTCGGGCTCTTCATCAAGTGGCTGGATTCGGGGCACACGACGTTCGAGTCGATCGAGGGCAACACCGGCAACGACCAGGTCGCCACCCGTACGAGGTACTGGAGCGACGTGTACGGCTTCGTGAAGCCGGGCCTGGCCGCCTCCGACCCGAGCCGGTACCCCGGCGTGATCTACCGGTACGTTTCGGGCGCGATGATGCACGACGCGCACGTCAAGTGGATCCAGCAGCGGCTCGGCGCACACCAGCACGCGGTGACCGTCGACTCGTACTACGGCCCGGCGACGGCCGCCGCGGTCACCGCCTTCCAGAAGGGCGCGCACCTGTCCGCCGACGGCGAGGTGGGTCCCAAGACCTGGGCCGCCCTGGCCGGCTGACCCGCGCACCCGCGTGCGACCCACGGCACCGGACCGCCATGGCCGATCCGCGCCGGCGGTCCGGGCCGTCCCGGTCCCGGCCCCATCTCGTGACGGCACCGGGCCGCCCTTCGCCCGAGCGCGGAATCGGCGCCGGCCAGGCCGGGCCTGGAGGTCACAGCGGCGAGGTGTCGATCGAGTCCGGTTCGGGTTTGGTGTAGAGCACCTCGCGGGCCTGGTTCGCGGCGCGGGTGATGCTCTCGGTGACGAAGTCGAGGAAGCGGGCGATGTTCTCGAGGCGGGCGGCGGCCGGGGTGCCGGGGCCGAGGACGCCGATGCCCTGTCGTGCGGTCTCGGCGACCTGGGCGGTGCCACGGGCGCTGGCGATCATCGATTGGTACCAGACGTCGTCGTCGACGATGTAGCGCTCCCGGCGGCGCTCGTCGCGTTCCCGGCGGACCATGCCCTGACTCTCCAGGAACGTGACCGCCTTGGAGATGGACGCCGGGCTGACCTGGAGGCGCTGGACGAGTTCGGACGCGGTGAGGCTGCCCGCGTCGTTGGTGCAGAGGCAGGCCATCACCCGGGCCATCATCTTGGGCGTGCCTGACGCCATGAAGACGGTGGTGAGCGTTTCTTCGTACTCGCGCACCGCCTCGGCGTCGCGTCCGTGTGGCTGCGGGGGTGCCTCCGACCCTCGGGAGGAGGCAGGCCGGCGCCGGTGGGCGCGGCGTTCGGTGGCGCGGTGGGCCAACTCGGCGCGGTAGCCGGTGGGGCCGCCGTTCCGCATCACCTCGCGCGTGATCGTCGAGGTCGGACGGTCGAGGCGTCTGGCTATCTCCGCATAGGCGAGGCCGTCCGCCAGCCCCGATGCGATCTGCTGGCGGTCCTGCTGAGTGAGCCGGCCTCCCGGCATCGCGACCTCCTTGGCGCTCCCTGATGCCCCCACCATAGCGTTCACGGGCAATCCATCGCAACGAGTGCGCTCCGCGATGTTGCGTTATCTTCAGATCTGTTGCAACGATTCCACGGCTCTGAGCTGCATGAATATCGTCAACGCGCAACGAGCTTGTTGAAGGAATCTGGAAAGCAACGTAGCGTTTGCGGCGTTGGAAACGACGAGCCGCAAGGAGAGCATCATGCAGAAGTTCGACACCCCCGCCCCGATCACCGCCGTCCTGAACATCCCCGCCGGACGCGTCCGGTTCATCGCCGCCGACCGCACCGACACCACGGTCGAGGTGCTGCCCGCGAACGCCTCCAAGAGCCGCGACGTGAAGGCCGCCGAGCAGACCACCGTCGCCTACGCCGACGGCGTCCTGCGGATCGAGGCCCCGGCCAAGAACGACTACTTCGGCCCGTCCGGCTCCGTTGAGGTCACCGTTCAGCTGCCCGCCGGTTCCCAGGTCGAGGCCGAGACCGCCAGTTGTGAGCTGCGCGGCGTCGGACGGCTCGGCGACGTCGCCTTCGACGGCGCGTACCGCCAGATCAAGATCGACGAGGCCGCGAGCCTGCGCCTCACCGCGGTCGACGGCGACGTCGAGGTCGGCCGCCTCGGCGGTCCTGCGCAGATCAGCACCGCACGGGGCGACATCCGGATCGCCGAGGCCGCAGGCGGCAAGGTCGTGCTGGCCACTCAGTCCGGTGACATCTCGGTCGGTGCCGCCGCCGGAGTCTCCGCCTCCCTGGACGCCGGCACCTCCCACGGCCGCGTCAGCAACGCGCTGAAGAACGACGGCACCGCCGGCCTGACCATCACCGCGACGACCTCCAACGGCGACATCACCGCCCGCAGCCTGTGACCCGCTGCCACTAAAGGAGCCTCACCATGACGAACCTGGCCATCGCGGCGACCGGGCTGCGCAAGTCCTACCCCGGCAAGGACGGCGACAAGGTCGTGCTCGACGGCATCGACCTTGCCGTGCCCGAGGGGACGGTCTTCTCCCTGCTCGGCCCGAACGGCGCCGGCAAGACCACCACCGTGCAGATCCTGTCCACCCTGACCCGCGCCGACGACGGCACCGCGTCCGTCGCGGGATACGACCTGAACCGTCAGGCCGATGACGTGCGCGGCGCGATCGGGGTGACCGGGCAGTACTCGGCCGTCGACAAGCTGCTGACCGGCGAGGAGAACCTGCTCCTCATGGCCGACCTGAAACACCTGTCCCGCAGGGACGGCAAGCGTAAGGCCGCCGAACTGCTCGACCGCTTCGACCTGGTCGACGCGGCGCGCAAACCGGCCGGAACCTACTCCGGTGGCATGCAACGCCGGCTGGACCTGGCGATGACCCTGGTCGGCGACCCCCGCCTGATCTTCCTGGACGAGCCCACCACCGGTCTGGACCCCCGCAGTCGCCGCTCCATGTGGGGCATCGTCCGTGAACTGGTCGCGAGCGGCGTCACGATCTTCCTGACCACCCAGTACCTGGAGGAGGCCGACGAACTCGCCGACCGCATCGCCCTGCTCGACCATGGACGCCTGATCGCCGAAGGCACCGCCGAAGAACTCAAACGGCTCATTCCCGGCGGCCACATCGAGCTCACGTTCGCCGAGACGCACCTGCTCGAGGCGGCCCGTCACCTCATCGAGGCCGGAGTCGCCGACCCCGAGGCGCTCACCCTGCAGGTCCCCAGTGACGGCAGCGTCCGCGCCATCCGCGAACTGCTCGCCGTCCTGGACGAACGCTCGATCGACGTCGCCGAGATGAGCGTGCACACCCCCGACCTCGACGACGTCTTCCTCACCCTCACCGGCCAGCAGCAGAAAGAGACCACCCGATGAGCACCATCGCCCTCGCCGCCCGCGATTCCTCCACCATGGTCCGCCGCCAGCTCAAACGCCTGATCCGCTACCCCTCCATGACCATCCAGCTCATCATCACCCCCGTCATCCTGCTGCTGTTGTTCGTCTACGTCTTCGGCGGCACCCTCGGCAAGGGGCTCGGCGGCGGCCGCGACGTCTACGTCAACTACGTCCTCCCCGGCATCCTGCTCATGGCCGCCGCCACCGCCGCCACCGGAACCGCCGTCATGGTCGCCACCGACATGACCGAAGGCATCATCGCCCGCTTCCGCACCATGCGGATCTCCCGAGCCTCTGTCCTGACCGGCCACGTCGTCGGCAGTGTCATCCAACAACTCCTCGGCATGGCCGCCCTGATCGGCATCGCCCTCGCGATCGGCTTCCGTCCCAACGCCACCCCGGTCGAATGGCTCGCCGCCGCCGGCATGCTCACCCTGTTCATCCTGGCCATCACCTGGCTGTCGGTCGCACTCGGCCTCAAATCCTCGACCCCCGAGGCCGCCGGCAACGCCCCCATGCCCCTGATCGTGCTGCCCTTTCTCGGCAGCGGCTTCGTCCCCACCGACTCCATGCCCACCGTCCTGCGCTGGTTCGCCGAATACCAGCCCTTCACCCCGATCATGGAGACAGTCCGCGGCCTTCTGCTGGGCACCCCGATCGGCAACAGTGCCACCATCGCCACCGCCTGGTGCGTCGGCATCGCCGCCCTCTCCTACCTCTGGGCCAGGAACACCTTCAACAAGGCCTGACATGAACCGGCCGAACGGGGCCGTCAGACCACCAGGTCTGACGGCCCTGAATCTTTTGCTGGGACGCCATCGGACGCAGTGGGGCGGCGCGTATTCCGGCCACGCCCCTCGGGGCTCGTCGCCGCTAGGACGTGTACCGAATGCTCGGCGACCGCAGCCCAGAACGAGGGCAATGGCCCACATGTCACCACCACGGGTGGGACCTTTCCCGAGCATCCGGCACGACCCCTCGCCGTCACAGATCGACCACCACGTACGCCCTAGGCCGGCTCGCCGCCCGCGAAGAATTCGAGCAGGCCGTACGGGGCGTCGTCGCCGAACATGAGTTCGTGGAGGTGGGCGGCGTCGGCGGCCTCCGCGGCGCTGCGGGGGAACAGGGCCTGTTCGTATTCGGCGAGCGCGGCCTCGACGTCGTCGGGGTTCGCGGCGAGGGCCTTGCCGAGTTCCGCGCCGTCGTACATGGCCAGGTTGGCGCCTTCGCCGGACGGGGGCATGAGGTGGGCGGCGTCGCCGAGCAGGGTCACCCCCGGCACCCGATCCCACCGGTGCGCGGCGGGCAGGGTGTTGAGGGGGCGCAGGACCGGTGCGGTGTCACAGTCGGTGATCAGCGCGGTGAGCTCCGGTGCCCAGCCGTCGAACTCCTGCGCGATCCGTGCGGTGGCCGCGGGTGAATCGGTGAAATCGATGCCGGCGAACCAGTCCTGCGGTTTGCGGAGCGCCACGTAGGTGTGGAGGGTCCCGCCCGTCTCCCGGTGAGCCTGGATCGCCTTCCCCGGCGCCAGCGCGTACATCGCCCCGCCGCCGACCGCCTTCGCGCCGGCCGGGTGCCGGGTGTCGGCGTCGAACAGGTAGGTCTCGACGAACGACATGCCGACGTACTCGGGAGTGGCGTCGGAGAGCAGCGGCCGGACCCGTGACCACGCGCCGTCCGCGCCGACCAGCAGGCTCGTGACGACGGAGGTGCCGTCGGCGAAGGTCACCTCGTGGCGGCCGTCGCCGAGGGCGCGGGCGCCGCTGACCTTGTGGCCCCACCGGACGGTGCCGGCCGGGAGAGAGTCGATCAGCATCCGGCGCAGTTCGCCGCGCATCACCTCGGGGCGTCCACCCGTGCCGTCGTCGGGTTCGTCGAGCAGAACGGTTCCGTCCGGGGCGAGGGCCCGTGCCGCCTGGCGGCCCTCCAGGACGAGGCCGCGGAACTCCTCGATGAGGTCGGCCGCCTGAAGAGCCGGTTGGCCGTTGTGATCGTGGATGTCGAGCATCCCGCCCTGTGCGCGCGCCGTCGGGGAGGGCTCCGCCTCGTAGACGGTGGCCACGATGCCTTGGACGTGCAGGACGCGGGCGAGCGTGAGGCCGCCGAGGCCGGCGCCGATGATCGTGACAGGCGTGCGCATGGTGTTCCTCCAGTTCGCTGCACGGCCGGAGCGCCGGGCGCCTGCCCGGGGACCCTTATGGAACGAAGTTCCATAAACAATATGGAGCAGCGTTCCACGATGTGTCAAAATGGGGGACATGCCACGGACGCGAGGAAGAGCGCCTGCCGGGGGGCGTGCCGACGCCCTCTCACCAGAGGTCGTCGTCGGCGCCGCCATCGCGTTGCTCGACGAGCGCGGCGAACGAGGCCTCACCTTCCGGCTGCTGGCCGAACGGCTGAACACCGGCTCCGGGGCCCTGTACTGGCACGTGGCGAACAAGGACGAGCTCGTCGCCCTGGCCGCCGATCAGGTGCTCGGCGACGCCCTCGCCGCGGCCCCGGAGCCCGCGGGCGGCGCCCGCGCCGGGCTGCGGGCGCTCGCCATCGCCGTCTTCGACGCCCTCGACCGGCACCAGTGGGCGGCCTCCCACGTCACCGCGCCTCCCACGCTGGCCAACGCGCTGCGCCTGCTGGACAGGATCGGCACCCTTGTCGCGCGAACCGGGCTGCCCGCCGAGCGGCACTTCGCGGTCGCCACCGCGATCTGCTACTACATCACCGGCGTCAGCGCCCAGATCATCGCCCCCGGCACCGTCGTCGGCGCGACCACCAGCCGCGACGCCTTCCTCGCCCGGACCGCCGAGCAGTGGGAGAGGCTCGACCCCGCCGACTACCCCTTCTTGACGCGCGCCACCGCGGACCTGCGCGACCACGACGACCGCGACCAGTTCATCATCGGCCTCGACCTGCTCCTGGACGGCCTGAACTGAGCGGTTCCAGCCGACGATGAGCCGGTCGAGCAGCTCGAAGGTGTCGTACGGCTGGTCGTGGTCGCCGAAGTGCCCGTCGTCGCGGACGATCTGCGTACCGCCGAGCCGGTCGAACATCGCCCGGCCCTGCCGGTCGTCGCAGCCGTAGGGGTCGACGCGGGAGTTGATGGAGTACGGGTCGCGGACGTGGGCCCTGATCGCGGCCCAGTCGTAGGTCTCCTGGAGGACGGGCTCCTCACCGGTGTCGGGCCTCGTGGAGTATCCGGCGACGAGGATCGCCTGCGCCACCGTCACGTCGATGTGCTCCAGGAGCGCGAGGAGCAGCGCGGCGCCTCCCGAATACCCGATGAGCACCGTGTGCTCGTCGAACCGGTGGTCCGCCGGTCGATCACCTGCGGACGGATCTGATCGAGGAGGTGCTGCGCCGTCATCCCCAGGGTGTGGACGCGGTGGTGAACCCGGCGCCGAAGGGGGAGGACGTGATCGCGGCGACCTGCACGCCGCCCGACGCGGTGACCCGCGCGTACCCGCTGAGCGGCGCGGTGCGCGCCCACCAGGACCTGGCGGGTTCCCACACCCGCGGCGAGCTGGTCGTCGTCGCGGACGCGGAGGCGGCCCGATGACGCGCGCGGTGGCGGGTCAGGCCGGTGGGACGGTGCGGAGGGCGAGCAGGGCGACGTCGTCGGCGCCGTGGGCGCCGAGTCCGATGAGCAGGTCGTCGCAGAAGGCGTCGAGGGGGGCGCGCGCCAGGGCGGCGGTGTGCTGCCGAAGCCTGGTCAGGGAGTCGTCGAGGGACTCCCCGCGGCGTTCGATCAGGCCGTCGGTGAACAGCAGCAGGGTGGAGTGGGCCGGCAGCGGATCGCACGCGGACGGGCGCGGCAGGTCCGGGTCCATGCCGATCAGCAGCCCGGCGCCTTCCTCGAGGTAGCGGGTGTCGCCCTCGGCGGTGGTCAGCAGCGGCGGCAGGTGCCCGGCGGACGCGTGGTGCAGGTACCACGGGCCGCCCGTGGGGCCCTTGACCAGGGCGTAGATGCAGGTCGCGGTGGCGCGCCGGTACAGGGTCTGACTCGCCAGATCCAGGCGGCGCAGAACGTCCCCTGGCGGTTGCCGGCGGTCGACCGCGATACCGCGGAGCATGTTCCGCAGGGCGCTCATGGCGACGGCCGCCCGCAGGTCGTGGCCGGTGACGTCGCCGATCACCAGCACGGTGTCGCCGCCCGGCAGGACGAACGCGTCGTACCAGTCCCCGCCGACCTGGGCGGTGGTGGTGGAGGGCGCGTAGCGGGCGGCCAGCCGAAGGTGCTCGATGCGCGGCAGGTCCGGCAGCAGGGAGCGCTGGAGGCGTTCGGCGGTGTGCCGGGTCTCCTGGTACAGGCGGGCGTTGTCCACGCCCAGCGCGATGCCGCGGACCAGGTCGGAGACCAGGGGGAGGTCCGCTTCGGTGAAGGGGTGCTCGGCATTGGTACGGACCACGGTCAGGGCCCCGAGGACCTCCCTGCGGGCCCGCAGCGGCGCGATGATGGCGCTGTTCCCGCCCAGTTGCTCGAACAGCTCCAGTTTGCGGGCGTCCAGGGGACTCGCCGCCCGGCTCGGCGGGGGGAAGTCGGTGAGCAGCAGCGGACCCGCGCCGCGCAGCACCCGGGGGAGGGGGCCCCGCGAGGCTTCGGACACCGGTGGGAGGCGGCCCATGTACACCCCGGAGGCCAGCGCCGTCGGGTCGCGGTGGACGACGCAGACGCGGTCCACGTGGCCGTGCTCGGCCAGCAGGTCCACCACGCACCAGTCGGCCAGCCGCTGAGCCAGGACCTTGCACACCCGGAGCAGCCCCTCCTTGAGATTCAGGGTGCTGCTCAGCGCGCTTCCGGTGTCGGCCAGCAGGGACAGCCGCTCCATCGCCGCTCTGCCCGTCTCGTCATCGCCGGTTCGGTCCGCCCGCTTCGAAACGGTCGACACGTAACGCGCGCCGAACTCCGGTCGCGCCGTGTGCCGGTGTTCCCGCGGAGCGCGTGGCGCGGCCGGTACGGCCGTCCTCGGGGTGAGCTGGGCGACGAACACGGTGCGGCCGTCGACCGCCTCCTGGGTCTGGATGTTGAGGCGGATGGGGATCAGCCGGCCGTCGCGGTGCAGCGCCGGGAGCGGTATGGAGTGGCCCAGGACGCGAGGCTGGCCGGTGAGCAGCAGCGAACTGAACGCCCGGATATGGCGCTCCCGCAGGTGCTCGGGGATCAGTACGGTGATCCGCCGCCCGACGAGATCGTCCGCCTGCCAGCCCAGCAGGTCCGCCGCGGGACCGTTGACCGCGATGATCCGGTTCCCGTCGTCGGCCGCGATCGTGGGGACGGCGCTGGTCTGCAGGTCGCTCACGTCCCACGGAGCCAGCTCGAGGGGCCTGCCACTCGGCGTGCCGGGGGCCAGCGTCCACGCGGTGGGGTGCTCACCCGCGACCTGGTCGGCGATCTGATCGAGCAGCCACCGCCGGAAGGCGCGGATCTGTGGGAGGGCCGGGAGCGTGAGCAGACTCTCCTGCTGGGCCGCGCCGTCGGCGATCTCGAGTACTCGGCGCAAGACGACCAGATCCCCGGCGGAGTCCGCCGGGATCGCCACGAGGACGGAGATCGTGTCGGCGTCGGAGAGCCTCCTGCCCACCGCGGCGCCCATGCCCGCGCTGATCGCGTTGCTCATGTCGTGCGCGGCGAGAAGGTCGTCCGCCCGTACGGGCACCCCGATCGGATCTCCGGCGGAGCCGATGAGCAGCAGTTCACGCAGGAGCGCGTCCCGGTGCTGCCGTGCCGCCGAGTACAGCGCGTGCGGCAGGTCGATCAGCCGCACGGTCACCGTCGGGCCGGCGCACGACGTGGTGTCCCATTCGGAGGTCGGTGGTGGCGGGGTCTCGGGCCACAGTTCGAACCAGACCGTCTTGCGGTCCTCCCCGATCTGCACGCCGTGACTGGAGGCCAGACTCTCGACCAGTGCCAGGCCCCATCCGGTGCCGGCGTACGGATGGCGCTGGTGCGGCACCAGCCCGCGGCTCGGCCGGTGATCGCTGACCCACACCTGGACCCGGTCCGCGATGCTGCGGGCCCGCACCTCGATCTCGGTCCGCGCGTGCATGACCGCGTTGGTCACCAGCTCGCTGACCAGCAGTTGCGCGGTGTCCACCAGATCCGGCGCGACACCGTGCAGCGCCGACCGCACGAATCGTCGGGCCATCGCGGCGCTTTCCGGCCGAGGGGGTAGTCGTCGCGACGGCACCCCCGGCGAACTGGGGCTGCCCATACCCCCACCATGCCAAAGGCCGGGCGGAGGGCCGAGGGTGCGGTCGATGTACTACGGCTTGTAGTTATTGTGAAGTCGTGCGCCCTCCAGCATGGTTCCGTCTGATGCGCGCCGGGGTCTTCGCCGCGGTGTGCGTCATGCTGTCCGTGGCGGCGCACGGGCTGATGCATCCGCGGCCGCTGCCCGCGTACGCCGGCGCGGGCGCCTTCGCGGTGCTGACCGGCGTCGGGTACTTCCTGGCCGACCGGCGGCGATCGGTGTGGTGGCTCCTGCTCGCGGTCGAGGTCGTCCAGGGCGGCCTGCACCTGTGGTTCAGCGCGGTCTCGGCCGGACCCGCCGCGGAGTGGGACACCTCGCGGACGCACATGCCGGGCATGCACCACCTCGCTCCCGGACCCGGCCGGTCGGCCACGGCCCACGGCGGCTGGGGAATGCTGATCGCGCACCTCTTGGCCGGTGTGCTGGTCGCGGTCTGGCTGTCGGCCGGTGAGCGGGCCGCGTGGCGCGCGCTCACCGCGATGACCCGGCTGCTGCTCGCCCCCGCCCTCCGGGTGCTCGCCCTGCTCCTGGGCGTCTCGATCACCCCGCGGCCCGGCGGAGCGCAGGCCGGCGACGGCTCTCGAACGGGCCCACGGCCGCAGATCGGCGCCCTGCGTCACACCGTGGTGCGCCGGGGGCCGCCCGCGTACGAGCGTCGTGAACCCACCCGTCTCGCTGTGACCGCGGCGGGTTGACGCCGGCTTGGAGATCGCTCGGAGGCGGAACACGCAGCCGACATCGGCCGAGGCCGGGGATCGAACCCACCGATCCGGACCGCCTGAGCGGCGTTCCGGACCTGCCGTTCCGGACCGCTTGAGCGGTGTTCCGGGCCTGCCGTTCCGGGCCGCCTGAGCGGCGTTCCGGGTCCGCCGTGGTCCCAGAGCCGATCTCGTCCGCCCTTCCCGAGGACCTGTCATGCCGTTTTCTGCCTTCACCCGGCGCAGTGCGCGACCGCGCCGCGCCAACGCCCGTACCCGACCCTTCGCCCGTCCCTCCCGGCTGATCGCCGCGTCCCTCGTCCTGGCCGCGGCGGCCACCGGGTGCGCCGGAGCGTCGGGCGACCGGTCGTCACCGCCGGTCCGGATCTCCACACCCGCCTCCGACCTGCACGCCGCGACGCTCGGCACCGCGCTGCGCGAGCCCGACGTGACCCTCACCGGCGTCTCCGGGGCGCCCGTGAACCTGAAGGAGGCCACCAAGGGCAAGCTGACCTTGGTGTACTTCGGCTACACCCACTGCCCCGACGTGTGCCCGACCACGATGGCCGACCTCGCCGGCGCGCTGCGGCTCCTCACCCCCGCGCAGCAGGCCCGCATCGCCGTCGTGTTCATCAGCACGGACCCGTGGCGGGACACCCCGAAGGTCCTGCGGTCCTGGCTGGCCTCCTTCAACTCGTCCTTCATCGGCCTGACCGGCGACTACGCCAAGATCCAGGCGGCGGCGAAGTCGGTGGGGATCGCCATCGAACAGCCCAAGCGGACCGGCGCGGACTACGAGGTCGGCCACGGCGCGGAGGTGCTGCCGTTCGGGACCGACCACCTCGCCCACGTCGTGTGGACGGCGGGCGTGTCCTCCCGCGACTTCGCCGCGGACCTGACCAAGTTGCTGGCCCGCATGCCGGCCGCGACCGCCCAGGGCGGCGGGGCGTGACCGCCGGTCCACGCGCCGCGGCGTTCCTGCTGCTGACGGCCGTCACGGTGGCCGCCTGCTCGTCGGAGCCCGGCGGGCCCCGGCTGAAGGTCACCGGCGCGTACGTGCCCCGGCCGGCCTCACCGGACGTCGCCGCCGCGTACTTCACCGTCACCGACTCCGGGGACACCGGCGACGAGCTCACCGGCGTCACCGCGGACGTCTCCGCCGAGGCGATGATGCACCAGAGCACCGGGCAGACGATGCGGATGGTCGACCGGGTGCCCGTCCCCGCCCACGGACGCCTGACGTTCGCGCCCGGCGGGTACCACGTGATGCTCGAGCACCCGGTGCGGACGCTGCGGGAGGGCGACCACGTACGGCTCACGCTGCGGTTCCGCCGGTCCCCGTCGATCACCGTCGAGGCTCCGGTCGAGCCGGTGGGCCACCGGCCGGAGGCGGCGCGGTGACGGGCTCACCCGACCGGCCCGGCAACGTCGGCGCGGACCGTACGGTGAGCCGGCGCCGGCTGCTCACGGTGACCTCGCTGGTCGGCGCCGCCGCCGCGGCCACCGTGGGCGCCGGCGCCGCCGCGGCGGTCGCGGGGGAGCCCGCCCGGGAACGGGGCGAGCGCCGGATCCCGTTCGACGGCGACCACCAGGCCGGCATCCTCGCCCCGTACGCGGCGCACGGCTGGTTCGCCGCCTTCGACGTCGAGCCGAAGGTGCGCGCGGCCGGCCTGACCGCCCTGCTGCGTGCCTGGACCGACGCGGCCAGGCGGCTGACCGCCGGCCGGCCGGCGCCCGGCGATGACGCGATGACGACCGGCTACGGGCCCGCCTCGCTGACCGTCACGGTCGGGTTCGGCGCGTCCCTGCTCCGCCGCCTCGGCGCGCCGGTGCCCGCCGCGCTCGCCCCGCTGCCGTCGTTCCCCCGGGACGAGATCGACGAGGGACGCAGCGGCGGTGACCTCGGCGTCCTCTTCACCGCCGACGACGCGATCGTCGTCGCGCACGCCCTGCGGACCTTCACCCGGCTGGCGCGAGGGGCCGCGCACGTTCGCTGGCAGATGAGCGGGTTCAGCACGAGCGACGGTGTGGTGACCGGCCGGGCCGCCACCCCGCGCAACCTCATGGGCCAGCTCGACGGCAGCGGGAACCCCCGGCCGGGCGACGCCGGGTTCGACCGGAACATCTTCGTGGGCCCGGCCGGCGACCCGGCGTGGATGCGCGGCGGCAGCTACCTGGTCTTCCGCCGCATCCGCATGCTGCTCGACGAGTGGGACACGCTCTCCCGGAGCCGGCAGGAGCAGATCGTCGGGCGGCGGAAGGACACCGGGGCGCCCCTGTCGGGCGGGTCGGAGTTCACGCCGCTCGACCTGGCCGCGCAGCATCCCGACGGCGGGCTCGCCATCGGGCCCGGCGCCCACGTACGGCAGGCGGCTCCGGAGTCGAACGACGGCGCCGTCATCCTGCGCAAGGGGTTCTCCTACTTCGACGGCGTGCTACCGGACGGGAGTCCGGACGCGGGACTCCTGTTCATGGCGTTCCAGTCCGACCCCGGAATGGGCTTCACCCGGATCCAGCAGCGTCTCGCGCTCGCCGACGACCTCAGCCGGTTCATCCGGCACACCTCCAGCGCCCTGTTCGCGGTCCCGCGCGGCTGCCGGCCGGGGCGCCACCTCGGCCAGGACCTCATGGAGTCACTCTGATGAACGGCATGAACGGCATGCACGACATGCTGGCGCCCCTCACGTGGGCGCGAGCCCTGACCACCTGGCGGTTCGCGCCCGTCACCGCCGTCCTCGTGGCGGCGGCCCTGGCCCTCTACCTCACCGGGGTGCTCGCGGCACGGCGGAACGGCAGGGCGTGGCCCGTGGCCCGTACCGCGGCGTTCACCGCCAGCCTGGCCGTGGCCGTCGCCGCCCTCATGGGCAGTCCCGCCGTGTACGGCGACGGGGGACTGTTCTGGGTGCACATGATCCAGCACCTCATGCTGATCATGGTGGTGCCGTGGCTGCTGTGCCTGGGGCACCCGCTGAGCCTGCTGCGGGCGGCCACCCGTGGCCGCGCCCACGAGCGCGTCGAGCGGATCCGCGAGTCGAAGGCCGCGGCGTTCCTGACCTCACCGCTCACCGGACTCGTCGTCTACGCGGGCGTGCTGTTCGGTGTGCACCTGTCGGGGTTCATGGACGCGATGATGAGCTCGCCCGCCCTGATGGCGCTCGAGCACGTGCTGTACGTCGGCGGCGGGTACCTCTACTTCTCCCAGTTGCTGACCCAGGACGCGCCGCCCCGCGAGCTGTCCTACCCACTGCGGTTGTTCGCCCTGTTCATGGGCATGTCGGCCGACACGATCGTCGGCATCGTCCTGCTGCAGGCGACCGAACCGCCCTTCCCCGCGTACGCCCGGATGCACCCGTCCTGGGGACCGGGCCCGCTCGCCGACATCCACGGCGGCGGCGCGGCCATGTGGATCGGCGGCGACGGCCTGATGTTCGTCATGACGATCATCGTGATGTGCCGCTGGCTGTTCGACCGGTCCCCGGAGGCGGCCAAGGCGGGCCGGTTCTTCGAGTCCGTCCGGCAGGCCACCCTCGCCGCCACCGGAGACGAGGCCGCGCCCGGTACGGGCGAGGCCGACCGGGCCCGCCTGCGGGCCAGCGCGGACGTCGACGAGGACGACGCGGCCCTCCAGGCGTACAACGCGCTCCTGTCCCGGCTCAACGCCCCGGAGGCCGGCCGGCCGCGTACGGGATGAGGCGCGACTCAGGACCGCCGTAGCGCGGCGGCCGCCGAACCGGCGAGGCCGGTCGCCATCGAGCACAGCCTCGTGGTGGAGGGGCTCCCCTCCACCACGAGGTACACCATCTCGATCATTCACCGGTCGTCGTTGTCGGGGTGGTCCCGGTAGAGACCCGGACCAGGCAGGTGTCGTTCTCGTCTCCGTGCGGCGTGATGAAGGCGCGGTAGCCACTGAGCGTCGTCACGCGTCACCCGTCGGCGAGGCGCTGGATGGTGGCGCTCAGCCAGGCCTGGAGCTGAGCGGGGTCGCCGAGTTCGGAACGCAGGACCCGGCGGCGGGTCGAGACGCCGAGCACGAAGGCGTCGATCGCCGCGGCTCGGCTGTGGGCGTCCGCGTCGTCCAGGCCGCTGTCGCGCAGGTAGCGGCGCAGCGGCTCCAGCGAGTTGGTGTCGAGGAAGGCGGCCAGCGCCTCCGCCGCCTCCGGGCGTTCGCCGGACGCGCGTTGCAGCACGAGCAGCGGATCCTCCCCGGGTGCGCCGAACCAGCGCTGGACGATGCTCGCCGCGAGGCGCGAACCCAGCGTGGAACGGTCGCCGTCGAAGGAGGTCGACACCGGGATCTCCACCCGGGTCGCCGCCAGGAACAGGCCGTCCTTGCCGCCGAAATAGCGCGTGATGAGGTTGGGCGACACGCCTGCGGCGTCGGCCACGCCTTTGACGGTGCTCGCCGCGTATCCGTGCCGGGCGAACTGGCTGCGCGCGTGTTCCAGGATCCGCTGCCTGGTGGCGGCCGCGTTGCGCGAGGGCATGTGTACGAGCATACACATCATGTGTACGCTGATACACATGAACGAGGACCTGCGGGAACGACTCCGGCGGACGCGGCGCGTCACGACCCCGTGGATTGACGACGGGACGCGCGGCATCAGCGGCACTCGCCTCGGCGAACTGCTCGAACGCTGGGCGAACGGGTACGACTGGGGCGTTCACGAGCGCCGCATCGGTGAGTTCCCCTGGGTGACGGTTCAGGCGGGCGACACCGACCTGCGTGTGATCCACCAGCGGTCCGCGGATCCCGGCGCTCCGGTCGTCGTGCTGCTGCATGGCTGGCCGGACTCGGTGTTGCGCTTCGAACGCGTCCTGCCTCTGCTCGCGGACCTGCATGTGGTGGTTCCCGCTCTGCCGGGCTTCCCGTTCGCGGCCCCGCTCACCAGTCCCGGTATGTCGGTCAACCGGATCGCCGGGATCGTCGCGGCCGCTCTCGAAGAGCTCGGTTACCCCAGGTACACGGTGTCCGGCGGCGACGTGGGTGGCGCCGTCGCGGAGATCCTCGCGGCCGAGCACCCGGACAGGGTGGCCGCCCTGCACCTCACGAACATCGCCCCGCAGCGTGCGCTCACGGCGGACCCGGCGAAGCTCGCGCCCGACGCGGCGGCCTACCTCGGCCGGGCGGCGCAGTGGTTCCGGACCGAGGGCGGGTACATCGCGGAGCAGTCGACGCGGCCGAACACGCTCGCCGTCGCCCTCGGCGACTCACCCGCCGGCCTCGCGGCGTGGATCGTCGAGAAACTGGAATCCTGGTCCGACGAGGCCGCCTTCACCACGGACGAGCTCCTCACCTGGGTCACCGCCTACTGGATCACCGGCACGATCGGCACCTCTTTCGCCACCTATGCCGAACCGGTCGCCCTCCCCGATCACCGGATCGACACGCCGACCGTGCTCTCGGTGTTCCCACGCGACATCAAGCCGGAGCCGCGAAGCTACGCCGAGGCGTTCCTGAACGTTCGCGATCACGTGGAACACCGTGCCGGAGGCCACTTCGCCGCATGGGAGCAGCCCGAGGCCTACGCCGGCGACGTACGCCGCGCGGTCGAGCTGGGCGGCTGAAGGCCGAGATCAACGCAGGAGACAGGGGCTAGATGACGACCCTGCGCGAGATGACGCCGTGGCCCACCTTGTGGTGCTCCCACAGCTCGAAGTGCTCGCCGGGCGTCAGGAACTCCATCGCCTCTTCGTCGGTCACCGTCAGGGTGACCAGGTGATAGGTGTCGCCCGGCCGTAGCGGCTCCTGATCCTCCGTGGAGACCATCGCGTTGAAGGACCGGAGCCGTTCCGGCTCGTGCTGATGGGCGCGTACGGCGAGCGGCCGGGTCGGGCTCTCCCGATCCCATTCCTCTTCGGCGGACGGATCGATGGTGACGAGCGCCCGGAACTTGAGCGACCTCATGGCCTCACCCCCCTAACCCGGCGTTCCCCGGAAATCCGGCCGATATCAGTGCCCGGTTCCACGACCGATCTCAGGAGTCACATCGATAACAGCGGTTTCATTTTCCTCTTTGTTATGGCGAGAAACAGGGTTCACCGATATCGCGGTCGGGCTTGCTATCTTGCAATATGCGTTTTGGCGTGCCGGGTGCGGCGCGCCATTCGTCGGCCAAGGCGCCCGCGGACGGACGAACCGTGTCGCCTGAGGTGGAAGCCGCAAGGAGTTATCCCGTGTCCCCAGCCCCTCGATGCGGACGCATCCCTTTCCGAGGACGTCTCGTCAACCCTCTCGCAGGCGTCGCGGCGGTCGCCATGGCCGTGATCATTCTGCTCGCGGCGGTCCTGATCGGCCTTCGGCTGCACAGGTCGGCCACCGCCGACGACGCGCTGAAGGTCGCCCTGTCCCAGGTCGGCACCACCGAGAACGCCGCCGGCGGCAGCAAGTTCAACCAGTGGTTCATGGCCTCGCCGTACGCCAAGGCCGGGGTGGCGCGCGACGGCGGGTCGATCAGTGACTACGCCAATGCGTCCTGGTGCGACATGTTCGTCACCTGGGTCGGCGCCAAGGCGGGCGTCAAGGGCATCGGCGGCGACGCGTTCACCCCCGCGCACGCCAGGTGGTTCAAGGATCAGGGCCGTTGGGGCGACGTTCCCAAGCCCGGCGCCGTCGTGTTCTTCTCCTGGAACGGCGGCAAGGACACCGGCAGCATCGACCACGTCGGCCTGGTCATCAAGGACGACCACGACGGCACGATCCAGACCGTCGAGGGAAACACCGACGACGCCGTGAAGATCCGGACCCGCAGCAAGGACTACGTCGTCGGCTACGGCTACCCGCAGTACGGCCACTAGCCGTGTACGCCCCAAGGTAAACCGGTTCTTAACTCAAAGCGTCCCCTCTCTGCCGCGCGTTCTCTCCGCCGCGGCGGTTCTTAGGAGGCTCTTTGAGAACTGGTGTCACGCGTGCCCTGGCGGTGTCCGCCATCACGGCGATCGGAGCCGGGCTGGCCGGCGTCGCCCACGCGTCTCCCCTCCCCAGGGCGGCAGCGCCCCTCAAGGTCGTCCGGCCGTACGACTTCAACGGCGACGGCTATCCCGATCTCGCGCTCGGCAACCCTTACGGCACGGTCAGCGGCCACGCCGGCGCCGGCTTCGTCACCATCGTGTACGGCTCATCGGCCGGCCTGAACACGGGCAAGAAGCAGGTCTTCAGCCAGAACAGCAGCGGGGTGCCCGGCGCCGCCGAGGCCGGCGACCACTTCGGCTACTCGGTCGCGTCGCTGGACTACGATCACGACGGCTACGCCGATCTCCTCATCGGAGCGCCCGACGAGGACACCTCCGCGGGCGCGAACGCCGGCTCGGAGACGATCCTCTGGGGCTCGAAGTCCGGGCTCACCGGATCGGGTTCGGACGCGATCTCCGAGCCGTCGGGGTACGCCGGGGCGAATCACCGCTTCGGGTACGCGCTGGCGGCGGGCGACCTCGACGGCGACGGCGACACCGACTGGGTCGACACGGCTCCCGGCGACGGCTACTTCTGGACCTACAGCTCCGCCTCGACGACCGCGCAGGTCAAGGCGCAGCGCTTCAGCCCGTCCGGCAGGCCGCACCAGGTCCAAGCGGGGAAGAAGGGCGCCGCCTCCGCGGCGGCGGCGCGCAGCTTCACCGCGCTGATCCCGGCCATCGGCGACGTCAACGGCGACAACAAGGCCGAGCTGGCCCTGGGCTGGATCGCCACCGCCGCCCCCACGTCCGGCTTCGATCTGTGGAACTTCACGACGACGGACATCTCGCTCGCCGGCTCGGCCACCACCCGGGTGGACAGCCTCGCCGTGGCCGACTTCGACGGCGACGGTTACGCGGACATCGCCACGGGCGGCGCCGACGAGAGCGCCGGCAAGGGCGGCCACGTCACCGTCTACAAGGGCGACGCGAACGCCACCCTGTCGAGCACCACCACGATCACCCAGAGCACCTCGGGCGTGCCGGGCGCGGCGGTGGCCGGCGACCGGTTCGGCTACTCGCTGTCGGCGGGCGACGTGAACAAGGACGGCAAGTACGACCTCGCGGTCGGCGTGCCGTACCGCACCGTCAGCTCTCAGGCGCACGCCGGCGAGGCGGTCGTGTTGTACGGCTCCGCGTCCGGGCTCACCGGCACCGGCGCGCAGGCCGTGTCGCAGAGCTTCCCCGGCGTGCCCGGCGCCGCGGAGAAGAACGACGCGTTCGGCTGGACGGTCACCATGCTGAACGTCAACACCGACGGCTACGCCGACCTGATCGCCGGCGCGCCGAAGGAGAACGGCACCGACGGCGCGGTGAGCCTGCTGAAGGGCACCGCGAGCGGTGTCACCGGAACGGGCTCGGCGACCATCGGGGCCTCGACCCTCGGAGTGGGCGGCAAGGACGCGCAGGTGGGCGTCCGCCTCGGCCGCGTCGGCTGACCCATGCGGTGAACGGACCGGCCGCCGGACTCCCGGCGGCCGGTCCGGCGTTTCGGGCCCCGCTCAGGGTCGGGGCCAGGGACGGCCGCTGAGGCGTTCGATGCCGGTGTTGAAGCGGCGGAGGTACGCGGCGAAGGCGGCGATGTCCTCGTCCGACCAGTCCGACATGACCTTGTCCAGGCCGCCGACGAGGCTCTCGCGCTCCTCGTTGAGCATCTGCTCGCCCTTGTCGGTGATGCGGAACTTGCGGGCCATGCCGCCTTCGGGGTCGGGGATGCGTTCCACCAGGCCGGCGCGCATGGCCGCGGTGGTCTGTCGTTGCAGGGTCGAGAAATCGAGCCCGAAGGCGTCGCTCAGCTGACTGATCGACATCGGCCCCTGCACACGGATGCGGCTGAGCAGGACGTAGGCGCTGCGGTCCAGCGCGCCGGCGCGGTGCTGGCGGAGCCCGTGCCGGCTGAGCAGCATCTGCTCGTACTCGACGTCGTATGTGGGCCTGCTCATCTGCCTCCGCTCCTGGTCCATGCCCCGGCCGCTCGGCGCGCCACCTCCGGAGAGCGGCCCGTCACCATCCTCTCACAGTGACTTGCGCCATACACATCGTGTGTATCATGCAAGCCATGTGCATGATGCACATCGATGACGAGTGAACTTTGAGGAGCCCCCTTGGACGCCTCCCAGCCCGCGGGCCGCCCCGCGGTCGATACCCACGCGGCCCACGCGGGCGGCGTGGTCACCACGCTGGCCCTGGCCGGCATCACGGCAGCGATCATGCAGACGCTGGTCACGCCGCTCATCCAGGACCTGCCGAAGATCCTGCACACCACCTCCTCGAACGCCGCATGGGTGATCACTGTCACGCTGCTGGCGGGGGCCGTCTGCGTGCCGGTCTTCGGCCGCCTGGGCGACCTGGTGGGCAAGCGCCCGATGCTCCTGGTGTGCTCGGTGCCGCTGGTCGCGGGCTCGGTGGTGTGCGCGCTGTCCTCCTCGGTCGTCCCGATGATCGTCGGGCGCGGCCTCCAGGGCATGGGCATGGGCATGGTGCCGCTCGGCATCGCGCTGCTGCGCGACGTGGTCCCGCGCGAGAAGCTCAGCTCCTCCATCGCGCTGGTCAGCGCGTCCATGGGGATCGGCGGCGGTCTGGGCCTGCCGATCGCCGCCGCCGTCGCCGAGTACGCCAGTTGGCGCGTGCTGTTCTGGGCCTCGGCCGCGCTGGCCGCGCTCGTCGCGATCCTGATCTGGTTCCTGATCCCGAACGTGCCGGCCGGCGCCAAGGGTCAGCACTTCGACGCCCCCGGCGCCATCGGACTCGGCATCGGGCTGGTCTGCCTGCTGCTGGCGGTCTCCAAGGGCGCCGACTGGGGCTGGACGTCCGGCACCACCCTCGGCCTGTTCGCCGCCGCCGTCGTGGTCCTGCTCGCCTGGGGGGTGTGGGAGGTGCGCAGCCGGGAGCCGCTCGTCGACCTGCGCACGACGGCCCGCCCCCGGGTGCTGCTCACGAACCTGGCCTCGATCTTCGTCGGCTTCGGCATGTACGCGTCGATGCTGGTCGTGCCGCAGTTGCTGCAGTTCCCGAAGGCCACCGGCTACGGTCTGGGCCAGTCGATGCTCGCGGCCGGTCTGTGGCTGGCGCCCGGCGGCATCATGATGATGATCGTGTCCCCGCTGGGCGGAAAGCTCACGAACGCCCGTGGTCCCAAGTTCACCCTGATCAGCGGCGTCCTCGTGCTGGCCATCGGGTACGGCGTGTCGCTCCTGCTGATGGGCTCGGCCTGGAGCCTCATGCTCGCCATGATGATCATCAACAGCGGTGTCGGCCTCGCGTACGGCGCGATGCCCGCCCTGATCATGAGCTCGGTCCCGCTCAACGAGACCGCCGCGGCCAACGGCTTCAACACCCTCATGCGGTCGCTGGGCACCTCGGTCGGCGCCGCCGTGATGGGCGTGGTCCTGTCCCAGCTGACCGTCACCATGGGCGGCTACACCTTCACCTCCGAGAACGGGTTCCGCGGCGGCCTGGCGATCGGCGGTGGCGTCGCCCTCGTGGCCGCGCTCGTCGCCGCCGCCATCCCGGCCGCCCGCACCGCCGGCCCTCGGCACGCGGCCCCCGACACGGTGACCGACCGCCGCCCAGCCGAGATCGACAACTGAATCCGTGACCTCCACGCGCGAACCGCTCGAGCCTGCGGTTCGCGCGCGGACGCATACCGGCACACAGGGTGCGCCGTGCGCTCGCCTCCCGAGGAGATCAGGTCAGCGCGGCGGCCGGCAGGCGGCGGATCGCAGTGGCGCGGGACTCCTCGTCCAGGGCGTGCGCGGTGGATCACGTGCTGGTCGGTCTGTGTTGGCGAGGGGCGCGTGCCGCGCCGGCCGGGTGGGGCGTCGTTTCTGGTGGTGTCCACTCAGAGGAGACGATTCTCCGCTGGGTAGACACCGGTGAAAGAAGCCGGGCGACCCAGGTTCGCGATCTGTGGAGATCGTCCGTTATCTCCTTGGCGCGGTCGTGCGGGGCCTTGCCGGATGCTCGGCAAAGGCTCTACCCATGGTGCGGACATGCGGGCTTTGTCCCCGTCTTGGACCGCGGTCGCCGAGCGTTCGGTACGCCGTGGGCGGCCATCGCGGGCGGGGCGATGCCGCCATCGCCGCGCGGGCCCGATGCCCGAGCCAGGGCCGATCGAAGTCGTCGGCCTTGTCGGCGGCGGCCTCAGCCGATTCCGCCGGTGGGGCGGGTTCTTCGGCGAGTTCGGAGTCAGGCCGCCTCGACGCGGTGTCGTGCCCATACCCGGGCGACAGCGGTCAGCTGCGCCGAGTGCGGCCGGGCCGCCGCCGACCGCGTCTTGTGCGCCCACAGGCCCAGCACCGTGGCCGCGAATGCCGTCACCGCGGTCGTCGGCGCCTCCCGCCAGGCGGGAATCTGGGACGCCCACGACTCGGCGCTCCCGGGCGAATGGCCGGCGGCCATCAGCCTGATCACCATGAACGCCGGGTCCACCCACGCCGCGCCCCGCGATGCCCATGCCCAGTCGATGACCGTCACCTCTCCGTCCTCGATGAGGAAGTTCCCCGGCTGTAGGTCGGTGTGCAGCAGCGCATTCCCGTCGACCAGCTCGTGCGCCGCCGCCTCCATCTCGACGAGCCGCGGCAGGTGCTCGGCCTCCCATGGGTCCAGATCGGGCGGAGGGGCCTGGGCGTACTGCCGCCACACCGGCAGGCGGGACCAGCGCGCCGAGATACTGCGATTCGGCACAGCGGACGAGGGCAACCGCTGGAACGCCGCCACCGTCTCCGCAACGGGCGCCAGGTCGTCCGAGTCAGGCGAGAGATCCGGGTGCCGTCCGGCGGCGTGCTCGAAGCCGAGCATCAGCCATCCGTCGACCTCCAGATGCCACAGCAGCCGCGGCGCCAGGCCGCGGGGCAGCAGAGGGTTCACGGCCGCCTCGTTGCGGTGCATCCACGCCGCCGCGTTGTCGGCTCGGATTCCCTTGCAGAACACCCGGCCGTGCTGCAGCTGAAGCGTGGCAGAGAACTCCGAACTGCATCCCATCTCGGGTATCTCCGCCTTGAGCACCAGCCCGCACTGCTGCTCGACGGCCGTGCGGACGCTTTGCGGCAGGGCGTCCCATTCGTGTCTCATGACCGTTCCTCGCTGAATAGGGGCGACCCCAGGTCGCCGAGCATATGACCTGGGGCCGCATGAGCGGTGGATGTCACGGGCTGTCGGTGCAGCCCTGGTGGCACTGCGAACAGGCGCCCGCGTGCGCCTGCCACAGCTCGTCATCGACCGGGATGCCGGCCGCGCGCATCGCGGCGAGCGTCGTGGCGATCGGACCGCCCTCCCCGGGCGAGACGTCGCCCGTGCAGGCGCCGTTGCACTTGTGGTCGTCGGTCGGGACGTGATGGATGAAGCGCCCCGCGACCCGCTGGCAGAACTCGGCGTAGTCCTTCGTGTGAAGGACGAACGTGTGCCAACCGATGTCGACCCTCGGCGAGGGCGACAGACCGGCGCCGGGGTTGAGGGCGCACGCCTGCAGGAACCCGAGCGCCTGGGCCATGATGCGCTCGGCCGTCGGCTGTTCGATCTGCTCGTCCTTGACGATGCGCCGGACGAGCCGGTCGAACAGCTCGGGCGAGATGAGGTCCTGGGGCGCGACGGCCACGGCCGTCCTGTCGAGGATTAAGGTCATCTGGCTCCTCCCTAGAGCCTTGGGATACGGCTCGGTCGCCGTACCGGTTTCCTCCGACCGATCAGCCGGGGAGCCTGGGGCCGCCGGGCGGGGGTGCTCAGTCCCCGCCCGGCGTCCGGGCCGCTCGGGGAGCGCGCTCTCCCCGCGAGACGCATCGCGTTTCAACTTTGCGGCCCCTTCCCATGCGGCCTCGGGGGGGGGTGCTCTGGCCGCACGGAGTTCGGGTGGACGCGCGGCGGCGAGCTGAGGCGAAATTTCATCTACGTGCCGCGCGCCCACGTCTATGTCGACTGCGCAGGCGGGCCGCGGTCTCGTCGTAGTGCCTCAGCGACTCGCGTGCCTGCTCCGGGTACCGCTCGATCAGCTGCGCGAGCTGCAGCAGCTCCTGATCGCGGGACATGTGGCCGACCGGAACCCACTCGTCCATGGCCTTCCGGAATCCGCGCAGCTCCTCGTCGTAGCTCACGCCACCACCGCCAGCTCCGCCGCGCGGCAGGCGAACACCAGCCGCTGCGGGTCCGCGTCGAACAGGATCGGCGTCGCGGTGTCGAACCGGGCGATGGCCATGTACTCCCGCCGGTACCAGCACCACATCACTAACCACCGCGAGCACCGGTCCTGCAGCTCGGCGAGCTGCTGGGGGCTCGGGTCGGCGGGACAGGGCGGGATGTCGGTGGCCGTGTCGGCGACCACTACACGGCGACGCGGGGTGGGCCGGAACAGCAGCCAGGCCAGCAGCGCGATGAACCGGCGGCTCACTGCTCGGCCCCGGCGACCTCGGCCACATGGAGGACATTCGCGAGGCGGCGGGCCGCTTCAGCGACGTCTTCGGCGGGCACCATCGGCTCGTACTCGGGCGGCGATTCGCGGGTTGGTCCGGGCCACTTCCAGTGCCACCACAGGCCGCCCTGGTGCTGGCGGAGTATGAGGGACTGTCGCGCCCGCGAGTCGCCGGGCTTGTGGGCCTCGACGATGCCGTCCCGGCTGACGGCGAGGTTCAGCCCTTGGCGTTCGAGCAGCGGGGCGAGTCGCAGGGCCACCGTCTTCACGGTGCCGATCGGTGGTGAGGTGTTCGCGTCCTGTGCGTGCATCTGCCACTCCCTGAGGTGTGCGGCGTCGACGTGCTGAGCACGCTAGAAGCGTCGACGTGGACGTAGAAGTGACAGAGTGTCCTGGCTTCATCGCGGTGAGTGCCTATCGGGGTGGGACGTGCTGTCCTACTCTGAAGCCATGGGTGACGGGCTGACCATAGGTGAGCGGGTAGCGAAGGTGCGCCGACAACGGCACCAGACCCAACAGGAGCTTGCCGACCGGGCAGGCGTTAGCGTCGATCTGATCCGCAAGCTCGAGCAAAACCAGCGGCGACAGACCAGGCTTGCCACCTTGCAGGCCATCGCCGGAGCACTCGACGTGCAGGTGTCGGCGCTGCTCGACGGGCCGACCGCCAACGATGCGAGGAACGCCGGGGCGGGGATCGGTGAGCTACGCCGGGCGCTCACGCCGGCCGGCCGCTCTCCACTCGTCGAACTCCCGACCGAGGCGGAAGTGCGGCTGAGCGCTGACGAGGCATGGCGGCTGCACCAGCGCGGCGACTACGTCATGCTGGCGCGGATTCTGCCCGGCCTCGTCGACGGCGCCCGTATCCGCGCCCAGGAAGACCCAGGAGACGACGCCTATCGGTTGCTCGCCGAGGCGTATCAGCTCGCGGCCATGCTGCTGCTCGGAATCCGCTCCGAAGATTTGGCGTGTGTGGCAGCGGACCGGCTACAAGCCGCGACGGAGAACGTGGGCGACCCTGCGACGGTCGCCCGTGCGGCCGACACCTGGGCGTGGATTTACAGCCGTCAGGGCCGCCACGACGACGCCGAGGACGTCACCGTCAAGGCCGCAGATGAGGTCGAACCTGCCCGATTCGCCTCGGCGTCGCCGGAGGAGCTATCGGTGTGGTGCGGGCTGCTGCAGCGCGGCGTGATGGTGGCCTCCCGGAAGGACGACGCGCCCATGGTGGACGATCTGATCAGTCTCGCCAGTGCGGTCGGCCGGCGGATCGGGGAGGACCGGATCGACCAGTGGACGGTATCTGGCCCGACGAACGTCGCGATGCACGCCGTGCGGTCCGCCGTGGAGCTGGGGGACCCGCGCAAGGCACTGCGGCTCGCTGATGAGGTTCCGCGTTCGGCGTCGCTGCCGACCGCGTGGTGGAACCGGCATCTGCTCGACGTGGCGCACGCCCAGTACGCCCTCAAGCGCGACGAGGACGCCGTGTCGACGCTGCTGCGGATCGATCGCCGGGCGCCCGGCTGGCTGCCTTATCAGGGCATGGCGCGGGAGATCGTCACGGAGATGCGCCGGCGGGAACCACCCTCACGGATTCGAGGTCTTCGACAACTCGTCGAGGCGATCGGCATCGACGACTAGGGGGCGCGGTCTACGTTGCTCGTGCATGCATCAAGACGCCCCGCCAGGCCTGACCCGGCGGGGCGTGGCATTCGAGGCGTTACCGGACGAGGTAGAGATGCCGGAGGCCTTGGCGTGGTCGCCCTACCGGACGGTGAGGACTGCGTGGAGGTGACCACGGCGGCACATGTCGGGCAGAACCCACGCCGCCCCGCAGGTACGCGACATGCCATGCGACGCCGCGTCGTCGCGGTCCAGGACCTGCGCGCATGGCCACCACTGGCCGACGAAAGGTATGTAATCGGCCTTACGCCGGATAACGGACTAGACGGACAATTAGTCCTGGGGAGGACGATCTTGTTCGGCTTGATCGGGAGGACGGAGGTACGAATGTGACCATGGAGAACGCGCCCCCCGGTCCGCGCGGGTAACCGGCGTCACCGCATGGGTGAGCGACACCTGGACGGCCGCCCCGTCGAAGATCGTCATTACTTCCGAGACTTCGACGCCGTACCTTCGGCGCGCGACTCGCCGGCCGCAGGCGATCCTCGCCCGCGGCCCCGCCGGCCGAGGACCGGCCCCTTGCCCGCCTGCCCGAGCTGTGGAGCGTCCCTGCGGCCCGAACTGCCACAGCCGCTGGCCGCGGCGCTGCTGCTGACGCGGACGCTCACACCCCGGGAGCGCACGGTCTTCCGGTTGCTCGGCCTGGGGTACGACAACCGGTCGATCGCCCGCGAGCTGAAGATCAGCGAACGCACCGTCAAGCGGTACGTCACCGCCATCCTCACGAAGCTGAAACTCCGGTCACGGCTGCAGGCCGGCCTGTCCGCTCTGATCTTCTCGTGGGCCACTGCCACGGACGCCTCCTGGCCCGAAGGTCTCATGGATTCGGCCCGAGCCGCAGGTGACGATGTGGCCGCATACGACACAGGAGGGGACCATGACCTTTGACGCGCTCGCCGCCCTCCGGCAGGCCGGGAACCCGGTCGACCTGCTGACCACCGCCCAACGCGATGTCCTCGCCGGGCTCACCGAACAGGAAGTGGCCGTCCTCAACTCCGTCAAACAGCGCTTGGACGCCGTCTCGGACGTCGAAGTCGAAGGACACTCCCTCGTCATCAAGATCGCTTGAGATGGGCCCCCGCTTCGGGATTCTCGGCTCCCTGCGGGTGCTGGAGAACGACCGCCCCGTCGATCTCGGATCGCGGAAACAGCAGATCGTATTAGCCGCTCTGCTCTGCCACGCGAACTCACTGGTGTCGTTCGACTCTCTGGTGGAGGCGCTCTGGGACGACGCGCCACCGCGGACGGCCCGCAAGAACATCCAGGTGTACGTCTCCGCGCTGCGCCGGCTCGTCGGCGGGGGCGCCGAGCGCATCAGTTTCCGCAACGGCGGATACGTGTTCCACGCGACCCCCGCCGAACTCGACTCACTCGGCTTCGAACAGCAGGCCCGGGCGGGCGCCCTGGCCGACGCCCTCGCCCTGTGGCACGGGCCGGTCCTCGACGGGTTCCGCGGGGTGCCGCTCATCGAGGCCGCCGCGCACCGGCTGGAGCAGCGTTTCCTCGCCGTCTTCGAGGACTGGGCGGAGCGGGAGATCGCCGCGGGTGGCGGAGCGAAGGTGATCGAGCACGTCAGCGAGGTCGCGCAGCGCCATCCGCTCCGCGAGCGGCTGCGGATGACCCAGATGACCGCGCTGTGCCAGGCGGGACGGCGCTCGGAGGCGCTGGCGGTCTACGACGAGCTCCGCCAGTCGCTGGCGCGCGAGCTCGGGCTCTCCCCGAGCCCGGCGCTGGCCGGCTTCTACCAGTCGCTGCTGCGGGAGCAGGGCCCGGCCGCGTCACCGCCGGCCGCACCTCCGGCGCGCCGTACGGTGCCACCGAGCCTGCTGCCGTGGGACCTGCCGACGTTCACCGGCCGGGCGGCGGCCACCGGGCAACTGGCGGACGCGCTGACCAGCGGGGGGAACCGGCTGGCCGTCGTGACCGGGCCGCTCGGCGCGGGCAAGACCGCCATCGCGGTGCACGTCGCCCACCGGCTCGGTGACCACTTTCCGGACGGCCGCGTGTTCGTCCGGCTGCGCGGTGAGGACGGGAGCCCGCGCCCGCTCGAGGACGTGGTGTCCCGGCTCCTGCCGACGGCTCCGCCCGGATCGCCGTCGGAGGCGCGGCGCGCCTGGCAGCTCTGGCTGGCCGGTCGCCGAGCGCTGGTGATCGTCGACGACGCCCGGCGGGAGTCCGAGGTCCGGCCGCTGCTGCCGGAGGCGGGGGACAGCGCGGTGATCGTGACCGCCCGGTCCCGGCTCGCCGGCCTGGACGCCGCCTACCGGCTCTGGATCTCGTCCTTCGCCGTGAACGAGGCGGTCGGCCTCCTGGGACGGCTGATCGGCGCGGAGCGGGTCACCGCGGACCGGCCCTCCGCGGAGCTGATCGTCACGGCGGCCGGCTCGCTGCCACTCGGAGTCCGGCTCGTCGCCGAGCGCCTGGCGCTGCTGCACCACGTGCCGCTGCGGGAGTACGCCGCGCGGATGGCCGGCACCCGGGCCCTGCTGGACGAGCTGACCGCGGGCGACGTGGCGATCCGGGCGCGGCTGGCCGAGGCCATCGGGGAACTGCCCGAGCCGGCGCACCGCGCGGTGCCGCGGCTCGGCATGCTCCCCGAACCGGTCTTCACCCTGAAGCAGGCCGCCGCCGTGCTGGGCGCCGACGAGGACACGGCGGTACGGGTGCTGGAGAGCCTGCTGGAGGCCAGCATCATCACCGTTCCCCGCGTGGAGCGGCTCGCGCACACCGTCCGTTATGAGATTCCGGTCCTGCCGTACGCCTACGCGCGCGAGATGGCCGCACGCGCGACGCCCATTTAACCGTTGTCGAACCGGCGCCCGGTCGATCTCATACCGGCCATCCATAACCTTTCCTTAAATGGCGTGAAGGGCGCCAATGCCGCAAGGGAGGACCCCATGCCCGAGCCCGACGAGACCACCCAGGCCCCCGCCGAGACCGAGCCCGAAGAGGTCGAGGTCGTCGCGCACGAGGAGTCCAGCACGGACCCCAGCGCGGGCTGCGTCATCAACTGACCTCGCCTCGCGTACCTGACGACGGGCGGGACGTCCGGGCCTTCCGGTGAATCCGGAGGCCGGGCGCCCCGCCCGTCACTTACGCCCGGCGATCTCCGCGCCTCCGGTGCGCGAGGAATCCGCCGTTTACCGTTATCGAACCGGCCCCCAGCCATTCTCATACCGCCCCTTCCTACCTTCGGAATGGTCCGGGCGTAATGGGCGCCAGGCAGCGCAAGGAGGAACAGCATGCTCGAGCCAGAGGACAACGCCCCGGAGTCCGAGGACATCGAGGTCGTCGCGCACGGTGACGAGGACGAAGAGTTCGCCGGCTGCGTCATCAACAACAGCAACCAGCTCTGACGACTCCATGCCGTGACGGCGGGCGGGACCTCCGGCCTCTCCGGCGCCGTCCGCGCCGGCCGGAGACCGGACCGGCCGCCCGCCGTTCACGGATCCGCGTCGTTCCCGGACCCGTCACCGCGTCGTTCCCGGACCCGTCCTTGCCGGGCCCGCGTTCGTCCTCGGACCCGCCACCAGGAGGCCCGCCATCACGGAGGAGTCATTGGAAGCCGCCGTCAGGCCATCGCGTCGCCGGTATCCGGACGCCCCCCGCGAGGACGTGGTGCAGGAGCTCCACGGACGGCGGATCCCCGACCCGTACCGCCGGCTGGAGGACGCCGCGGATCCACGGACGGTGCGCTGGAGCGCCGGGCAGGACGCCCTCTACCAGGCGGACCGCGACACCTGGCCCGACCTGGACCGCTGGACGGCGGAGGTCGCGGCGCTCACCGCGACCGACCGGGTGCTGACGCCGAAGGTCCGCGGCGGCCGGACGTTCTGGCCGCGGCAACGCCCGGACCAGGAACACCCGGTTCTCCTCGTCGCCGACGGCGCGGCGGGCGAGCGCGTGCTGCTGGACCCGGCCGCCCTGGACCCGACCGGGCGTACCGTGCTGGACGCCTGGGAGCCGTCCGTCGACGGCGGCCTGCTCGCGTACCAGATCTCCCGCGACGGCACCGAGGACTCGCTCCTGTGGGTGCTCGACGTGGCCACCGGGTCGGTCGTCGACGGGCCGATCGATCGGGTGCGGCGCTCCTCGATCGGCTGGCTGCCCGACGGCGCGATGTTCTACTACGTCAGGCACCTCGGCGGGCGTTCCGGTGAGGAGCGCTACCACCGCCGGGTCTGCCTGCACCGCGTCGGGGCGGACCCGGATACGGACGTCGTGGTGTTCGGCGAGGGACGGGACAAGACCCGCTTCTACAGCGTGGCCGTCACGGCGGACGGCCGCTGGCTGGCCGTCACCGCCACCACCGGCACCGGCCGGGGGACCGACGTCCACCTGGCCGACCTGTCCGCCGCGCCGCCGGAGCGCCCGCGGCTGCGGCCGGTCCAGGAGGGGACGCGGGACCGCACCCGGCTGCACGTCGCGCCCGGCACCGGCCCGTACGACACGGTGTGGCTGCGCACCGACCACGGCGCCCCGCGCGGTCGCGTCGTCGCGTGCCGCCCCGCGGACCTCGACCGTGGCGCGGACGCCTGGCGGGAGGTGGTCGCCGAACGTCCCGACGCCGTGCTCACCGACCTCGCCGTCCTGACCGGCCCGGAGCTGCCTCATCCCATCGGGCTGGTCGCCTGGGTCCGCCACGCGACGGCGGAGGTGACCGTCCACGACCTGACCGACGGCCGCCAGGTGGGCGTCGTCCCGCTGCCCGGCGCCGGCTCGATCGGCGCCTTCTCGGTACGGCCGGGCGGGGGCCACGAGGCGTGGTTCGCCTACACCGACTTCGCCACGCCGCCGTACGTGCTGCACTACGACCGGCGAAGCGGTCAGGTCGCGCCCTGGACGCCGGACGGGCACGCGCCGGGACCGGGGGCCGACGGCGTGGCGTCCCGGCAGGTGGCCTTCCTGTCCCGCGACGGGACCACGGTACGGATGTTCGTGATCTCCCCGACCGGGCGGCCGGACGCCCCGCGACCCACCCTGCTCACCGGGTACGGGGGGTTCGCCACGTCGATGTCACCCCGGTACACGCCGCAGGTCCTCGCCTGGGTCAGGGCCGGCGGGGTGTTCGCCTGGCCGTGCCTGCGCGGCGGCGGCGAGGAGGGCGAGCAGTGGCATCGCGCCGGCAGCCGGGAGCACAAGCAGAACACGTTCGACGACTTCGCCGCGGCGGCCGACCACCTGGTCGCGGCCGGCTGGACCCGGCCCGACCGACTGGCGATCATGGGCGGCTCCAACGGCGGCCTGCTGGTCGGCGCCGCGCTGACCCAGCACCCGGACAAGTACGCCGCCGCCGTCTGCATGTCGCCGCTGCTGGACATGGTCCGCTACGAGCTGTCCGGGATGGGGCCGAGCTGGGTGCCCGAGTACGGCAGTGCGAGCGACCCGGCCCAGTTGCGCGTCCTGCTCGGCTACTCCCCCTACCATCGCGTCACGCCCGGCACCCCGTACCCGGCCGTGCTGTTCACCGTCTCCGACGGGGACACCCGAACGGACCCGCTGCACGCGCGCAAGATGTGCGCCGCCCTGCAGCACGCCTCGTCCGGCGGCCCGGTGCTGCTCCGGCTCGAGCGCGGCGTGGGTCACGGCGTCCGCGCCACCTCCCGCGCGGTGGCGCTGCACGCGGAGTGCCTGGCCTTCCTCGCCGGCCACGTGGGTCTGAAGCCATGAAGATCCTGCTCTGCCCGCTCAGCGACGGCGGCTACCTGTACCCGGCGATCGCGGCCGGCCTGGAGCTGCGCCGCCGGGGGCACGTCGTCGGCGTGCTGGGCCGGCGAACGGCGGCCCCGATCGTGGCCGTGGCCGGGCTGCCGTTCGCGGCGGCGGAGGACTTCGGCGAGCGGCGCGGGTTCTCCGCGACCTGGTGGGGTCCCACCGGCCTGGCGCAGTACCGGGCGACGCTGCGCGCCGCCACGCAGACGGGGGCCGATCTGCTGGTCACCTCGGTGCTGTGCAACGGCGTGCTGCTCGCCGCCGAGGTCTTGGACCTCCCGGTGGCGGTGGTCGGGCTGTCGGTGCACCTGTGGACGTACCGGGCCGGCGGCGCGGGCGAGCCGCCGCTGGGCCGGACCCGCGACGACCGTACCCGCGAGTCGCTGCGGCTGTACGCCGCCCTGCGGGAGGAGGCCGGTCTGAGCCGGCGCAGCCCCAGGGACGATCCGTTGCTGGGCGACGCGTTCCTGCTCCGCGGCGATCCCACGCTGGAGTACCCGGGCGCGGTGCTGCCCGAGCGGGTGCACCACGTCGGGCCGCTGGCCTGGGAGCCGGCGGCGGACCCGGCCGAGCTCGCGGCGATCGACGCGCGCCTGCGCCGGTCCGCCAAACCCGTCGTCTACGTGCACCTGGGCCGCACCTTCGGCGGGACCGACCTGTGGCCGGTGCTGAACGCCGCCTTCACCGGCGGCCCGTTCCAGGGCGTGGTCGAGCGGGGCCGGTCGACGGATCCGCACCCCGATCCCGACGCGGACCTCCTGGTCGTACGGAAGCCGTGGATGGGGCCGCTCATCGACCGGGCCGGGCTGGTGCTGACCAGCGGCACGTCGGCGCCGGTGCTGTCGGCGCTGCTGCGCGGCCGGCCGCTCGGCGTCGCGCCCAACGGCTCCGAGCAGCCGCTGCTGGCGGGCGCGTGCGTCCGGGCCGGCGTGGCGGTACGGGTCCCGAGCGTGCCGACGCCGGAGCCGTCGACACTGCTGGCGTCGGCCTGGCGGGACGGCGGGCTGCGCCGGCGCGCCGGCGAGCTCGGCCGCAGGCTGGCCGCGGTGGACAGCGCCGCCCGCGCGGCCGACGTCATCGAGCGGGCGGCGCACGGAGCCGAGAGGCGAGGCCATGGACACGCGAACGGCCGACCTGGACACGCTGTCGGCGAACGCCTTGCGGTGGGTCCGGGTCAACGCGGGCTACCTCGACTCCGCGTCGGCGTCCGCGGAGCTGCCGGTGACCCCGCGGGCGAAGGCGCTCCTGCAACTGGCGCAGCTGCGTCACTACTGGGCGAAGGTCCGGCCGGCGGACCCGGGCCTGGGTGAGGTGACCGCTCTCGTCGAACGCGTCTGGCGGCGTCCGGACTTCGCCCGGCGCCTCGCGGCCGATCGGCGCTACGCGCGGCCGTTCCTGCTGATGTACGGCGCGCTGGCGCCCACCCCCGACGGCCCGCACCGGACCGCGCTGGCCCGGCTGGCGGCCGACGGCTACCTCGCGCCGCGCGGCAAGTCGCCGTACCTCCGCCTGGAGACGCGGTACTACGCCGATCTCGCCGGCGTGGCGCACCGCATCGAGTCCTACGGGGAGCTGTACGAGTCCAGCGAGCTGGCCCGGCGGACGCTTTCCGCGGCCGAGCTGGAACCCTGCAACGTCGCGCACACCGTCTTCTACCTCGGCGACTTCGGCTTCCGGGATCCCGGGCTGACACCGGAGGCGCGGCGGCGGGCGCTGCGCGTCGTGGAGGAGCTGACCGAGCGCGGCGTACGACGCGGGGAGTGGGACCTCGTCGGCAAACTCCTGCTGACGCAGTTCTGCCTCGGCGCGGATCCGGCGCGTACGCCGTCGGGCGCGGCCGGCGTACGGCTGCTCGCGCGGGCGCAGCGGCCCGACGGCGCGATCCCCGGCCGCTCGCATGCCGACCGGGCGGACGGGTCCGCGACGCCGGTCGCGTTCTTCCGGAAGGCCTATCAGGCGACGCTCGTGACCGCGCTGGCGTCACTGATCATCACGGCGTCGCCGGACTGACGGCTCTTCAGCAGGGGCACGAACGGCTCGGCGAGCCGCCGGAGCTCGGGGAGGTCGGGGATGCCCCGGTCCCAGGCGTGTCGCGCCAGGTCGCCGGGGTCGCAGCCCCACTGCCGGGCGATGACCTGGTCGGCGACCTCGGCGCGGAACCGCCGGCGCGGCGCTCCGTCGGGCACGGGCCCGAGCAGCCGTTCACGGCACCGGCGCGCGGCGACGACCACCTCGCGGCCCCAGTCCATCGCCGCCGGGGTCCGCAGCCGCGGGGGCAGGTCCCACCTCGACCACGACCTGACGTGCGTCATCCCGCACGCGCGTACCAGGAGGGTCACGAGCGCCTCGTCCGCCGGCCCGGCCAGGTCCCGTTCGGTGAGCCAGCCGTCCGTGCCCGACGCGTCGAGGCCCTTGGCGCGGGCGACGGCGACGGCCTGCTCGGCGAGCGCCGGATGGTCGGGGTCGAGGCCGGTGACCCGGGACAGGACCTGCCGGCGGTGCAGGTCCGGGAACGCGGGGTGGATCAGGCGGAGCGCGGCGGTGGCGTCGACGTCGGCGACCCACGCGTCGCCGTGCTCGGCGCCGTGGAAGCGGTGCTCCCACATGTCGAACGTCCACGTGTGCACGTTGCGGACCGGCCGGTCGCCGGGGCCGGCGGGGCGCAGCTCGGGATCGCCGGCCGCGGCGGCCGCCAGCAGCAGCCGGGCGTCGACCGCCTTGGCGTCCGTGTCGTGCGCCGACCGCCACGACCGGAACGCCTCGAGTACCCGAGCCGGGACGTGCGCGCGGGCGACCGTCTCCAGCGCGCGAAAGCCGCGGGACCGGAACGGCAGCGCGATGGCCAGGTCGAGCAGCAGACGCGCGTCGTCCGCGCCGATGGCACCGGCCGCCGCCGCGTCGCGGAGCGCGATCCGGATGCCGACCAGCGGGTCGCTGTAGGCGCGGTAGCCGTCCTCGGCCGTGCCGTGCACGATCGCCACCTCGTCGTCCCCGTCGATCTCCCCGTCTCGATAGAGCCGGAAGATCTCCCCGAAGCCGCGCATGCCGTACGGCCACAGCTCGGCCGCGCGCAGCGCGCCCATGCTGGAACTGCCGGCCACGGTGACGCCCCGCTGCAGCAGGTAGGTGATCTCGCGGTGCCGGACCGCGGCGGTCTGGAGGAACAGCCCGTCGATGATCAGTACGACGTCCCCGGCGCCGACGTCCAGGCGCAGGAGGTCGCCGTGGCGTACCGGCGGCCGGATCTCCGCGCCCGGCAGGAGCGCGGCGGCCTCCGCCTGCGGCAGCGTCGGCCCGACGAACACGAGGTGCCGTCTCATGAGCGCGCCTCCGCCCCGGCGTGCGTCCCGCCGATCCCGGGGGCGATGACCTTCACGGCGGGGATGCCGATGTCCTCGTGGTCCAGCCGGACCACGAACGGCTCGAAGCCGGTGACCGCGGCCACCCGGGACGCGCAGTGCCGGATCACCGAGGTCAGGTCGCCGTCGTCGGTCCAGCCGACGTCGGCCGGGACGGGGACCGGATCGACGGGTTCGGGCGGCGCGGACATCTCGCGGTACGCCCCGCCGTCGATGTCGTCGCGCGCCCCCGAGATCACGGCCAGCCGGGTCAGCACGGCCTCCGCCATCGCCCGGCCCACCGCGATCGCCGGGTCCACGTGGCACGCGAACCCCGCGCACCGGATGGGGACGTCCTGGGACCACACGGTCGCGGCGTAGCACGGCAGCGCCGCCGGCCCGGTGATGTCGCTGACCAGGACGGAACAGGACGCCGCGCGCAACGCGTCGAGGATCCGCCGGGTCACCGGGTCGGCGCAGCCGTCCGGATCCACGTGACGGCGCAGCGCGAGGGGCCGGTCGCGGAGGGCGGCCGCGCTCGCCCGCTCGACGAGCTCGTGCAGGGCGTGCAGCACGGCCTCGGCCTCGGTGTTCCCGGTCGCGAGACCTCCGCTGGTCGGCCAGAAGAACGCCGCGGCCCAGTCATGCCACCGGGTGCCGTCCAGCCGGATGCAGTCGACGGGGGCCAGGATCTCGCGGCCGGTCAGCAGGCCGCGCCCGCTGACCCAGTCCAGCACGACGTCCGAGGTCAGCGGGGACCGGGGCGCCAGGTTCAGCGCCCGGACGTCATAGCCCAGGTCGAGCGCCGAGGCGGGGGCGCGGGCGGCCGTCGGCAGGACGATGTTCTCCGCGTGCCAGGTCTCGATGCTCTCCATGACGGCGCTGACCCGGGACTGCGCGGCCGTGTCACCGGTGCCGATGCTGACCGCGTAGGTGAGGCCGGTGGGCCGGTACGCGACGTGGACCGGCAGCCCGATGTCGTCCAGCCGGGTGATGTCGGCCACGCGGGTGATGCCGAAGCGCGGCAGCCTCCGCCGTACCCGCTCCCAGGTCTCCTCGGGATCGGCGGTCCGGTAGGTGCCGGTCCGATAGGCGATGGTGTCCGGCATCATCACTCCTCGTCAGCCGGGACCCATGGTCACCTGCCGTTCGGAACGGCTCCATGCGACCTTCGGGCCAGCGCCGCACCCCCGCGCGCGCCCTCCTGCGGTTTTACCGGAATCCAACCGGTGGCCAATCGTCCTCATACCGCGAATTCGTACTTTTCGGATCACCGGGCACGACGAACGCCCTGTCCGGCGATGGGGAGGGTGCGGTGGACCTGGACGAGGCCGGCCGGTCGAGCGGCGCGCGGCTCCTCAAGGGAGAGCGGAACTGGTGGTTCCTCGGCCCGGGCGGGGTGGCCCGCCTGCGCGCCGGACACCTGACCCCCGACGGAGCGCTGCGGTCGGGGACGGAGCGCCGGCTGGACGAGCACGGCCTGCTGGCCGCCGCGCCGAAGATCGCCTTCTCACTGACCGTACTGACGAGCACCGACTGCAACCTGGGCTGCGGCTACTGCTTCCAGAACGTCGGTCAGGACACGGCGGGCGGCACCCGCCCGCCGCGGATCACCCACGCGCGGCTGACCTCGGAGACCATCACGTCGATCCTGGAGTTCGCCGGCCGGCGGATGGCGGCGGCCGAGCTGGAGAAGCTCACGATCCTGCTCTTCGGCGGGGAACCCCTGCTGAACGCGCGCGGCTGCCTCGAACTGCTGGCCCGGGCCGCGGACTACGGCCTGTCGCGCGCCTGGATGATCTCCAACGCGACCCTCCTGACCCCGCGCCTGGCCCGGGAGCTGTCCGACCTCGGCCTCGACACGATCCAGGTCACCTTCGACGGCGACCGCGCCGACCACGACCGGATCCGCGTACGGCGGTCGCACGGCGGGACCTTCGACACCATCGTCCGCAACATCGCCCGCGCGTCCGAGGCGTCGACGGTCCGGTGGCTCCTGCGGGTCAACGTCTCCCACCACAACCATCGGGGGATCGACGCGCTGATCGGACGTCTCGCGGCGGCGCTCGACCCCACCCGGTGCACGATCTACTTCGCCCGGGTCGGGGACGTCGGCGTCGGATACGGGAACGACCTGCTGCACACGGGCGAGCTGGCGGCGTCCTTCACCCGGTGGCACCGCCGGGCCCTCGAGCTGGGCTTCACCGTGACCCGCCCGCAGGCGCGCCGGCAGTGCAACACCTGCGGTCACGCGGGCCGGTACGGCGCGGTGGTGAGCGCGGACGGGACGCTGTCGAGCTGCTGGGAGACCGCGGGCAAGCCCGACTGGAAGGTCGGCACGGTCACCGAGGGCTACCTGCCGGACGCGGTGACCCGCGAACGCTGGATCGCCTGCGAGGACCTGTACCGGTACGGCGAGGACGAACGGATCCTCGCCGACTTCCACGACACCGTGGACGCGGCCCTGCTCGACTGCCTGGACGAGATGGGGCGCCTGTAGCCATGCCGTCGTCCCTGGACCGGCTGACCGAGGGAACGCTCCACTGGCTGGGGCGCAACCTGGAGTTCTTCGATCCCTACTCCGAAAGCGCCCGGACGGCCGCGCACCGGCCGGTGAAGGCCGCGCTGGAACTGGCCCTGCTGTGCCACTGCCAGGGGCGGCTGGACGGCGGGGACGACCGGCTGCGCGAGGCGACCACGCTCATCCGGACGCTCTGGCAGCTCCCGGACTTCGAGCGGCTCATCGCCACCCAGCCCGACTGGGCACCCCAGTACGCGCTGATCTACGCGGCGCTGGCGCCATCCGGGATCGACGACCGGCTGTGCCGGGCGGCGCTGGCGCGGCTGGCCGCCGACGGCTACTTCTCTCCGGCGGGCAAGTCGCCGTACCTGCGCCTGGAGACCCGGTACTACGCGGACAAGGCCGGCGTCGAGCACGGCATCGAGCCGTACGAGGAACTCGTCGCGCTGAGCCCGCTGGTCGCGCTGGTCGCCACCGCGGCCACGGAGGGCGCGCCGCTCGAGACCCAGGACGCCTACGCCCTCACGCACTCGGCCTTCTTCCTCAGCGACTTCGGGCGCGCCAAGCCGGGGCCGGGCTACGCGCTGGAGCGGACGGACGACCTCGCCCGCCGGATGCTGGACCACTGCGTCGAGCACGACCGGTGGGACCTGGTCGCCGAACTCGTCATGACGCGGTTCTGCCTGGGCCACGACCCGCTGGACACGCCATCGGGCGTCGCCGCCGTCGAGTGCCTCGCCCGCGCCCAGCGGCCCGACGGGGCGATCCCCGCCCGGTCGGCGGCGCTCATGGCGACGGACCCCGTCTCGGCGGCCGAGTTCTTCGGGAAGGCGTACCACACGACGCTCGTCACGGCCCTCATGTCGTTGCTCCTCGCATCGGCGCGATCCTGATGGCCCGTCGGCTCACGCTGATCAACCCCGCCTACACCCGGCTGTGGATCGGGCAGGCGGTCTCGTCCGTGGGGGACGCCGTCTTCAGCACCACCCTGGTGCTGTGGATGGCGGTCGTCCTGGCCAAGGGGCGGCCGTGGGCCCCGGAGGCGGTCAGCGGCGTCCTGGTCGCGACCGGCGGCGCGGTGCTGCTCGTCGGCCCGCTCGCGGGGGTGTTCGTCGACCGGTGGAGCAGGCGCGGCGTCATGCTCCGTACGGAGGTGGTCCGCGGCGCGCTGGTGGCGCTGCTGACCGTCGTATCGTTCCTGCCGGCGCACGCCCTCCCGGCCGGGGCGTGGCTCGGCCTCATCTACACGACCGTGTTCGCGCTGAACGCCGCCGGGCAGTTCTTCACGCCGGCGCGGTTCGCGGTCATCGGGGACCACGTCACCGGAGAGGCCGACCTCGCCCGCGCGGCCGGCATCGCCCAGGCGACCGGGCAGACCGCCTGGATCCTCGGGCCGCCGCTCGCCGCGCCGCTGCTGTTCACGGTCGGCCTGCAGTGGGCCCTGCTGTTCAACGCGCTCTCGTACGCCGTGTCGTACGTCGCCATCCGGTCGGTCCCGCCGGGGCCGGACGACGTGGTGCGGACGACCGGACAACCCGGACGGAGCGGCCTGCGGCAGGAGTTCACGGCCGGGCTGCGCTACTTCGCCGGCAACCGGTTCCTGGTGGCGCTCCTGGCGCTCGCCGTGATCGGCCAGTGCGGGGCCGGCTCCCTCAACACACTGAACGTCTTCTTCGTGACCAAGAACCTGCACGCCTCCGCCCACCTGTACGGCTACCTCGGCATGGCCATGGGCCTCGGCGGCATCACCGGCGCGCTGTGCTCCGGCCGGATGGTGCAGTGGATCGGGGCGCGCCGGACCACCTGGGGCGGTCTCCTGGTCAGCGGGGTGCTGCTGGTGGCCTACTCCCGGCAGGCCGACTTCGCCGCCGGTGTCGCCCTGCTCTTCGTCTTCGCGGTCCCGCTCACCATGCTGAACACCGCGATGTCGCCGTTGCTGCTCGCCGCGGCGCCCCGCGAGTACACGGGCCGGGTGATGGCCGTGTTCTACCCGGTCACGCGGCTGGCGTCGATGCTGGGCGCGCTGGCGGCCGGCTGGCTCGCCGGCTCCGGCCTGCGGAACTTCACGGGCTCGGCGGCCGGACTGCGGTTCGGCCCCATCGACACGATCTTCGCGGCGGCCGGAGTGCTGGTCATGCTCGCCGGCGTCTGCGCGGGCGTCGCCCTCCCCACCACGGACCCCGAATCACCCCCCGCCCCCGACACGGCACTCGCCCCCGACGCGGCATCCGCTCCGGAGGCGGCATCCGCTCCGGAGGCGGCGCCCGCTCCGGAGGGAGCGCCCACTCGGGAGGGAGCGCCCACTTCAGACGCGGCGTCCGGTCCGGATGCGGCGTCCGGTGCGGACGGTGCGCCCGCCTCGGACGCGGCGCCCGCCGCCCGGACTCCGGGCGGGGCCCGATGAGCTGCCCGGCCTGCGGACGGCACACCGGCGAGGCGGATCGGTTCTGCGCGGGCTGCGGCGCCCCGCTGGCGGCCGGGACGGCGCAGCAGGAGACCCGCAAGAAGGTGTCCATGCTGTTCCTGGACATCGTCGGCTCCACCGCGCTCGCGGAACGGCTGGACCCCGAGCCGTTGCGGCAGATCATGGACCGCTACTTCGCGGCCTGCGGAGCGTGCATCGCCGAGCACGGCGGGGCGGTGGAGAAGTTCATCGGCGACGCGATCCTCGCCGCCTTCGGCGCCACCGTCGCCCACGAGGACGACGCGGTCCGCGCGGCACGCGCCGCCGCCGGGGCGCTCGCGGCGCTGGAGGACCTCAGCGCCGAGCTGAGCGCTCACTACCAGGTGAGGCTGGAGGCGCGGGCCGGGATCTGCACCGGGGACGTCGTGGTGATCACGATGCCCGGCGAGGACTTCCGCGTCATCGGCGACTCGGTCAACACCGCGAGCCGACTGCAGACCGCCGCCCAGCCGGGGGAGATCCTGCTCTGCGCCGACACCGCCGCCATGGTCCGCGGCCGGGTCGGCATCGATCCCGTCGCGCCGCTGCGGCTGAAGGGCAAGGCCCGCCCGGTTCCGGCCTGGCGGGTCACCGATGCGGTCCCACGCGAGGACCGGCCCGCGCCGGCGACGCCGTTCATCGGCCGCGACGACGAACTGGACGAGCTGCGGCACGTCTTCCGGCGGGCCAGGCAGAGACGGCAGGTCTGCCTGGCCACGGTGCTCGGCGTGCCCGGGATCGGCAAGTCGCGGCTGGTCCAGGAGTTCCTCGCCACGCTGCCGGACGACGAGGTGACCGTGCTGTTCGGGCGCTGCTCGGCGTACGGCCGGGGCATCACGTACAAGCCGCTGGCGGAGATGCTCGGCTCGTACCCCGGTGGCTGGCCGGCGATCACCCGGCTCCTCGACGGGGCCGCCGATCCGGCGGCCCGGAGGGCACACCGCTTGGCGGCGCGGACCCTGACCACGGTCGTGGGCCAGGACGCGGGCCCCGGCCAGGACGAGAGCCCGGGCCAGGACGAGAGCCCGGGCCAGGACGAGGAGACCGGCCGCGGCGGGGACGCGGTCCGGGACGGGGTCCGCAGCGGGGACGCGCTCAGGGAAGGGGGCGACCAGTGGGCCGCGGACGACGGCCGGGACGAGGAGGCCGGCCGGGGCGGGGACACCGGTCAGGTCGGGGTCGAGGACATCGCCTGGGCGGTACGGCACCTGCTCGACGTCCTCAGCCGGGAACGCCCCGTGGTCCTGGTCTGGGAGGATCTGCACTGGGCGGAGGCGACCCTCCTGGACCTCATCGACGAGATCACGACCTGGCTGGACGACGTTCCCGTCCTGCTGCTGTGCGTCGCCCGTACCGAGCTGCTGGACGCCCGCCCGGCCTGGGGCGGCGGGAAGCCGTGCGCGATGACGCTGGAGCTCGGCGAGCTGACCTACGAGCAGAGCGCGGAGCTGGTCGGCCGCCTGATCCTGCAGAGCGACGTGTACCCGCAGGAGTACCAGGACGTGTACGGCCGCGTCGCCGCGCAGTGCGACGGGAATCCGCTGTTCGCCGAGCTGCTGGTGGACGTCCTGGCCGAGACCGCCCCCGGCGCCCAGACGCCGCCCACGATCCAGGCGATGCTGGGCGCGCGGCTGGACCGGCTGCCCGCCACCGAACGCAGGCTGCTGGAGGTCGCCGCGGTCATCGGGCGGGAGTTCACCCGGGACCTGCTCCAGGTGATGGCCGACGCGGACGGGATCGGCGCGGCCGTGACCGACGAGCTGCTGGCGCGGCTGGTCCGGCGTCGGGTCTTCCAGCGCGGCCCGGCCGGCACGTTCCGGTTCGCCCAGACGCTGTTGCGCGAGACCGCGTACGAGTTCACTCCCAAGACGCGGCGCGCGCACTGGCACGACCTCCTGGCCGAATGGCTGTCCGGACGGCGACCGCAGGACGCGATGGCCCTGGCGTACCACGTCGAGGCCGCCTGCCGGTTGCGCCGGGAGCTACGGCCGGGCAGTCCGAGCCTGCCGCCGCTGGCGGAGACGGCGGCGAACACCCTGATCGCGGAGGGCATGAACGCGCTGAACCGCAAGGACCTGCCGGCGGCGGTCCAACTGCTGGAGCGCGGCCGCGACCTGCTCCCGGCCGGCGACGCGAGGCACACCCCGCTCGCGCTGCACATCTGCGACGCCGGGCTGTGGCTGTGGGACGAGGCACGGTGCCTGAGCGCGCTGGCCGCCGCCGAGGCCGCGCTGCCGGACGATCGGCGCAACACGGCCACGTGCGCGATCCAGCGCGGCATCGTCATGCTCCGCCTCGGCCGGGCGCCGGCGGAGACGGTCACCGCGGACGCGGCCCTGCTCACCGCCGTCCTGGAGGACGACCCCGAGGACCACCTCAGCTGGTGCCGGCTGCGGCAGCTCCTCGCCTACCTGGACCTGCTGACCGAACGGGCCGCGTCGGCGGAGGCGTCGCTGCGGCTCGGGCTGATCCAGGCGCGCGCCATGGGGGACCGGTACGAGGAGGACCGGCTGCTGTGCGCCATCTGCGAACTGGCGCAGTGGACGCGGACCCCGGCCGTTCCGGGACTGGACCTGTGCGCCATGCTGACCGACCGGTTCGCCGCCAACCGCGCCCTGCTCGTCCCGGTCCTGGTGACCCGGGCGCACCTGGAGGCGCTCACCGGCGACATCGACGGCGCGCGGCGTACGCTCGCGGACGCGTTGGCGTACTCCCGCGACCTGCACGTCGACCTCGCCGCCGCGGCGGTCATGGACGCGCACGGCTTCGTCGAGTCGCTGGCCGGCGCGCACGACGCGGCCGAGGCGCGGTACCGCCAGAGCCTGAGCGTGCTGCGCGCGACCCGGAACACCGTCGACGCCCAGAACACCGAGGTCGCGATCGCCCGGGAGCTCTTCCACCAGAACCAGTTCGCCGCCGCCGCGTCCGCGCTGGACCGGGTCGAGCGGGAGGGCGGGCTCACGAGCCTGCGCGCGCGGATCGGCTCGGCCGCGCTGCGCGGCCGGATCGCGTCCGCGCAGGGGCGGCACGGTGAGGCGGTGACGGCGGCGACGGCTGCCCGGGACCTCAGCGTCGACGCCGACGACCTCTGCCTCGCCGGGGAGACGCTCCTCGACCTCGCGATCGTGCTCAGAGCGGCCGGTCTGACCGACCAGGCGATGATCGAGGGCACCGCGGCCCTGCGCAGGTTCGAGACGAAGGGCGTCACGCTGCCGGCCGACCGGGTGCGCGCCTGGCTGCGAGCCGGCGAACCGGGGGATGCCCCATGACCGAGCGAAGCGAGGGAGTCAAGAGGCAGAGCACCTTGGTCATGGGGCCGGCGAAGGAGGTCCCATGACCGAGCGAAGCGAGGGAGTCAAGAGGCAGAGCACCTTGGTCATGGGGCCGACGAAGGAGGTCCCATGACCGATCTTCCGCCGTGGCGGAGGCCGCCGCGGGACCACTTTCCCGGCGTGCCGGCCTGGAGCATGCCGGCGTCCGCCGTGCCCGAGGAACGCTTCGAGGTCAGCCCGATCGGGTCCGTGACCCGGGAGTGGGCCTGGGGGGACGCCGACGGCTCCGGGGTCCGGGTGTGCGTGCTCGACAGCGGGGTGGACGCGTCGCATCCCCTCGTCGGCGGGCTGGACCGTGCCATGGACGTGGTCCCCGGAGAGGACGGCCCGGTCGTCGTGCCGACCGAACCCGGCGACGAGGCGGGTCACGGCACGGCGTGCGCGAGCGTGATCCGGTCCATCGCCCCCGCCGTGTCGCTCACCTCCGTGCGCGTCCTGGCGGGCGGCAAACACGGCACGGGCGCCGCCCTCCTGGCGGGGCTAGGCTGGGCGATCGACGAGGGCTACGACATCATCAACATGAGCCTGTCGACGACGAAGCCGCAGTTCTGCGACGCGCTGCGCGAGCTGTCGGACCGCGCGTACTTCCGGCGTTGTGTCATCGTCGCGTCCGCCCACAACATGCCGGTACGCAGCTATCCGTGGCCGTTCGCGGCGGTCATCTCGGTGGCCAGCCACGATGGACCGGACCCGATGACCTACTACTACAACCCGTCGCCGCCGGTCGAGTTCTACGCGCGCGGCGTGCGGGTACGCGTGGCCTGGAGCGGCGGCCGGGAGATCCTCAGCACCGGAAACAGCTTCGCGACCCCGCACATCGCGGGCATCAGCGCGCTCATCCTCAGCAAGCACCGCTCGCTCACCCCGTTCCAGCTCAAGTCCGTCCTCTACTCGGCCGCCGAGAACGTCGCCGAACCCACTGGAGGCGCGCATGTCGACTGACCTGCCGGAGAGCGCCGACCTGACGCAGCAGCGGCTGCTCCAGTCCTTCGTGGAAGTGGCCCGCAGCATCTTCGGCGCCGCCGCCACGTCCGTGCTGCTGGTGGACCAGGCGACCGGAGAGCTGGTCTTCGAGGCGGTCGCGGGCGAGGGCGACGAGCACCTGCCGGGGACCCGCTTCCCGGCCGGCACGGGAATCGCCGGCTGGGCGGTGATGGGCGGCCAGCCGCTCGTCGTCGACGACGTGTCGGAGAACCCGATGTTCGCCCGGGGCGCCGCCGAGTCCACCGGCTACGTGCCGCGCAGCATCATGGCCGCGCCGCTGATCGCGGACGGTGAGTGCATCGGCGTGCTGGAGGTGCTGGACCGCGACAGCCGACCGCGCTGCGACCTCGGCGACATGAACTCGCTCGGCCTCCTGGCGACCGAGATGGCCAGCGTTCTGGAACTGCTCGTCCGGGTACGGGACACGGCGCCGCCCGCGCGGAGCCCGGAGTTCGACCTGCCGTTGCTGCGCCGCGTGGCCGAACGGCTCCCCACGGCGCCCGAGCACGTGACCGCCACGGTGACCAAGCTCCTGGTCATGGCCGACGAACTGTTGGCCGACGGCGATGCCTGACGGCGTCGCGGCCTTCTTCGACCAGCTCTCCGCTCCCGCCCGCGTCCTCGACGTCCGGCCGCGGCCCGTCCCCTGCGTCCTGCTCCTCAGCCGCTCCTGCGACGCCGACCTGGACGCGGTGCAGGGCCTGCTCGCCGGCGCGGGGGTCCGCGCGCTCCGCCTGAACTCCGACGAGCTGTCCGCCGCCGCCCTGGTGGTCGACACGGACGGCGGCGCCGCCTGCGTGCGGGGCCGCTGGATCGTCCCGACCGTGACCTGGACCAGGCACTTCGCGGTACGCGCGATCGAGGACGGCGGCGACCCGGCGCACCGGGTGTTCCTCCAGGAGTCCTGGCAGGCCGCGGCCGAGCAGCTCGCGGCGATCTCCCCGACGAGCATCGGCCCGTACGGGCCGGGACCGCTGTCCCAATTGCGCCTCGCCCGCCGCCACGAGGTCGCGGTGCCGCGGACGATGCTGACCACCGACCCGTCCCGCGCGCGGGACGCGTTCACGTGCCGGCGGCTGGTCGTGAAGGCCGTCCACCGGCACTTCGTCGAGGCGGCGCCGGGGCGGCTGAGCGGGATCTTCCCCACGATCGTCGAGCGGACCGCCCTGCCCGGCCGCCCCTGCCCCGGCCCACCCGTCCTCGTGCAGGAGTACGTCGAGCACGAGGCCGAGTGGCGGGTCTACTACGTGGCCGGGCAGGTGCACGGATTCGAGGTCGGCAAGGAGTCGCCCGCCGATCCGTGGACCGCGGCGGACCGGGTCGAGATCCGGTCCGCCGAACCGCCCGCGGCGGTGCTGTCCGCGACCACGCGTCTCGCCGCCGCGATGTCACTCCGCTACGGCGCGTTCGACTTCCTCCTCCGTGACGGCGTCCCGGTCTTCCTGGAGGCCAACCCGGACGGCGACTGGCGCTGGGCGGAGGAGAGGGCCGGGGTCACCGCGGTCACGACCGCGGTGACCCGCATGCTCACCGGCCTGCACCGCGAAGCGCCGGCCGGATCCTTCGACCTGCTGGGCTTCCTCGCCCGCCCGACCCCCGCCCGGTGACGCGGCGTACCGGGTCGTACCGAGTCGAGATACGGACGCCGGCTTCGAGACCGACCCACGCCCGGCCGGGGCGCGCGTGCGAACCGGAGGCCGTGGTCCGGCGGATTGATACGGTCGGGAGGCGACCGATGATCAGACGAAGACCGGCCGGAGCGGTGTCCATGACCTCACACTCGACCACTCGTCCGGCGCGGCCGGCCTCCGCGGCCGGCAGGGGGACGCGCGTGCGGGGCACGCGGCAGGCCGAGGCGCTGGGTCAGGTGCTGGCCGACCTGCCGGGATTCCGCAGCGCCCAGGACATCCACGCCGAGCTGCGGAACCGCGGCGAGCGCATCGGGCTGACCACCGTCTACCGGCAGCTCCAGGTCCTCAGCGCGGACGGCGCGGTCGACACCCTCCGCGACGAGAGCGGTGAGACGCTCTACCGCCGTTGTGAGACCAGCGCCCACCATCACCACGTGACCTGCCGCTCGTGCGGCCGCAGCGTCGAGGTCGAAGGACGCGCGATCGAGCGCTGGGCCGCACGCGTCGCCGCCGAAGCGGGCTTCACCGACGTCGACCACACCGTGGAGATCTTCGGCCGGTGCCCCGACTGCGCAGCCGAAGACGGCTGACGTGCGGGCCACCGACGTGGCATGGGACGAGCGGGCGGACCTCCCCCCGGCCGACTGGGGCCGGCGACCGCCGATGGCGGCGGGGCGGCGCGCGCTGCCGCGTCGCGGCGCCTTGGCGGTACCGGTCGACGGCGTCGCCGGTGCCCTGCTGTCCGGCTGCGAATGCGCGTCGGTTCCGGTCGCGGGCGGGCTGATGGCCCGGGGCATGACGCCCGCCGCCGCGCCGGCCTTCCTGCTCCCGCGCCGCGTCCTGGCACTTGGACGCGGGTCACCGGTACGTGGTCACCGACCTGGGCGCACCTCGACGGCGTCGCCCTGCCCCGGCTGACCGCGACCGAGCAGCGGCGCGTCGCCGAACCCGCCGACCCCTACGAGTAGGCCCGGACCATGGCGGATCCGTCATAGGCGCGGCCCGCGTTCGGCCGCTCACCCGACGGCCTTGAGGAATCGCGCCGCGATGGGGGCGGCGGCTTCGGCACCCGTCCCGCCGCCCTCGACGATCACGGCGAACGCCAGGTCGCCGCGGTAGCCGATGAACCAGGCATGGGTGGGCGGGTCGTCGCCCTCTCCGTACTCCGCCGTGCCGGTCTTGCCCGCCGTTCCGGACGGGAAGCGGACGCCCGCCGCGGTGCCCTCGCTGACGACGGCGGGCATGAGGGAGTGCAGCGCCCGCTCCACCGCGGGTTGCAGCCTGTGCGGCGGCTCGGCCTTGCGCGCCTTGGCGTCCACGGCCTGGGAGACCAGCGCGGCGTCGACCAGACGGGGTGAGCGCCACACTCCGGCGGCGGCCGCCGCCGCGACGCTCGCCATGTTCAGCGGGCTGGTGAGGACCTGGTCCTGCCCGAACGCGGCCGCGGCGAGGGAGGCGTCGTCCTTGGTGTCCGGGAACGAGGCCCGGACGGCGGGGAGCCCCGCGACGATCGGGGCGTTGAACCCGAACTGGGCGGCGACCTGACCCAGCCGCCGCTCGCCGAGTCGGTCCACGGCGAGCCGCGCGAACGTGGTGTTGCACGAATGCGCGAACGCCTCGCGGAGCGGCACCGTCCCGAAGTCCTCGTGCTGGAAGTTGTGCAACGAGCGGCCGCCGACCGTGTCGGTGGCCGGGCAGCCGACGCCGGTCGCCGCGTTCATGCCGCCCGCGACCAGCGCCGCCGCCGTGACCACCTTGAACGTCGAACCGGGCGGGTACTGGCCCATCAGCGCCCGGTTGTAGCCGCCGGGCTTGTTCGCCACGGCGAGGATCTCCCCGGTGGACGGCCGCAGCGCGACCAGCGACGCGGGCTTGGTCACGTCGCCGAGGGCCGCTCCCGCGGCGCGCTGCACCTTCGGGTCGAGCGTCGTCCGCAAGGGCCTGCCCTCGGTGCCGCCGAACCGCTGGAGGGTGCGCACCGGCTTGCCGTCCGCGCCGATGATCTGGACGGCGAGGGCGGGCGTACCGGCGAGGCGACGCTCGTACTGCCGCTGGAGACCGTCCACTCCGATCGTGTCACCCGCGCGGTACGGGGCGCCGAGTCGCTTCGCCGTGTCGGCGGACGCGGGACCGAGCGGACCGACGATCTGCTGGACGGACCCGGACGCCGAGCCGCTCAGGCTGCTGCCGTCCGCCGCCTGGACGTCCGCCCGGGTGAGCCGGATCCGCGCGGCGCGAAGGCGCTGCCCCTCCTTGAGAGCCGGGTGCATGACCTGCGGTGACCATGCCACGCGCCACCGGCCGTCTCGCTTGACGAACGGCAGTGTGCCGCCGTACGTCCAGACCCGTCCGCCCGACAGCGTCAGCTCGGCGCGGTACGAGCCGGTCGCCGTGCCGTCCTTGGGCCGTCCGACCGAGGCGACCTCGTATCGCTGCCGCGTGACGCCCAGGTCGTCGCGCATGCGAGCGAACCGTTCCTCGAGATCGGCGGGTGGACGGTCGGTCAGGGCACGCATCGCGGCGAACCCGCCGCCGCTCCAGGCGGCCAGGTAACGCTTCGCCGTCTGCTGCGGCCCCTCGTCATCGTGCAGGAACCACACCGCTCCCGCCCCCACGAGCACGGCCACGGCCGCGATCACGGCGGCGGCGACCATGCGGGATCGGCGCACCATCGGACTCCTCTCCGTCGGCAACCTTCGTCGGAGGCCTTAGGACAGCAGGAGACCAGCGAAAAGTCCAAGATTGATATTGATGTGAGTGGCATATGACGATTGATATCGTTGCTGGTCGTGAACCTGGTGAGTCACCTGAACTGCTTCGTCGCCGTCGCCGAAGAACTCCACTTCGGCCGTGCGGCGGCACGCCTCGGCATGGCCCAGCCGCCGCTGAGCCAGCGGATTCAGCGGCTGGAGAAGGAACTCGGCGTGCGGCTGTTCGAGCGGTCGAGCCGGAAGGTCGAGCTCACCCAGCCGGGGCGGCTGCTGCTGGAGGAGGCCCGTGAGATCCTCGTCCGTGTGGACCGCGTCTCCTCCCTTGCCGAACGGGCCCGCCTCGGCGAGGTCGGCGCGGTGCGGGCCGGCCTGCCGAGCGACCTGGGCGCCCCGATCGTCGCGGCGCTGATCGCCGCGTTCCGGGAGCGCCGCCCGGACCTGCGCCTCGACCTCCGCGAGATCCCGACGGCCGAGCAGATCCGCCTGCTGACGGAGGGCGCGCTCGACGCCGGCATCGTGCGGCACCCGTGCGACACGCGAGATCTCGAACTCGGCCCGATGCTGGGCCAGCCGGTCGGCGTGCTGCTGCCCGCGGACTCCGCCCTCGCCTCGTCCTCCGAGATCCATCTCGCCGACCTCGCCGGACATGACCTGGTCGTCTTCCCGCGCGAGGAGGCACCCGGGACCTATGACGAGTCACTCGCCACGTGCCGTCGCCACGGGTACGCGCCGCCCGCCGTCCAGGAGGCGCGGCATCCGCAGTTCGCGCTGGGCCTCGTCCTCGCGGGTACGGCCGTGGCCCTGGTCCCGCGCACCGACGACGCCGCCGGGGCGACCTGGCGCGCGCTGCTCGGCGAGCCGCTCACCTGGCGGACGTCCTGCGCGTGGCGACGCGCCCGAGACCCCGAGCAGGCCCGGGCCATCACCGACTTCACCGCGGTCGCGACCGCCGTCCTCCGCCGCGAGGCGGGCATGACGCCGCTGGACGGCGCGCCCACCCGCCGGGTCGTCCAGCGGCCGGCGTCCGGGTTCCTGGCATGAGCGATGTGCGTACCCGGATCGAAGCGGCGTTCCGCGACGCCGGCGTGACGGGATTCCTCCATGTCACCGATATCGACACCGGGCGGGAGGTCGCGGTCGGCGCGGACGAGCCGGTCGTGCTCGCCTCCGTTTTCAAGGTGCCGCTGCTCGTCGCGTTCCACCGGCAGGCGGCCGATGGTCTGCTCGACCCCACCGAACGGCTGACGCTGCGTCCTCAGGACCGCACTACCGGGCCGACCGGCGTGTCCGTGCTGCTGGACGAGGTACGCATGTCTCTGCGCGACCTCGCCAGTCTCATGATCACGGTGAGTGACAACACGTCCGCCGACGCGGTGCTGGACCAGGTCGGACTGACCGCGGTCAACGCGACCGCCGCCGCCCTCGGCCTGTCCGGCACCGCGGTGGCGGAGAGCGGTCACGACCTGTTCGACACCATGCTCGCCGACGCCGGGGTCACGACGCTCGGGGAGCTGTGGTCCCGGCTGGACGAGCCCGGCATGCTCGGCCGCCTGCGCGCCCTCGACCCGTACCGGACGAGCCGCAGCACCCCCCGCGACATGACCCGGCTGCTCGGCCTGATCTGGCGGGACGAGGCGGCGCCTCCCGCCGAGTGCGCCGCCATGCGCCGCCTGTTCGGTCTCCAGGTCTGGCCGCACCGGCTGTCGTCCGGCTTCCCGTACGACGACGTGGTGGTCAGCGGCAAGACCGGGACGCTGCTGACGATCCGCAACGAGGTCGGCGTCGTGGAGTACCCGGACGGCGGCCGGTACGCGGCGGCGGTCTTCACCCGCTCGCTGCTGCCGATCGCCGTCCTACCGCAGGCCGACGCCGTGATCGGGACGACCGCCCGGCTCGCCGTGGAGTGGCTGCGTCGTCCCTGATCGCTGCGTTCTAGGCGAGGCGCAGGAGCCGCTTGAGGAGGGACGGTGGGTTCAGCCCCCGGTCGGCGACGAGGGGAGTGACCGCGGCGCCCGCCTTCACCGCGCCGACGCGCGCGCCGGCGGAGGCGCGGCGCGGCGAGTCGCCGGTGACGCGGACCGGAACGGTGAGCCCGCCCCAGCCGACCACCGTGACGGGGGCGGTGGCCCGCAGCGGCGTGTGTCCGCCGAGACCGTCGTCGACCAGCGCGACCTCCGCACCCGTACGGGCCAGCGTGACCGAGGTCAGCGCCTTCTCCGCGGCGATGATCAGCGGCTGCGCGGCCTCGATCGCGCCCATCGCGCTGGGCGACCGCTGCCCCATGACCGCACCGACGATCGTCGTCGTCACGTTCCCCTTCCGCTTGCGGATGGCGAAGACGAAGTTGCCGCCCGCCGCGTCGGTGTAGCCGGTCTTGCCGCCGACCACCCCGTAGCGCCCGAGCAGGGCGTTGCCGGCGGTACGCGACGGACGCCCGTCGTTGGGCACGTAGGTGTGGTGGTTCACCACCTCCGCGAACGCCGGGATCCGCATCGCGGCGGACAGCAGTTTGACCTGGTCGGCGGCCGTGCTGACGGTGCTCGAGTCGTACCCGCTCGGATCGGTGTAGGTGGTGCCGGTCATCCCCAGCGACCGCGCGGTCGCGTTCATCTTCGCGACGTACGCCTGCTCGTCGCCCACGTCCCAGCGGGCCAGTTCATGCGCGATGTTGTTCGCCGACACGAGCAGCAGCGCCTCCAGCGCCTTGCGCTCGGTGAACGCCTGTCCCGCGACGACCTCGACGAGCGACTCGCCCCGCTGCTTGCGCGCCGGCAGTTGGGCGGCCTCCTCGCTGGAGATCCGGTACGTGGGACCGTCCGTGCCCGACGCCAGCGGATGGTCGTTCAGGAAGACGTACGCGGTCATCACCTTGGCCACGCTGGCGGTGGGGATCGGCGTCTGACCGCCGAACGACCCCATCGTTCCCAGCCCGTCGACGGACAAGGTCGCCTGCCCCTGCTGCGGCCAGGGCAGGTCGGGGGCGGCGCCGCCGAAGGTGTGCCGGGTGGCCGACAGGGTGAGACGCAGCGTGGGCCGGGGCGTCGGCCGTACCAACTGGCCGGTCACGGCCAACGCCAGCAGCACCAGCACGGCCACGGTGACGATCCAACCGGTGCGCCGCCGCTTGCGTCGCGGCTCCGCCTCGGGGGCCTGGGCGGGCGCCTCGGTGACGGGCGGCCTTACGGCCCGCGGCGGAGCCGCCGCCGGGGACGGCAGCGCCAGCGGCGGGAGCTGCGCGTACGCCGCGGTGGGTGCCGGAGCAGGAGCGGGCGCGGGGGCTGGAGCAGGGGCGGGCGCGGGTGGGCCCGCCGCGGCGGCCGGAAGCCGGGTGGGCATGGGCACGCCGTCCCGCCGGGTCGTGTCCGCGAGACTCCCACGGGTGGGCGGGCGGCGGACGGAAAGCGGCTCCTCGACCGTCCGGGGAGCCGTGGGGGAGGCGTAGGAGGAGGGACCCTGCGCGGGCGTGAACCACCCGGGCGTCTCGGTGTTCGGCGCTGGTCCTTCGCGGTCCGGAGCGGGACGGGTGCGCGCGGTGTTCGCGTCCCGGTCACGCGGCGGCGCGGCCGGCCCCGTCTCATCGCGAGCGACTCCCGAACTCGGCCGAGGGGCCGGTTCGAAGGCGGAACGTTCCGGTCGCGGCCGTTGCCGCGAAATCGCCGGGCGAGGCATGTCCATGACCGTGAGATCGCTGGACACGGCGGGCACCCGCACCGCGCGCGGTAGCTGGAACTCGGCGCTCGGCGTCCTCCCCTCCTCCGGGTCCGCCCCGCCTCCCTCGCCGACGGAAGGCCCGTGCCCAGGCTCGGGTTCGGGCTCGTCTCCAGGCTCGTCTTCGCGGTCGGGCTCGTCTTCGGACTCGGCCTCGGGTTCGTCCTCGTGCTCGTGTTCGTGCTCGGGCTCGTCGCCGGGCTCGGGCTCCTCGGGCGCGGATTCCTCGGGCTCGTCCGCCCGCTCGGACCGCGCGTCAGCGGAGACCGCCGTATCGTCGTCGGCCTCGGCCTCGAGCGGTTCGTCCTCGTCGGCCGCGGGCTGTTCGCCGGCCTCGGCGTCACCGGGTTCGGCGGATTCGGCGGACGGCTCCGGTGCCTCTTCGTCGTCCCGCTGCTCGGCCACGGCGTCGGCGTCCGTCTCGTCCCTCTCCGCCGTCTCGCCGCTGAACGCCGTGGCCCGCCGGGCGAGCTCGGCCGTCGCTTCGGACTCCGGATCGGACACGCGTGCGGGTTCTGCGGAGTCCTCCTGGCCGGAGGCGGGCGCGTCGGACTCGGCGTCGGCGTCCGCGACGCCTGCTGAGCCGGTGTCCGGCTCCTCTCGCGCTTCGGCGCCGGGGTCGGGATCCTCCCGTGGCGGCGTCCCAGCGGCCTCGTTCCGTGCGTCGTCGGGCTCACGGGACACAGCGCGACCTCCTCGGCTCCATGACCAGGCCGACGGGTAAGGCGACCGGTGGGCGGGCGCGATGATCTTCACCGTCGTGCCTGGTAAAGACGCGCGGCCCGGCCAAAAGGTTCGCGTCCGGGGCGATAGTGAATCTTCGCATTCCACCACGCCTGACCCAGGACCGGCGTGTCCGGAGGCGCACGAGCCGGAGCGGCCTTTCTCGCCGGGCCGGTCGTGCCGACCCGGGGCTATCCTCCCAAGAGACCCCTGTGACCTGCGTCGATGTGATCGCGTTGTGCATCGCAAAATTCTGTGTTGCAGATCTGGCGCGCGCGGCGCCTTCGCTCCTAACGTCGCCTGCCAAGCGAACAGGCGTCGCTTATAAGGGGTTCTGCGAAGTATGGGGGTGAATCATGGCCGACGTGGTGATCCGTGGCGGATGGGTGGTCGACGGGACCGGCGCGCCCGCCTTCCGGGCCGACGTCGCGATCTCCGGTGACCGGATCACCGAGGTCGGCCCGCTGCCCGGGGCGAGCGCGGCGACCGAGATCGACGCGACCGGCCGGTACGTCATGCCCGGCTTCATCGACACCCATGTCCACGCCGACGCGGCCGTCTTCGACCCCGAGGTTCAGCTCGCCGCGCTCCGCCAGGGCGTCACCACCTTCGTGCTCGGCCAGGACGGCGTCTCCTTCGCCCCGGCCGACCCGGCGACGCTGGCGTACGTCTCGCGGTACTTCGCCCCGGTCAACGGGCGGCATCCCGGACTCGACGACGGCCCGGTGACCGTCGCCGGGCTGCTCGCCGGCTACGACCGCCGCATTCCCCTCCACACCGTCTACCTGCTCCCGCACGGGACGATCCGGCGCAACGCGCTCGGCGCCGCTCGCCGCGCGCCCGACGCCGACGAGCTGGCCGCCATGCTCCGCCAGGTCGAGCGCGGCCTGGAAGAGGGCGCGGCGGGCCTGTCCACCGGCCTGGAGTACTTCCCCGGCGCGTACGCCGAGGCCGACGAGCTGGCCGCGCTCTGCGCGCCGGTCGCCGCCGCCGGCCTGCCGTACGTGACGCACATGCGGGGGTATGAGGCCAAGGCCGGCGACGGGATGGCCGAGGTGCTCCGGATCGCGCGGGTCAGCGGGGTCGCGCCGCACGTCTCGCACTATCACGGCCCCCGCGAACGCCTGATCGCGATGGTGGACGACGCGCGGGCCGAGGGCGTCGACCTGACCTTCGACAACTACCCCTACCTGCGCGGATCCAGCACGCTCACGCTCGTCACCCTGCCCGGCTGGCTTCCCGTCGCCGACCTGGACGCGACTCTAGAGGCGCTGGCCGACCCCGCCGTACGCCGGCGGCTGGAGAGCGAGTGGACGGCCGACCTGTGGCCGCGCATCACGCTGTCGCACGTGCCGGCCGACGACCTGCGCTGGACCGAGGGCCTGACGCTGCCCGAGGCCGCCGAGCGGGCGGGCCGCTCCCCGGGCGAGTTCTGCTGCGACCTGCTCGTGGCGACCCGCCTGGAGGCCGGCTGCGTGTTCGGGCAGCCGCCGACCAACACCGAGGAGTCGGTGCGGGCCCTGCTGCGCCACCCGGCGCAGACCACCGGCTCCGACGCCATCTACCAGGGCGGGCATCCGCATCCGCGCGGCTGGGGGGCCTTCGCCCGGCTCCTGGCCCGGCACGTGCGCGAGCTCGGCGACTGGACCTGGGAGCAGGCGGCGGTCCACATGTCCGCGCACGCCGCGCGGCGGTTCCGCCTGTTGGACCGGGGCGTCGTCCGCCGGGGGTTCGCGGCCGACCTCGTCGTCCTCGACCCTCATGCGGTCACCGACCGCTCGACCTACGAGTCCCCGCGTACGCCCGCCGACGGCGTCGACCACGTCCTGGTGGGCGGAGTGCCCGTGCTGGCCGGGGGAGCCCTGACCGGCGCGCTGCCCGGCCGCGCCCTCACCCCCAACTGATCCGCGCGCCGTCCCGCGCCCTCACCCCGAACCACCGGCGCGCTCTCCCGCGCCCTCACCACGAACCGACCGCGCCGCGTCCGCGAGGCGCCCACGACTCACATCGGACCGGTGGTCACCGGATCCGCACCAGACCCTCACCGGCTCCCCGGCCGGAGTCGCTCATGAAGGAGACTGCCATGTTCGCCAAACTCAAAGGAGCCGTCCTGGCCGTCGCCGCCCTCAGCACGGTCACCGCCGTGTCGGCCTGTGGCGTCAAGGACGGCGGAAGCACGACCGGCGGCAAGGCGGGCGTGACCAAGGCGCTCAAGGTCGGCTGGTCGACGATCTACCTGACGCCCTCCTGGATGCAGGAGACGGCGAAGATGATGCAGGACGACGTCAACAAGCTGAAGCAGTCCGGGAAGATCTCGTCGTACCAGACCTTCAACGCCAACGGCGACACGTCCCAGCAGATCGCGCAGATCCGCGCGATGATCCAGCAGAAATACGACGTGATCATCGTGGACGCCGGCTCCTCGACGGCGCTGAACCCGGCGCTGGAGCAGGCCGCGAACGCCGGCATCACCGTCGTGAACTTCGACAGCCTCGTCACCAGCGACAAGGTCATCAAGGTCGGCACGGACCAGGTCGAGTGGGGCCGGATGACCGCCCAGTGGCTGGCCGACAAGCTCGGCGGCAAGGGCCAGATCATCGCCTTCAACGGCCCGGCCGGCGTCGCGGTCAGCGAGGACCGCTGGAAGGGCGCCCAGGAGGCGCTGAAGAAGTACCCGGGCATCAAGGTCGTGGCGAACGTGCACAGCGAGTACAACCTCGCGCCCGCCGCCCAGGCGTTCGCGTCGGCGTACTCCGCCCACTCGTCGATCAACGGGGTCTTCTCCCAGGGCGGCGCGCTGTCGGCCGCCGCGCTGCAGACGCTCGTCAAGCAGAACAAGAAGCTCGTGCCGATCACCGGCGAGAACTACAACGGCTTCCTGAAGCTGTGGCAGAGCAAGCAGAAGCAGGGCTTCTCCTCGATGTCGACCGCCCAGCCGAACTACCTCGGCGTGATCGCGATCGAGGCGGCCGTCGCCAAGCGTGACGGGGTGAACGTCCCGAACAACGTGACGGTCCCGCTGCCCAAGATCACCGACGACAACCTGGCGCAGTACGTCAAGACCGACCAGTCGGACGACTACTACCCGATCCAGCCGATCGCGCAGTCCGACATCGACAAGCTGATCGGAAAGTGATGCTGAGCGTCGAGGGGGTCTGCAAGTCCTTCGCGGGCAACCGGGTCCTGGACGAGGTGAGCTTCGACGTCCGCGCCGGCGAGGTGCTGGCGCTCGTCGGGGAGAACGGCGCGGGCAAGAGCACGGTGCTCTCCCTGATCACCGGCCTGCAGACGCCCGACTCCGGGCGGATCCTCCTGGACGGCGAGCCGGTCCGGGGCTGGTCGCCGCAGCGCGCCCGGGACGCCGGCATCGGGTCGGTGCACCAGGAGCTCAGCCTCAACCCGCACCAGACCGTCGCCGAGAACATCTTCCTCGGCGCGTGGCCGACGCGCGGCGGCCTGGTCCTGGGCCGGCACCTGGCGGAGCGCGCCCGCCCCCTGCTGGAGCGGGTCGGCCTGGACGTCGACCCGCGGTCCAAGGCGGGCCGCCTGCCGCTGGGGCAGCAGCAGCTCGTCGAGCTGGCCAAGGCGCTGGCGAGCGGGCCGCGGCTGCTGATCCTGGACGAGGCCACCTCGGCGCTCGACGACGACCAGGTCCAGGCGGTGTTCCGCGTCGTGCGGGAACTGCGGGAGGCGAACAGCTCGGTGATCATGGTGAGTCACCGCATGGGCGAGCTGTTCGCCATGGCCGACCGGCTCACGGTGCTGCGGGACGGCCAGGTGACGGCGACCCGCGAACGGGCCGAGACCGACCACGACGACATCGTCCGGCTGATGATCGGCCGGGAGCTGTCGAACCTGTTCCCGGACCGGCCCGCCGCGACCGAGACCGGGCCCCGGCTCGTCGCCCGCGGCCTGACGGTGCCCGGCGCCTGTCACGGCGTCGACCTCGAGCTGGCGCCTGGCCGGATCATCGGCCTCGGCGGGCTGCAGGGCCAGGGCCAGCGCGAGGTGCTGCGCGCGCTGGCCGGGCTGGCCCGGCACACCGGCTCGGTGGAACTGGACGGCCGGCCGTGCCGGTCCCGGTCCCCGCGCGACGCGATCCGGCGCGGCATCGCGTACGTCCCGGAGGACCGGAAGATCGAGGGCGTGCACGTGGCGCAGAGCGTCCGGGCCAACCTTGCGCTGCCGAACCTGCGCGAACTGGCCCCGGCGTCCCGCCTGGCCACGGTCGCGCGCGGCGCGGAGAACCGCCTCGTCGAGGAGCTGATCGGACGGCTGCGGGTCAAGACGTCCTCGCCGGCCCAGCAGGTACGGCGGCTGTCCGGCGGCAACCAGCAGAAGGTCGCGCTGGCCAAGTGGCTGCCGACCCGGCCGGGCGTCCTGCTGCTGGCCGAACCGACCCGCGGCATCGACGTGGGCACCAAGAAGGAGATCTACCACCTGCTCCGGGAGCTGGCCGACGGGGGGATGGCGGTGCTCGTCACCTCGGGGGACACGATGGAGCTGGTCGGCCTGTGCGACGAGGTGGCGGTGATGTACGAAGGAACGGTCGTCGACCGGCTCAGCGGCCCCGACCTGACGGAGGAGCGCCTGGTCCGGGCCTCGGTGACGGGGAGCGTGGCCCATGCGTGAGCGGATCTCCGACCACCTGGAGACGGTGGGGCTGGGCGTCCTGCTCGTCGTCCTGCTCATCGCCTACCAGGCGTACGACCCGTCCCTGCTGACGCCCGCGTCGATCACGATCCTGTCGGCGCAGTTCCTGCCGCTGATCCTGGCCGCGATGGGTCAGACGACGGTCATGCTGACCGGCGGCATCGACCTGTCGCTCGGGCCGGTCCTCGCGCTGGCGATGGCGGTGTTCGCGCTGCGCGCCGACCACGGCGTCGTGCTCGCGGCCGTGCTCGCGTTGCTCGCCGCGGCGGCCGCCGGCGCGGTGAACGGCGCGATGGTGGCCTACGCCGGCCTGCCGCCGATCATCGTGACGCTCGCGGCGTCCTTCCTGTGGGGCGGCGTCACCCTCGCGGTGCTGCCGCAGCCGGGCGGGCACGTGCCGGGCGGCCTCGTGCGGGCGTACAACAACGGCTGGAACGGCATCGCCCTCCCGGCGGTGGCGATCCTCGTGGTCATCGCCCTGTGGAAGCTGGGGAAACTGACCCGGTTCGGAACCGCGCTGTACGCCGTCGGCGGCAACGAGCACGGCGCGTACGCGGGCGGTCTGAACACCCGCGCGATCAAGATCGGCGGATACGCCATGGCCGGGATCTTCGTCGGCCTGGCGGGGATCGGCCTGGCGATCCAGACGGGTTCGGCCGACGCCACCATCGGCACGCCCTACACCCTCAACTCCATCGCGGCGTCGGTGCTCGGCGGGGTGAGCTTCTTCGGCGGGGTCGGCGCGATGCGGGGCACCATCCTCGGCGCGCTCATCATCGGCCTGCTGACGAACCTGCTGCTGTTCACCGGGATGTCGCCGTTCTACCAGCTCATCCTGCAGGGCGTGATCCTCATCGCGGCGATCGCCCTCAAGACCCTCGCGACCGATCGGAGGAGGACGGCGTGACCACGACGACATCCACCACCGCGCGCCCGCTCGCGGCGCTGCGCGACAACCGCGCCGCCTGGGCGTTCGGCGTGCTCGTCGTGACCTGGATCGCGGCGATCCTGTTCGCGCAGGGCTTCGACAGCGTCTCCAGCGTCCGGTACCTCGTCCAGACGGCGTCGTTCCTCGGCCTCGTCGCGATCGGCCAGACCCTCGTCGTGATGATGAGCGGCATCGACCTGTCGGTGTCCGGGGTGGTCGCGCTGTCCGCGGTCGTCTGCGCGCAGACCGCGGCGGGCCACGGCTCGGCCGCCGGGATCGTCGCGGCGCTCGTCCTCAGCGCCCTGGTCGGCGTGGTCAACGCCGCCGGGATCACCTGGCTGCGGGTGCCGCCGATGGTGATGACGCTCGCCACCGGAACGATCATCTCCGGCGCACTGCTCGTCTACACCAACGGCGCGCCCAAGTCGGCCCGCGTCGGACTGCTCGACTCGCTCGCCAACGACCGCGTCGTCGGGGTGCCATTGGCGTTCGTGCTGTGGCTCGTGGTCGCGGCCGGGGCGTACTGGCTGCTGCACCGGTCCCGGACCGGGCGGTACGTCTTCGCCGTCGGCACCAGCGAGCCGGCCTCGCGCGCCTCCGGCGTGCCGCTGACCGCCACCGCCTTCACCGTGTACGCGGTGTGCTCGCTGCTGGCGGGCGTGGCCGGGCTGGTGCTGCTCGGCTTCACCGGGACCAGCTCGCTGACCATGGGCAATCCGTACCAGCTGCTGTCGATCGCCTCGGTGGTGCTCGGGGGTACGTCGATCCTCGGCGGGCGGGGCCACCTGCTCGGCACGATCGCGGGCGCGCTCCTGCTCACCCTGATCACGGCGCTGCTGGCCGCCTGGAACCTGTCGGAGGGCATCCGCCAGGTCTGCCAGGGCCTGCTCATCATCCTGTTGCTCCTGGCCTACGCACGAGAACGGCGGAACTGATGACGATCTCGGGGGAGAACGTGGAGACGCTGGTGCGCGGCCTGGTGGCCGTGCCGAGCGTCAACCCGCGCGACGGGGACGGGCCCGGCGAGGCCGCCGTCGCCGCGTACGCGCGGGACTGGCTCGCCGCGCGCGGGATCACCGCGGAGGTCCGCGAGGTCCTGCCGGGCCGGCCGAACGTCGTCGCCGTCGTGCCGGGCCGCGGGCCGCGCGCCGTCCTGCTGGAGTCCCACCTCGACACGGTGGAGACCGATGGGATGACGATCGACCCGTACGCCGGAGAGGTGCGCGACGGCCGGCTGTACGGGCGCGGCGCCTGCGACGCCAAGGGCCCACTCGCCGCGTTCATGCTGGCCGCCGCCGAGCTCGCGGCCGGGGAGCCGCCGCCGTGCACGGTCGTCCTGGCCGGGGTGGCCGACGAGGAGCACCGCTACCGCGGCGTACTGGAGCTGCTGAAGGATGAGGCCGGCCGCGACTTCGCCGGCGCGATCGTGGGCGAGCCCACGGACCTGGCCCCGGTCACCGCGCACAAGGGCTGCGTCCGGTACACCGTGCGCACCCTCGGCCGGGCCGGGCACAGCTCGCGCCCCCACGAGGCCGTCAACGCCGTGTCGCTGATGGGCCCGGTGCTGGCCCACCTGGACGCCACCGCCCCGGACGTGCCGGACCACCCGCTCCTGGGCGCGGCGACGCGCGTCGTCACCCGGGTCCGGGGCGGCACCGGCCCGAACACGATCCCGGGGACCTGCGAGATCGACGTCGACCGGCGCACCCTCCCGGGCGAGGACCCGTACGCGGTGTGGCGGCGTGAGGGGGCGGAGCTGGCCGCGCTCGGGCCGATCGAGGTGGACGAGCCGTTCACCGTGGACCTGGCCCTCGACACCCCGGCCGGCAGCCCGGTCGTCGCCACGCTCTGCGGCGCGCTGACCGCGCGCGGCCGGGACGCCGAGGTGCGCGGCATGCCGTTCGGCACCGACGCCAGCAAGATCGCCGATGCCGGGATCCCGGCCGTGGTGTTCGGCCCCGGCTCGGTCGGCGACGCGCACTCGGCCGCCGAGTCGGTCGCCCTGGCCGACGTGGCGCTGGCCGCCGAGATCGTCATCGAGGTCATGCGGAGGATGCCGTGCGCCTGACCGAGCACGTGACCCTGGTGGCCAGCGGAGCGGCGGGCTTCGACCTGACCGACCCGCTCGACTGCCACGTCTACCTGGTCACCGGCGCGACCGGCAGCGTGCTGATCGACGCGGGCGCGGGCCGGTCGGTGCCGGAGATCCTGCGCCACGGCCGCCCCGACCGGGTGCTGCTCACCCACGGGCACGCCGACCACTCCGGCGGCGCGGCCGGGCTGGCCCGCCACGGCGTCCCGGTGCACGCCGGCGCGCCGATCGGCGACTGGCTGGCCGCCGGGGACGAGGCGGCGCTGAGCGTCGACCGGGGCCGCGCGGCGGGCGTCTACCCGCCCGAGTACGCCTTCCCGGCCTGTCCCGGCGTACAGGCCGTGCGCGACGGCGACGAGTTCGACCTGGGCGGCGGCGTGTCGGTACGGGCGGTCGCCACGCCCGGCCACGCCGACGGCCACACCTGCTACCTGCTGCGGACGCCGCACCACCAGGCGCTGTTCTCCGGCGACTGCGTGTTCCACGGCGGCCGCATCTCGCTGCAGAACCTGCACGACTGCCGGGTCCCCGAGTACGCCGCCAGCCTGGAGGCGCTCGCCCGGCTGGAGGTCGACGCGCTGTTCCCCGGCCACCACGAGATCTCCCTGACCCGGGCGGGCCGGCACCTCACCGCGGCGCGCGACGTGCTGGCGCGCGGCCTGCTCCCCAGGAGCACGACATGACGACCCCATCGCGTGAGCGGAACCAGTCCTCCTCGCTGCGCCGCGCCCTCGCCGTGCTGGCGTACCTGCGGGACAACGCGGGACGGCCCGTCCCGCTGACCCGGATCGCCGAGGACCTCGGCATCAGCAAGAGCACGGTGCTGCGGCTCGCCGCGCCGCTGCTGGAGGAGGACCTGCTCGCCCGCGACCACGAGACCGGCTGGTTCCGGCTGGGGCACGGCTCGCTGCGGCTCGGTCAGGCGTACCTGTCCTCCATCGACGTTCGGAACGTCGCCGCCGAGCCGCTGCGCCGGCTGCAGCGCGCCGTCCGCGAGACCTGCCACCTGGTCCTGTACGACGCGCCCAACGTCGTCTACATCGACAAGGTGGAGAACGAGCACAACGTCCGGATGGCCTCCCGGGTCGGCAGCCGGGCCCCGGCCTACTGCACCGCCGTCGGCAAGGCCATCCTCGCCTGGCTCGACGAGGACGCGGTCCGGCTGGTGGCCGACGCCGGCATGCCGGCGATCACCGAGCGGACCGTGACCGACCCGGCGGCGCTGCGGGCCGAGCTCGACCGGATCCGCCGGCGCGGCTACTCCGTCGACGACCGAGAGAACGAACCCGAGGTCCGCTGCGTCGCCGCGGCCGTGTTCGACCACACCGACCAGGCCGTCGCGGCGCTGAGCGTCTCGGGCCTGACCTCGCGGATGACTCCGGCGCGGGTCCGTGAGGTGGGTCCCATGGTGGTCCGCACGGCCGGGGAGATCTCCCGCGTCCTCGGATCCACACGACACGGCGCCGCAGAGGGGAACGTCCAGTGAGCGAACACGGCATCGACGAGGCGACCGGCGACCTGACGGCAGGGGCCGGGGTGCGCCTCGCCGTTCCGGCCGCGCGGGTCGACGCACTGACCAAGGGGCTGTGGCATCCGGGGCCGCCCGAACCACTCGAGGACTTCGCCGCCGCCCGGCACCACCTGTTCGGCGGGGCCTTCACCTGGCCGGTCATGGTGGCCCGCCGCTCGGCGATCGAGCACAACCTCGCCCGGCTCGCGGCGTTCTGCGCGGAGCACGGACTGGAGTTCGCGCCGCATGGCAAGACCACGATGGCGCCGTCGCTGTTCCAGGCCCAGTTCGACGCCGGAGCGTGGGGGATCACCGCCGCCACCGCGAACCAGGTGCTGGCCTACCGGGCGTTCGGCGTGCCCCGGGTGCTGCTGGCCAACGAACTGCTCGACCCGGTGGCGCTGCGCTGGATCGCCGGGGAGATCGACCGCGGGTTCGAGTTCCTGTGCTACGTCGACTCGGTCGCCGGGGTGGAGACGATCGCGTCGGTGCCCGGCTCCTTCCGGGTCCTGGTCGAGCTCGGGCACGCCGGCGGGCGTACCGGCTGCCGCACCGCCGCCGCGCTGGCCGAGGTCGCCCGCGCCGTCGCCGCCGCTCCGAACCTCGAACCGGCGGGCGTGGCGGCGTACGAGGGCGGCCTGCCGGACGTGCCGGCCGTCACCGCGTACCTGGACGACGTGCGCGCGGCGACGCTGGAGCTGTCCAGGGCCGGGCTGCTGCCCGAGACCGTGATCGTAACGGCCGGCGGCAGCGCCTACTTCGACGTCGTCGCCGACCGGCTCGGCGGGGACTGGCTGCCCGGCCACCGGCTGCGCACGATCCTGCGCAGCGGCGCGTACGTCAGCCACGACGACGGCGTCTACACCCGCAAGACGCCCTACACCCGGATCGAGGGCTCGCTCGACGCGGCGCTGGAGGTCTGGGCCCAGGTCACCTCCACACCGGAGGACGGCCTCGCCATCGTCGGCATGGGCAAGCGCGAGGCGCCGTACGACGAGGGCCTGCCCGTGCCGCGTCTGATCCGTCGCCGCGACGGTTCGGAGGAACCCGCCGACGGCCTCGTCGTCGAGCGGATGAACGACCACCACGCCTACCTCACCGGCGACGTCCGGCTCACCCCCGGCGACCTGGTCTGCTTCGGGATCTCCCACCCCTGCACGGCCTTCGACAAGTGGCAGGTCATCCCCGTGATCGACGAGGATCGCACGGTCGTCGACCTGATCCGCACCTACTTCTGACCTGTCCACCTCCTCCGTGGAAGGAAAACTCATGACCACCAGAGTCAGCCCCGGCCCCGTGCTGCTCGCCGGCGGCGTCGTCGCCATCGTGCGGGGCACCAGCGGGGACCGGACGGACGCGGTGCTCGACACGCTCGCCGCCGGCGGCGTGCGCTGCCTGGAGGTGACCCTCAACACCCCCGGAGCGCTGGACTCCCTTCGCGCCGCGCGCCGCCGGCTGCCCGACGACGTCGAGCTCGGCGCGGGCACCGTGCTCACCGCCGCGCAGGTCGACGCGGCCGCCGACGCCGGCGCGTCGTTCGTCGTCGCGCCGGACACCCGCCCGGTCGTCGCCGAGCGCGCCGCCGCGCGCGGTCTCGGCTACTATCCGGGCGCCCTCACGCCCACCGAGATCGGCGCGGCCTGGGAGCTCGGCGCGTCCGCCGTGAAGGTCTTCCCGGCGGGCGCGCTCGGCCCCGGCTACCTGCGCGACGTGCGCGGGCCGTTCCGCGACGTGCCGCTCCTGCCCACCGGCGGCATCGGCATCGACGTGGCCGGCGACTACATCAGGGCCGGCGCCATCGCGGTCGGCGTCGGCGGACCCCTCCTCGGCGACGCGCTCGACGGCGGGTCGCTGGACGCCCTGGCCGACCGTGCCCGCCGCCTCGTCGCGGCCGTCGCGGGGGCACGCGGGTGAGCGCCCTGTCGGAGGACGATCGGCAGCCGGCCGGGAACCGACCGGACCCGGCGGGGGACGAACGGCTCCTGGCCGGGAACGGGCCGGACCCGGTGGGGGAGGGGCCGCACCTGGTCACCATCGGTGAGTCGCTGGCCCGGCTGGAGGGTCCCGCGGTCGGGCCGCTGCGCCACGCCCGCACCCTGGACCTGGGCGTCGCCGGCGCCGAGTCCAACGTCGCCATCGGCTTCCGCCGGCTCGGCGGCGGCGCCGCGTGGGCCGGGCGGGTCGGCGACGACGAGTTCGGCCGGCTGATCCAGATGACCCTGGCCGGCCAGGGCGTCGACGTCGGCCGCGTCATCGTCGACCCCGTCGCCCCCACCGCGTTGCTGATCAAGGAACGCCGGACCGGCCGGCTCACGCGGGTCCAGTACTACCGTTCCGGCAGCGCCGGATCGCGGCTGTCCCCGCAGGACGTCCCCGAGGACCTGATCCGGCGGGCCCGCGTCCTGCACGTCACCGGGATCACCGCCGCGCTCAGCGACGACGCGCACGCGGCGGTGCACGCCGCCGTCGACACGGCGCGCGCCGCCGGCGTCCCGGTCTCGCTCGACCTGAACTTCCGCCGGGCACTGTGGACCCCGGCGGAGGCCGGGGCGCGGCTGCGCCCCCTCGTCATGCGGTCGGACGTCGTCTTCGCCACCGAGGTGGAGGCCCGCCTCGTCACCGGCGGGGCGGACGCGTCCGCGCTCGCGGCCGGCCTGGCCGCCCTCGGCCCGCGTGAGGCGATCGTCAAACGCGGCGTGCTCGGCGCCGTCGCCTGCTGCGACGGCGACCTGTACGACGAACCGGCCGTGCCGGTGGAGACGGTCGACCCGGTCGGGGCCGGGGACGCGTTCGCCGCGGCGTACCTCGCCGAGCGGGTGCTCGGCCGCCCGATCCCCGAACGCCTGTCGGCCGGTGCGTCCGCGGGCGCGTTCGCCGTGACCGTCCAGGGAGACTGGGAGGGCCTGCCCTCCCGGGAAGATCTGATTCTCATGCGCGCCACGGACGACGTGGTGCGCTGACCAGCGATTGGAGAAGACCATTTCCAAGAAGCGTGTCCAGCCCGACAACGTCCCCGCGCCGGGCGGGACCTACTCGCACGGGATCGTCGCCGGCGACTTCGTCTACACCGCCGGGATGGGACCGATCGACCCGGAGACCGGCCAGGTCGTCGGCGACGACGTGGCCACCCAGACCCGGCAGGTGCTGAAGAACCTGGCCGCCGTCCTCGCCGCCGAGGGCCTGACCTTCGACGACGTCGTCAAGTCGACCGTGCACCTGCAGGACCTGCACCGCGACTTCGCCGCCTACGACGAGGTCTACCGCGAGCACTTCAACGAGCCGTACCCGGTGCGCACGACGGTCGGCTCGGACCTGATGAACATCCTGGTCGAGATCGACTTCGTGGCGTACAAGGGCTGATGGACTCCACCGTCTACACCTTCGTCGAGGACCTGCGCGGGGAGGGCGCCGCGCCGGTCCTCGACCGGGTCCTCGGCTACGGCTGCACCGGGCTGACCGTCGCGGCGGCCTACCACCGGGCCCGTGACGTCACCCCGCACGGCGCGTCCCGGGTGACCTTCCGGCACGACGGCGTGCACTTCCCGCTCGGCGACCTGTTCGGGCGGCTGGCGCCGCCGGTGCGGGCCGGCGCGGAGGACGACCCGCTCCGATCGCTGCGGGCGCTGACCCGCTCTCGCGGCGCGTCCCTGTACGCGTGGGGCGTCTTCCTGCACAACACCACGATCGGCCTGGCGCACCCCGACGTGACGCAGGAGAACTGCTTCGGTGACCGCGCGGCCCCGGCGGACCTGTGCCCGTCGAACCCCGACGTCCGCGCGTACGCCGTGGCGCTGGCCCGCTCCATGGCCCGGTACGGCGTCGACGCCGTCGTCGCGGAGTCGCTGCACTTCGGGTTCTTCGGGCACGGCTACCACCACGAACGGTCCTTCGTCGAACTCGGCCCGGTCGCCGAGTACGCCCTCGGTCTGTGCTTCTGCCCGGACTGCCGGCGCGTCGAGGGCGCCGAGGCGGCGCGGGCGGAGGCCACGCGCCTGGTGGAGGAGGCGTTCGAGGGCGGCGGCGCGCGGCAGGCGGAGACCGGCCTGCCGGCGGCGATCGTGGAGTTCGCGATGGCCCGCCGGGCGACGGTCACCTCGCTCGCCGCCGAGGTCGCCGAGGCCGTCGCCGCGGAGGGATCCCGCCTGATCTTCCTTGACCTCACGGGCGCGGTGAAGGGGTACGCGGACGGCCGGCCGGCGGGCGGCCCCTCGGCGTCCGACGCGTGGCGGATCGGCATCGACCCGGCCGCCGTCGCGGGTGTCGCCCACGGCTACGCCGTCACCGCGTACGCGCGCGACACCGGTCGCGTCGCCACCGACCTGGAGGCCTACCGCGCCGCCCTCGGACCGGACCGGGAACTGCGCGCGCTGCTGCGCCCGGGCCCGCCGGACACCACCTCGGCGGCCGACCTGGCCACCAAGATCGACGCAGTCGCGTCGGTGGCCGACGCGGTCGACTTCTACGCCTACGGGCTGCAGCCGTACGGCGTCCTGGACCGCCTGTCGGTCCTGCGCTGAGCCGCGTGGCGCGCCGCCCGGCCTGGCGGCGCGCCACCACCGAGGCGGGGTGCCCCCCACATCGGTCGCGCCCGAACGGACGATCAGGCGCGCCGCCGGTAGTCCTCGAGCCTCGTGACCGGGTCGTAAGGGCGCGCCGAGAGGCCCTTGGACGCGTCGAAGACCCGGACCCACGCGGAACGCACCGGGTGCGAGGTGCGCGGCAGCATCAGCCGGCAGAACGCCTTCGGGTCGATGCCGTCGTAGTCGTGCCGTACGACGCAGCGGTGCACGTCGTCGGAGACCACGAGCACCATCGGGGCGTCACTGCCGCCCAGTATCCGCTTCACCGGGCCGGCGTTCAGGAGCCGGAACGCGACGTCGAGGGCTTCGCCGAAGCACCCGTTGTCGTCGAAGGTCACCTCCCCGGCGTGCACGACCACGCGCAGCCGGAACCGCCGCTCGGGGTGACGCCGGTTGTGGTGGGCGAGAAGGGTGGCCAGGGTCGGGACGACGGTGTCGAGTAGCACCGTCTTAGGAGCCTGGTCGACGGGGTGAATCAGCGCGAGCAGGCCGTCGCCCCGGTCGAGGAAGGCGTCACGGTACGGCTCCGTGAGCCCGCCCGCGGCCAGGGCGTGCTCGAAGAGGTCGTACATCGACCTGCGCAGGTACCCCTTGGCCGGGTCGGTCAGACGGGTCGATCCTTCGGCGTCGATCGCGATGATGCTTCGGTGGAGGGGGTGTATCACAAGATCCTCTCGACTTGATCTGAATCAAATTGAATCACCGTCACCCGGCGGGGAGCATCCGACGGAGGGTGATCGACGAGCAGGTTATACCGAGAGGGCCGGACTGTTCGCGCGTTGACGGGATCCCGGTTGGGTGGTTGACTCTCCCGCGAGCATCTAGGGCATCCCTGGCTTGCTAGGACATATTCCGCATCGTCCTGAATCTGCGTCGAACCCCGGGTTGAGGTGATGGCCGTGGCCGGTGACAGACGTGACCCGGTGTACGACAAGCGACGACGACTGGCCGGAGAGCTGCGCGTCCTGCGCGACATGAGCGGGGTCAGCGGAAGGGATCTGGCGAAGCGGATCGGCATCAGCCAGTCCAAGGTGTCGCGGATCGAGGCCGGCACCGCACAGCCGTCCGCCGCGGAGATCACCGCCTGGGCCCGTGCGGTCGGCGCGCCCGACGAGACCGAGCGACTGATCGCCGCCCTCGACGAGGTCGCTCGCACCGGGGTGGAATCCTGGCGGGCGGCGCTCGAGGGTCGACCCCATCTTCAGGACGAGATACGCGGGCGTGAGGAGACGGCACGGCGCATACGCAATTTCCAGCCGGCGTTCGTTCCCGGCCTGCTGCAGACGCCCGGTTACGCGCAGCGGGTGTTCGCGATGTTGAAGTCGAGCGTTCCGGAGACGAGCGTCGCCGCCTCGGTGGCCGCCAGGCTGGACCGCCAGCTCGCTCTGTATGAAGACGACAAGCGATTCGAGTTCCTCATCACCGAGGCGGCACTTCGGTGGCGCCCCGGTCCGCCGCGGCTCGCGGTCGCACAACTGGATCGGGTCGCGACGGTGAGCACGCTGGACAACGTCTCGGTCGGGCTGATCCCCCTGTCGGCCGAGGCGGAGGCGCCGTACCTCCAGGGATTCTCGATCCTCGACGACGGGGACGCCGGCGACGACGCCCTGGTCCTGATCGAACTCGACCACGCCCCTCTTACCGTCACCGACGCCGACGACGTGGCGATCTACCAGAACCGCTGGTCGACACTGTGGAAGACCGCGGTGTTCGGCGATGAGGCGCGGACGCTGCTGCGTGAGCTGACGGCCGAGATGCGGACCCTCGAGGGCTGAGCATGGTCCCGACCGTTCAGACCCGGGTGCGGACGCCGGGGATCGTCGGCGTCCGCGCCCGGGTTCCGACCGCGCGCGCGTCAGCCGACGCTGAATCGGCCGGCCTTCACCGCGGCCACGAAGGCCTCCCACTCCGAGCGGCTGAACCACAGAACCGGCCCGTCCTGCCCGGCCTTCGAGTCACGGACCGCCACCACCTCGGTGATGGCGACCTCCACGCACGCGCCGTAGTCGCAGGCGCTCTGAAACTCGGCCGGCTCCGGCATCATCCCCTGCATGGCCTCGCTCATCGGGCCCCCTTTCTCATCGAGGCGATCCCTCACCGCCTCGCGAGTCGACCGTCGGACACCCCGCTGGCAGGAAACGGGGTGGAAATCTGGCCGCGAACCGGTGATGTGGCGACGGGAAGACACCCGGTAAGGCCTGTTGACCAAGGTTGGACAGCGATCCCCCTGTTTCATGTAAGAGGAGGAGGAAAAAGTAAATGTCACAGGGGAAGAAACGCGTGGGGGGTTCCGGTGGAATTCCGGATGCTCGGGCCAATCGAATTCTGGTTGACCGGAATTCGGGTGGATCTCGGGACTGCCAAGGAGCGTCTGCTCCTCGCCGCTCTCTTGCTCGCCGAGGGGCGCCCGGTCTCCGTGGAGACCTTGATCGATCGCGTGTGGGGACGGAATCCACCGGCTGAAGTACGGCAGAGCCTGCAGACCGATCTGTCGCGTCTGCGCAGGAGGTTCAAGAAGTACGGCGTCGCCGAGACCGTCCGCCTGGCCGCGACGCCCGGAGCGTACGCGTTGGAGGTGCCTCCCGAGCACGTCGACCTCTTCCGCTCTCGGATGCTCCACGACCAGGCCATTTCCAGGCGTCAAAGCGGCAACACACGAGACGCGATCAAACTGCTCCGCGAAGGCGTGAACCTGTGGCGGGCGGAACCGCTGACCGGTATTTCCGGTGAGTGGGTCGACCAGATGCGGGTGAGTCTCGACGGAGACTATCGGGCGATGACCCGGGAACTGGTCGAGATGGAGCTCGCCACCGGGAACCACGCCGAGATCGTCGGTTCCCTGGTGAACTTGATCGGAAGATATCCGCTGGACGAATCCTTCGTCGGGCAGTTGATGATCGCCTATTACCGCTGTGGTCGGCAGGCCGACGCGCTCAGGCTCTACCACACCACCGCCCGGCGGCTACGCGACGACGCCGGTGCGGCACCGTCACCTCGCCTTCAGGCTCTGTTCCGCAGCATCCGGCAGCACGATTCGGCGGTCGCCGCGCCCCAGCGCGCGGCGCCGGAGCCGATCCCGGGGCTCGACCAGTTGCCGCCACCGGTGCCGGAGTTCACCGGCCGCGCCGAAGAACTCGCCGCGCTGGCCGCCCGCACCGGCACGGCGGACGAGGTCGTACTGATCGAAGGCATGCCCAGCGTCGGGAAGACGGCCCTCGCGGTCAGGGCCGCCCACGACCTCGCCCAGCACTTCCCCGACGGGTGCTTCTTCCTGCCGCTGCACGGTCACGACGCGCACCACCTACCGGAGAGCCCGGCCGCCGCACTGTCCAAACTTCTCCAGTTGGCCGGCATCGCGCCCACGAGCATTCCGCAGGACACGGCCGCACGAGTCAGGCTGTGGCGTGACGTGATGGAGGGGCGCCGGGCCATGGTCGTACTCGATGACGCCGTCAGCGAGGACCAGGTGCGATCACTCCTGCCCGGCACCTCCGACTGCCGAGTGATCATCACCAGCCGCCGTCACCTGGCCGGGATCGACGGCCGCCACCATCGGCTCGGCGTGCTGCCGATGGCGGACGCCATCGCCCTGTTCACGCGGATCGCGGAACCGGAGGCCGTCGTCGCGCCCGACTCGGTCGCCGGCGCGGTCCGGCTGTGCGGCGGACTGCCGCTGGCGATCCGCCTGGCCGCGACTCGGTGGCGCGATCGGCAGGTCTCCTCGATCGAGACTCTGGCCGAGGACCTGCGCGGGCCGCACGAGAACATCGCCGACCTGCAGGATCCGGCACTGGCGGCCACCTTCGCGCTCTCCTACCGCGACCTGTCGGTCACGCGACGGCGAATCTTTCGGCGCATGGGCATCAGTCCGGTTGCCGAGTTGACCGCTGATGCCGTCGCCGTCCTCGCAGGCATACCGGTTGGTGAGGCCGAGCGAAGCCTCGCCGATTTCGCCGACCACTACCTGATCGAGGAGACCTCTGCGGGCAGGTTCCAGCTCCACGATCTGGTCCGACAGTACGCCACGGCCCTTCCCGCCCGAGAAGATCCAGAGTTCGACGTTCGGCGTGGTGTCGGGCGAGTGCTCGACTACTACCTGCTCAAGGCCGACATGGCCGACGGCACGCTGTTTCCGCACCACATCCGTGCCGGGGTGACCGCCGCCGACCGGTCCGTGTCGGTCGAGCCGTTCGCGGACGAGGAGGCGGCGACGAACTGGCTGTCGGCCGAGCGGAGGAACCTGGTCCGCCTGATTCAGTACGCCGCTGATCACGCCTGGAACGCTCACGCCATCGACTATGCCAAGACGGTGGCCCGCTACTTCGACTCCGCCTCCCTGTGGGAGGAGGCGGAGATGATCCACCGACGTGCGCTGAACGTCGCCCTCGAACTCGAACTCCCCAAGGCCACCGCCCAGGCGCAGTTCGACCTGGCGGTCGTGCAGTGGAGGCTGGGAAGGATGGAAGAGGCGCTCGCGAACGCCACCAAGGCCGAGCGGATCGCGCGCCGTGCGGGCGAGGCGGCCCTCAGAGCCGCCGCACTGGACCAGATAGGCCTGGTGGCGTGGTCGTCGTCGAATTACCGGGAGGCGCTCGCCTATTTCGGCGAGTCCCTCGATATCTATCGCGACGCCGAGTACCCCCGCGGGAAGGGGGAATGCCGCAATCACCTCGGAATGATGCTGGCGCAGGTCGGGCGGCATCAGGAAGCGCTGCGCAGCTTCCATGACGCGCTTGAGAGCTTCCGCTCCATCGGCGATGTGCGAGGCGAGGCGACGACGCTGAGCAACCTCGCCCATACCCATCTGCTGCTCGGGTACCACCGCGACGCTTATGAGCTGTATCAGAAGTCGCGGGACATCTATCGGACTCTCACGGGGCGGCGCAACAAGGCGATCCTGGACAACAATCTCGGCGACGTGGCACGCTATCGCGGCCGCCATGACACCGCCCTGAAGTACTACAGCGAGGCCCTCGCCGAGTTCTCGGCAACCGGGGACCGGATCAATGAGTCGAACGTTCTGAACAATATGGGGCTCGCGCTCACCGGCCTGGAGCAGTACAACGAGGCGCTGGTCCGCCACCGCTCCGCGGTGGCCGTGGCCAGGACGATCAACAACACGAGCGAGAAGATCCGGGGGACGCTCGGCATCGCGGACGTGCGCGTCTGCACGGGCCAGTACCCGGTCGCCACCGATGACTATCGAGCCGCGCGCCGCCTCGCCCAGCAGATAGGCGACCCCTATCTCGAGGCTCAGGCGCTGAATGGGCTCGGCCACGTGACGAGCCTGACCAAGGGGCATGACGCCGCGCGCATCTACTGGCGCCAGGCTTACGACTTGTTCTTACAGCTGAACATCGTTCCAGAGATCGAAGCGGTGAAGATTCGCCTGGACATCATCGACCTGGCCGACTGACAAGCGTATTCACTCCGCCTCGCCGCCGTATGCGGTGAGGCTATTCGCTGTGGCAGAACACCCTGGTGGACGACATATTTCGGTCTGATCTTTTTCCTATTTTCGCTCCTCATGTTCCGCGTGATCGTCTAGGGTTGAGGACAGTTCGATCGAAGGACGATCGAATCAGCAGAACAGAGGTTTTTGCATGATCAAGCATCACAAGATATTCAATGCCGTTCTGGTCACCGCCACCGTGCTGTGGGCTCTGCAATGGATGCCGCATTAGTTCTACGGACAGGTGTGCGGTTGTAGAGAGGATCGGCTCGTGAGGGGTTCCGGCGAAGTGGCGCCGGAACCCCTCACGCTTGTACGTCCCCGTCTGTGGTTGTGAGCGAGGCGGGGCGGCCGCTCAGCGCGCGGCCTGCGCGGTGACGCGCTGGACGGCCTGGACGGCGACATCGGGCACCGTGCTTGATCCCCTGCACCGGGGTGTTCCCGGCGGAGCGCACCTTCTCCATCGCCCCGTCCGGGCCGTCCTCCGAGAAGAGAGCGGCGTGCGAAGCGCCGCGGCGATGTCGAAAACGCTATGGATTCGCCGGCTCGGAATCGTCACCGCGCGGTGGACACTCGCGCGTGGCTCACACGGGGGACAGCGCGCCGTGTCCCCCATGCGAGCTACCGGCGAATGTCCACCGCGCGGTGACGATCCGCAGGCCACTGAATCCGTAGCGTTCTCGCCATCGCCGCGGCGCTCCGGCCGCGGAATCTCGAAATGGAGTCATCATGCGACTGTTGAAGCAGCTCCTGGCCGTCGCGGCCGTCGCCTTCGTCGGCGGCCAGGCCGCGGCGGCGGTAGACGGGAACGCGCTTCTCACCCTCATCATCGGCGTCGTGACGGCCGTGCTCGCGGTGCTGGTCTACGCCCGGGTGGTGCGGTGGTCCGAGCGCCGCGCGCCGGTGGAGGTGGCCAGGGACGGTGCCGGCGCCGCCCTCGGCCGGGGCCTGCTGATCGGCGTCGGGATGTTCGCGGCCGTGATCGTGAACCTCGTGTTCCTGGGCGACTACCGGGTCGACGGCATGGGCTCGGTCATGGGCGCGGTCGGGCTGTTCGGCTTCATGGCCGCCGCCGCCGTGACGGAGGAACTGCTGTTCCGCGGCGTCCTGTTCCGGATCGTCGAGGAACGCATCGGCACGTGGCTGGCGCTGACGCTGACCGGCCTGCTGTTCGGCCTGTCGCACCTGCTGAACAAGGACGCCAGCCTGTGGGGCGCGATCGCCATCGCCATCGAGGCCGGCGGCATGCTCGCCGCCTGCTACGCCGCCACCCGCAACCTGTGGGTGCCGATCGGCCTGCACTTCGGCTGGAACTTCGCCGAGGGCGGCATCTTCGGCACCGAGGTCTCCGGCAACGGCAGCACCAAGGGGCTGCTGCACGGTGTGACGTCGGGCCCGGCCCTGCTCAACGGCGGTAAGTTCGGACCGGAGGCGAGCGTGTACTCGGTTCTGTTCGGCGCGCTGCTGATGATCGTGTTCATGTGGCTGGCCCACCGGCGCGGCAACCTGGTCCCTCTCCGGCGCCGCGCCCGGGCCGCCGCGACCGCTACGCTCGCCCAGTGATCGATCTCCGGCGGGTCCCGGACCTGTGGAGGCGGTGTGACGTCACGGTCCGGGATCTCCCGTACGCGCTGCTGCTGATCGTCGCGTCGTTCCTGCCGACGTTCCACGATCACGGGACGCAGGTCGGGAACCTGCCGGCCCGCCCCTTCGACGCGCTGGCCGTCGTGGTGATCGCGCTCGAGAGCCTCCCGCTCGCCGTGCGCCGGCGGTGGCCGGCCGCCTGTCTCACCCTGGTGTCGCTCGGCTTCGCCATCGACCAGATCCGCGCGTACCACACGGTCGCGAGCACCGCGCTGGTCGTCGCGCTGCTGAGCGCCGGCGCCCACCTGGAACGCCACCGGCGCGTCGCCGCGGTCCTCCTCTCCGCGGCGTACGTGCCGCTGGCGGTCGCGCTCGACCGGCTCGGCGGGGCCGAGAGGCCGGACGGGTACGTGACGGTCTACCTGGGGCTGGTCGCCGCCTGGGGGATCGGGGCCTGGCTGCGCTCCTCCCGGGCCGCCGAGGCCGAGCGCCGCAGCCGCGTCGCCGAGGCCACCCGCGCCGCCGAACGCACCCGCATCGCCCGCGAACTCCACGACGTCGTGACCCATCACGTGACGGCGATGGTCGTGCAGGCCGAGGCGGCGCGCTATCTGACCGCCGCGCCGGATCGCCTCGACGCGACCCTGAGCGCCGTCACCGACACCGGCCGGCGGGCCATCAGCGACCTGCGGCACCTGCTCGACCTGCTCAACCCCGACCACGACACCGACGGCAGGACACCGCCCGTCGGCGAACTGCACACGCTCGTGGAGCAGACGCGCAGTGCGGGCCAGCCGGTGGAGTTCACCGAGGAGGGCAGGCCGGCGGCGTCGGCCGGCAGCGCCGAGTTCGTGGCCTACCGGGTCGTGCAGGAGGCTCTGACGAACGCCCTGAAGTACGCCCACGGGAGCCGTACCGGCGTCCATGTCCGCTATGGCGAAAGAGAGATCACCGTGCAGGTCGGCAACGATGGTTCCGGCTCGCGGACCGGCTCTCCCGGCGGGAGCGGGCGGGGCCTCGCCGGTCTCCGCGAGCGGGTCGACGCCCTGGGCGGTGAGTTCAGCGCGGACCGGCGGGCGGGCGGCGGCTTCGTCGTGCGGGCGCGCATTCCCGCGGGGAGCCCGTCGTGACCGCGCCGGTCCGGGTCCTGGTCTGCGACGACCAGGCGCTGATCCGCACGGGATTCGCGACGATCATCGATGCGCAGCCCGACCTGGAGGTGGTGGGCGAGTGCGGGGACGGGCGCGCCGCGGTCGACCTCGCCCGCCGGCTGGACCCGGACATGGTGGTGATGGACGTACGGATGCCGGTGCTCGACGGCATCGAGGCGACCCGCCTGCTGGCCGGTCCCGGGGTGGCGCATCCCACCAAGGTGCTCGTGGTGACGACGTTCAACCTGGACGAGTACGTGTACGAGGCGCTGCGCGCGGGGGCGAGCGGGTTCCTGCTCAAGGACGCCCCACCGGCGCAACTGCTGCACGGCATCCGCACCGTCGCGACCGGCGCCGCGCTCCTGGCGCCCGAGGTGACGCGGCAGCTCGTCGGCAGGTACGCGGCACGGATCCGTCCCGCCGAGGGCACGCCGGACGGTGTTCCGCTGACCCGACGCGAACTGGAGGTACTGCGTCTCATCGCCAACGGTCTGTCCAACAGCGAGATCGCCACGACGTTGGTGATCAGCCAGGAGACCGTCAAGACGTACGTGTCGCGCATCCTCACCAAACTCGACCTGCGGGACCGCGTGCAGGCGGTGGTCTACGCCTACCGCAACGGCCTGGTGACCTGATCACCGGGTCTTCGTACGGGGTCAGCCGTGTGCCACGGTCAGGGCGTAGAACTTCACCTTCGCGCCCTTGCTGGTGCTGTCCGACGCGGACTGGTTGTAGTCGCCGGCCTTGAAATACTGGTGGTAGGAGTCGAAGCCGGAGGCGATCGGGTAGGTGGTCGTGCTGCCGTTGACGGTGATCTGGATCCGGCCGCCGACGATCGCGATGACGTAGCTCCACTGGGTGCCGAGCGCCACGTTGGCCAGGGTGTGGAGGGTCTGCCCGCCGTCGGGGGAGTTCTCCAGGCCGAGGACGATGTCCCCGTTGGCGCGGTAGTAGAGCTCGAGCAGCGGTTTGGTCGAGGAGCCGCCGCTGCCGAGGTGGATCTGCCCGACGCAGACGTTCGAGGTCACCGAGACGATCCGCAGCCGCGCCGACAGCCGGTGGGTGCCGGACAGCGACCAGTCTGCGGCGCTGCCGTCGGCGTTCATCTCACGGAGCTCGGAGCGCGGGTAGCTGGAGTTCGGCGTGGTGACTCCGGACTCGGGGTCCCAGAAGGTCATCGAGCCGTCGTTCTTGTCGGTCCAGAAGTACGCGGGGTTCGTGTACCCGTTGGGGCCCTTCAACTGCGAGGGCGGGATCGTGGTCGGAGAGCCGGGCGACCCGATCGGGAGCTGGAGCTCCCACACCGACAGGTCGAAGTTGCCGCCCGGGGAGACGGTCGGATCGAGGGCGGCGCTGCTGGAGGAGGCCGCCGCGGTGCCGGCCGTCGCCGTGCCGACGACCCCGGACGCGGCCATTGCGATCACCATGGCGCCGGCCGTCGCCCTCACCGGCTTCTTTCCTTTGATAGGCCACATGACGCAATGGTAAGTATGATGTCAGATTTCGTAAAGGTAGTTAACAGTAACCCTGTCGGGCGGATCGGTTGGTACGGCCTGGTCCGTCGCGAGCGGCCGTTTGTGGTCACCGATCCGGCGCATTCCGAACATTCGCGATGATCTTCGTGGCTGTAGGATTTCGCCCTCTTCTCCCCCTGGACCGAAGGCCGTACATGCTTCGTACTCTGGCCGCCCTTGCCGCGTCGAGCGCCGTCCTGATGGCGTCCGCACTTCCCGCAGGGGCTTCCACCACCCAGCCGACCTCCATCGTCGGCTTCGCGAGCTCGGTGACCACGGCCGCCTAGCGGCAGCCGGTGACCTTCACCGGCGAACTCACCGAAGGCCGTACCCACGACCCGTGGCCGGTGAGCCGGTGCGGATCGAGCTCAGGCCGCCCGGCGAGAGCGCGTACGTTCCGGTGGCCACCGGAACGACCGGCTCCGACGGGCACTTCACGATCACGACGACGCTGCCGAGCGGCGGCTATGTCTCGGCGGTGTTCGCCGGTGACGCCGACCTGGCCCCCAGCCGCAGCACGGGCTGGACACTGCTGCAGGCCGCACACCTGCCGAGCAGATTCGTGCTGGACCCGGCCCCCGCCTCCGTACCCGCCGGAACCCCGGTGACCTTCTCCGGCACGATGCAGGTGCGGGTCGACGGTGACTGGCAGCCGTTCGCGGGTGCTCCGCTGACGCTCACGATGGAGCCGGGCACCTCGAGCGAGCCGGCCGTCACGTACGCCACGACCAGCGGAGACGACGGCCGGTTCAGCCTGACCGAGCCCGTGGGCGAGACCTACGTGGAGCGTCGCCAACAGGCCGCGTCCGTCCACCGCACGTCGTCCAAGAGTTCCATCGAGGGCCGGGTCACCGACTGGTACGACGGGCAGGTCTCCTTCTCGTCCCTGCGCGGCCTGAAGGTCCGCCTGTACTACCGCGCGCGGGGTTCCAAGACCTGGCACGCCTACCGGACGGCGACCCTCGGCAGGGACGGCGCCTTCTCCTTCTCCGCGGCCAAGGGGAAGAAGTACTACTTCAAGGTCGTCTTCCCGACCCAGGGCGCCTACCGGACGTCCACCAGCCGCACGCTGTGAGCCGTCGCCCCTCGGCCGACGCCGAGGGGCGTCCGGCCGACCCTCCCGGGCCCGCCGGCGCCAACCTGACGGGGCTCTGTACCAGGGCGAAATGTCGTACCCGGCTCGTACGTTCGGGCTGTCGACGCGGAAGGCGACACTTATTCGCCTTCTCCTGCCCCCGTCTCCCGAGCCCTTTTTGGAAGGCCCGATGTCCGTGGAAACGACCCAAGAGACCACCTACCTCGAACTCTCCGAAGAGGGCGGTGGAGCGCACAAGTTCTATGAGGTCACGGTCGACGGCACGACGATGACCATTCGGTACGGCCGGATCGGCGACGACGGGCAGCGCAAGACCACCACGTTCCCGGACGCGGCGAAAGCGAAGGCGACGGCCGCGAAGAAGATCGGGGAGAAGGTCCGTAAGGGCTATGCCCCCGCCGTACCCGGCGTCCGCAAGAAGCGGGGCTTCTCCCGTCGCCAGGCCATGAGCGCCCACGCCGGCGGCGCGTCGGCCCCCGTCGGCCGCCCGGCGACGCGGCGGGCTCCGGTCCTGTGGCGCTACGCCTCGGGTTCCGCCGCGTTCGGCATCTTCATCGACGACCGGCTGTGCATGGTGGGCAACGAGGCCGGCGTGATCACGTCGCTGACGCATGACGCCCAGGTGGTCCAGCAGGTCCGGCTGCCCGACGGAGTGAAGTGCATCGTCGCCGACGACGCCTGGCTCTACGCGGGCTGCGACGACGGCAACGTCTATGACCTGTCCGGAAAGGTGCCCAGGCTGGCGTACCAGATCTCCCCGGACATCGACATCTACTGGCTCGACATCCACGACGGCATCCTCGGCGTGTCCGACGCCGGCGGCGGCGTCGTCGCGATCGACCACGAGGACGAGTTCCTGTGGCGCAGGCAGGGCCGCGGGACGGCGGGCTGGATGGTGCGCTGTGACGCCGCCGCCGTGCACCACGGTCACAGCGGCGGCGTCACCGGCTATGACTGGCGTACCGGCAAGGAGCTGTGGCACCAGTCCACCGGGCCGGTGCTCTTCGGCTGGCAGGAGCGGTCGACGGTCTACGCGGGCACCTCGACCCGTACGGTGGTGCGGCTGCGCAAGGACGGCGGCCGGGAGCGGACCTACCACTGCGACGCCCCGGTCTTCTCGTGCGCGACCGCGGAGGACGGCCGGTACGTCTTCGCCGGGGACAACCACGCGTCGATCTACTGCTTCGACGAGGCCGGCACGCGCCTGTGGAAGCTCGCCACCGGCTGCGGCGCGGCCTACTCCATGCAGTACCACGACCAGCGCCTGTACATCGTGACCACGGACGGCTCGCTCGCCTGCGTCGACGCGAGCGAGGAGGCCATCAGGTCGGCGGAGCAGGGCTCGGTCCCCGACGTCGTCGACGTCAAGGCGCCGACCGTGGTCGAGACGGTCACCCCGTCGACCACCGTCGACGTCGTCGCCGACAGCAGTGGGGGCGTCGTCGTGGAGTGCTTCGAAGAGCACGGCCACCTTCGGGTCCGCGTGGTCTCTCCCGGATTCGACCAGAGCTGGCGGGTCCAGTTCCCGAAGGGAATCCGCGAGCGCGGCGCCCGGTACGTCGTCAGCGAGGTGCGCGAGTCCGGCCGCGGCGGTTTCTACCGCGCCTACGGCGACATCCACCGCCTCGTCTGACGGCGCCCGGTCGGCGAGGGGCGTGCGCCGGTCACCGACGGCCCTCCACGGGACCCGCGTGCCCGGCGGCCGTCACGGAGTGCGGAACCCGCGGAAGGTCACATGCTTTCGGGCCTCGAAGCCGAGCCGCTCGTAGAGCGCGATCGCACGGGTGTTCGCCGCGGCCACGTGGAGGAAGGGGCGTTCGTTCCGCGACAGGACGCGCGCCACGAGCGTACGTACCAGGCGGGCGGCGTGGCCGCGCCCGCGTGCCTCGGGGGCGGTGCAGACGGCGCTGATCTCCGTCCATCCCGGAGGCCGGAGCCGTTCGCCCGCCATCGCCACCAACGTGCCGTTGTCGCGGACGCCGACATAGGCGCCGAGTTCGTGGGTGCGCGGCCAGAACGGCCCCGGCTGGGCCCGCGCGACGAGGTCGAGCATCTCGGGCACGCTGTCCGCGCCCAGTTCGACGACGCCGTTCTCGGTCTCGGCGGGAGGACGATCGGGGCGGCCGCCGCCGGGCCAGATCAGCTGGAGACCTTCGAGGACGAAGACCGGCTCCCAGCCCGGCGGCGGAATCACCGGACAGCTGAACATGTCGGCGAGTTCACCTCGACCGAGCAGCCGGGCGAGGTCGGCCCACTCCGCCGGGTCCGGGTCGGTGGACACCGCGGAGAAGGTCGCGACTCCCGGCAGATAGGTGGCAGCCCGGCCGAGCCGGCGGGCGAGGTGTGCGTGGTGACCCCGGAGCGACTCGCCCACCGGGTCGTCGAGTGCCACGGCGTCGCGGTCCGCCATCGTGCTGTACCTCTCGGGTCCTGCGGGGGAGGCTCAACGGTCCTGAGTCGCCGCCCAGGCGCCGCCGACCTTATCGCCTCGGCCGGAAGGGCACAGAAAAGTGCCGCCGGGTACGCCGACGTACGCGTCTCGGCACTTGGCCGAGTCTGGCTCCCCCGGACTGGTAGCTTCGTGCGGCGCGCGACAGGACGCGCGGTCGGATAGGGGGATCTGGGTGGCTCAGGCGCGGTGGCGGGATCGGGCGCGGTACGCCTTCGACAACACGATGTCGAGGGGCACGTCGGCGCTGATCGGATGGCTCGGTCTGGCCTCGGCGATCTTGATCATCGTGTTCGCCTCCCTGACGGTGGCGCTCGCGCCGACCGACGCCGACCACAACGGGCACTGGCCGGGGATGGTCTGGCGGACCCTGATGCGTGCCATCGACCCCGGCACCGTGGCCGGGGACACCGGCACCCCGATGTTCCTGGGGCTGATGCTGGCCGTCACGGTGGGCGGCATCTTCATCGTGAGCGCCCTGATCGGTGTCCTGACCACCGGCCTGGAATCGAAGATCACCGATCTCCGTAAGGGCCACTCGAAGATCATCGAGCGGAACCACACCGTGTTGCTGGGCTGGTCGGACCAGGTCTTCACGGTGGTGTCCGAGCTGGTCAAGGCCAACCAGAGCCAGCGTCGCTCCTGCGTGGCGATCCTCGCCGACCAGGACAAGGTCGACATGGAGGAGGCGATCCGCCACCGCCTCGGCGACACCGGCAACACCCGGGTGGTCTGCCGCCGCGGCGACCCCCTCAAGCCCGCCGACCTGGAGCTGGTCAGCCCCGGAACCTCCCGGTCCATCATGGTGATCGCGCCGCCCGCCGACGATCCCGACACGCACGTGATCAAGGTGCTGCTCTCGCTCGGAGCGCGGGAGTGGGGGGCGCACCGGCCGCCGGTCGTGGCGGCCGTCACCAATTCGGCCAACCTGCCCGCGGCGCGGCTCGCGGGCGGCCCGGCCGCGCATGTCGTCGACGCCGACGACATCGGGGTCCGGCTCGTCGTGCAGTCACACCGTCAATCGGGGCTGTCGACCGTCTGCACCGACCTGCTGGACTTCTCCGGCAACGAGTTCTATCTGCGAACCGAACCGTCTCTGGCGGGCAGGACGTACGGCGACGCCCTCGACGCGTACGGACTCGGCATCCCGACCGGCCTTCGACGGGCGGACGGGACCGTCCTGGTGAATCCGCCCATGGACACCGTCATCCAGGCCGACGACGAGATCATCGTGCTGGCCGAGGACGACCTGCTGATCCGGCTCGACGACGATCCGCCGCCGGTCGCCGCCGAAGCGCTCAGCACCACTGAGCCCCAGCCCGCCAAAGCGGGGCGTACGCTGCTGGTCGGCTGGAACCACCGGGCACCGAAGATCATCGGGCTGCTGGACGCGTTCGCGCAGCCGGGATCGGTCCTCGACATCGCCGCTCTCCATGACGACCCCCGTGGGCGACTGGCGGTTCTCCAGAACCTCACGATGGGCTTCACCCGCTGTGACCCGACCGACCGGGCCACGCTGGAGACCCTCGACGTGGGCTCCTACCAGCACGTCATCGTGCTGTCCGACGACACCTACGCGCCACAGCACGCCGACGCGCGCACGCTCGTCACCCTGCTGCACCTGCGGGACATGGAAGAGCGCATCGGGGATCCGTACTCGATCGTCAGCGAGATCAACGACGAGAGCAACCGCGAGGTCGCCCAGGTCACCAAGGCCGACGACTTCGTCGTCAGCGCCCGGCTCATCAGCCTGCTGCTCACCCAGCTCACCGAGAACCACCACCTGCGGGAGGTGTTCGCCAACCTCCTGGATCCGACCGGGTCGGAGATCTACCTCAAGCCGGCCGGCGACTACCTGCTGCCCGGAGCGTCCGCGAACTTCGCGACCGTCATCGAAGCCGCCCGAAGGCGCGGGCAGACGGCGCTGGGATACCGGCGCCGTGATGGGTTCCACCGGCCGCCCGGCTATGGCGTGGTGCTCAACCCCGACAAGGCCGCCCCGCTCACTCTGTCCGCCGAGGACCGCGTCATCGTCCTGGCCGAAGAATGAGGGTCTACGGAAGGTCGTACGGACACGTTCTGACGCTGCGCGGAGGACGGCTCACAGGCGCGCTGTGATCAACGTCCTGTCGAGAACGTCGTATATGACGAGAAAGGCGCTGAACGCCCAGAACGTGGCGGCCGACCACAGGTTCCGTTGTCTGGCCATGGCGGATCGCCATGCCGGCGACGGCCGTAGTCCGTCATCGCGATCGTACGGATCACGCAGGTGAGTGCCCGAGGACACGAACACCCGCCCCCTTCCGCAGTGTTCCGAGAATGAGCGCCCTGTCGTACGCCTTCGTTATATCTGTCACTTGTTCAAGTCTGCAAGTATGGTGGTGCCAGGAGCCTGGTCGTGGACGCGCTGTCCTCGACCTGGCGAGGTCGTGCGGCAAGGAGGGCGACGATGGGGGAGTTGTCCCCGTGGCACTGGTTGATCGTCGCGGTGGTCGTGCTCGTGCTGTTCGGATCGAAGAAGCTCCCGGAGGCGGCCCGTTCGCTGGGCCGCTCGCTGAGGATCTTCAAATCCGAGGTCGGCGGGTTGCGCTCCGACGATGAGGGCCCGCCGCCGGTCGCGGCTGCCGCACCTCAGGCGTCCATCGACGCCGCTCCGGGCTCCGCCGGCCCCACGGGAGCGGGTCGGGCCGAAGCGTCGGCCGAGACCGTCCGGTCGGGCGGGGATGATCGGTGATGCCTGCGGCGGGCATCGCGGCGGGGGTGAGCGGGAGAGGCGATGTTCGACATCGGAATCGAGAAGTTCGCGTTGCTCCTGGTTCTCGCGGTGATCATATTCGGGCCCGACCAGTTGCCTCGGGTCGCTCGCCAGGTGGGCCAGACGCTGCGTCAACTCCGCCGGCTGGCCGCGGACGCCACCGGCGACCTCAAGGAGGGACTCGGTCCCGAATACGCCGACCTGGACCTCGCCGACCTCAACCCGCGTCGCTTCATCCAGAAACACCTGCTCGATGACCTCGATGAGCCGCGCCAGGTCGAGCGGCTCGACGCGGGGCTCCATGGCGGCGGTCGCGCGCCGTACGACACCGAGGCGACCTGAGCGCGTCGGCCGTGACCGAGGCCCGCTCGGTGCCGGCGCCGCCATCTTCGGTGGAATGTCGCGTGTGACCGCCGGTTTTTCCGCAATCGGTTGAGGGCTTTGTCCGCATCTGATATTTGTACAACTCAGCAACTGTCGGATCGTGACTGATGGATCCGACCATGCCGCAGCCCGTATGACGGAGTGACTTCGGGCTCAGGACGCTTGACCTCGTGTCGGCGATCGGCAGATCGGGAGACTGCATGGCTCTGCGTCAGGTCGACCGGCGCGTGGTCTCGAGCCGCCAACCGGTTCCGGTGGCGGGATTGTGGCGGGCGCTGGGCCTCACGCTGGCCTCGGCGTTCGTGTGGGGCGTGGCGCATCTGCGGGCCCGTCGCCATCTGGCCGGCTTCGCCCTGATGGGGTTGTACGCGGCGCTGGTGGTGGCCACGGTGACGGCCGGGCTGGCGTTTCAGGAGAAGCTGAAGCAGATCGCGGTCCAGCACACCTGGCTCGGCGCGATCACGGTCGGTCTCCTCGTCCTCGCCCTGGTCTGGGCGGGCGTCGTCATCCGCTCCTACCAGGTGGTCCGCCCGGTCGGTCTGCCGTTCGCGATGCGGGCCGTGGCGGGTTCCCTGGTCATGGTGATGACCCTGTTGGTCTGCTCGCCGCTGGTGTACGCGGCCAACAGTGTCTACGTCCTGGGGAACACGCTGTCCAACATCTTCCCCGGAGACGACCACTCCGGTCAGCAGGTGAACGCCGCGAACCCGTGGAAGAACCTGCCCCGGCTCAACGTGCTGCTGCTGGGCGGTGACGGCGGTAAGGACCGCACCGGGATCCGGACCGACAGCATGACGGTCGCCAGCATCGACACCAAGACCGGCGACACGGTGCTGTTCGGCCTGCCCAGGAGTCTGCAGAAGTTCCCGATGCCGCCTCGGCTGCGTTCCCGGTGGCCGAACGGCTATACCGGGGATCCCGGCGACCAGGGGCTGCTGAACGAGCTGTACATCATGGGGGAGCGGCACCCCGAACTCGAGCCCGGCTACAAGAAGGGGCAGCGCGGTCCGCATCTGCTCGAAGACGTGATCGGGTACCTGCTCGGCCTGAAGATCAACTATTACGTCCTCGTCAACCTCGGCGGTTTCAAGGACATCGTCAACGCCATGGGCGGCGTCCGCGTGCACATCGACAAACGGCTCCCGATCGGCGGTGAACCCGAGCGAGGCATCCCGCCGTCCGGCTACCTCGAACCCGGCTGGCACAAGCTCGATGGCGAGAAGGCGCTGTGGTACGGCCGCAGCCGGCATGCCGACGATGACTTCCACCGGATGGATCGGCAGAAGTGCCTGCTGAAGGACATCGCCGACCAGGCCGATCCGCAGACGGTCGTCACCCATTTCGAACAACTCGCCAAGGCGGCGCAGAACACGATCTTCACCAACCTCCCGTCGGCGCTGCTGCCGGCCCTGGTGAAGCTGTCCGGCTCGGTGAAGCACGGAGCCGACATCAAGAACATGGCCTACAACCCGTACAAGATCCCCGGATTTCACGTCTACCAGCCCAACGTGGCCGTGATGCGCCGGGTGGCCGCCAACGCGATCGCGGGCGGCGGGAACCCGCAGCCGTCGGGCACGCCGACCTCCGCCGCGAAGAGGAAGAAGACGGTGACCACCCCGACGGCCTCGCCGAGCTCCGGCGGTGGTGCCGTCTCGCTGAAGAACGTCTGCGGCTGAATCCGGAGCCCGGGGTAGATGCCGAGGCTCGAAAGATCTCGCGGACCAGGCCGGACGTGGCGGGGCCGGTTGCACATCCGAGGCCTTCTCCGAGAGGCTGGCGTCGGGACAGGCGGTCGCGGAGCAGACGTGGAGGGTTCATGACGGATACCGGTGCCGGCGAGCCGGAACATCTGTCGCCCGAACTGCTCCAGGACATGGCGGGCACCTTCGGGCTGCTCGCCTCGACGATGCGTCTGCACATCATGTGGGTACTGGCGCACGGCGCCTGCGATGTCGGGACGATCGCCGGGCACGTCGGCGGGAGCGTCCCGACCGTCAGTCACCACCTGGCCAAGCTCAAGCTCGCCGGCCTGGTGCGGTCCCGCAGGGAAGGCCGGCGGCAGATCTACCTGGTCGACGACCCGCACATCGTGACGATCGTGCGGCAGATGGTCGACCGCATGCGAGACCGGTCCATCGGCTTGGGACGCCGCCGTGGCGTGGGCGCCTGAATCCGCCTCCGCCCTCCCCGAACCGCGGCCTGACGCGGCCGACGAACCCCGGCTTCCCGACGTACGCGGCCGGCTCGCCGAATACGCCTCCATGCCGGTGCTACAGGTGCTCCGGCGACTGGACAGCGGACCGCGTGGGCTGGAGGAGGACAGGGCCCAGACGCTGCTGGCGCGGCACGGCGAGAACGCCATCGCCGGTCCCACGGCATCGCGCCGGGGCGCCCGTCTCCGGCACGCGCTGACCAACCCGTTCGTCGGGACCCTGCTGGTGCTCGGCGGGGTGTCGGCGGCCCTCGGCGCGTTCGGCGCGGCCGCGGTGATCGGCGTGATGGTGCTGATCAGTTGCTGGCTGCAGGTCCGCCAGGAGCAGCGGTTCGATCGGGTCGCCGACACCCTGCGGGCGATGGTGGTCGCGACGACGACCGTCGTACGCCGTGCGACCACCGACGCGCCCCCCACGAGCCGCGAGGTGCCACTCGACCAGCTCGTCCCCGGCGACATCGTGACCCTGAGCCCCGGCGACATGATCCCCGCCGACGTACGGCTGCTGCGGTCGGCGGGCCTGACCGTGGACCAGGCCGTGCTGACGGGGGAGGCGCTCCCGGTCGCCAAGCGGGCCACTCCCGAGGACACCGTCCCGGACGTGTCGGCCGTCGGCGGGTCGGCCGGTGATCTGGCGACGATCGACTGCCCGTGGCTGTGCTTCATGGGCAGCACGGTCACCGCCGGCACCGGTACGGCAGTGGTCCTCGCCACCGGCACCGCGACCTACTTCGGTGCCATGCACGCGCACCTGGCGCCCCGACGCGCCGAGACCGCCTTCGACCGCGGCGTCAAAGGCGTGTCCCGGGCGCTCATCGGCCTCATGCTCGTGTGCGCCCCCCTGGTGTTCGTCGTCAACGCCGCGGTGCACGGCATCCGGTTCGCCGCCATGTGGTTCGGCATATCCGTCGCGGTCGGCCTGACCCCGGAGATGCTGCCGGTCATGGTGAGCACCGCGCTGGCCCGAGGGGCGCGAGCCTCCGTCCGCCACAACGTGGTCATCAAGCGGCTGCCCGCCATCCACAATCTCGGCGCGATGGACGTGCTGTGCACGGACAAGACCGGCACCCTCACCCAGGACCAGGTGGGCGTCGACTGTCACATCGATCCCGACGGCCGATCCGACCCGCAGGTCCTTCGCTGGGCGGCGCTCAACAGCGCCGTCGCGGCGGACGGCGACGCGATCGTCCTGTTCAACGAGCTCGACGAGGCGTTGCTGGCCTATGCCGACCAGATGAGCGTTCCGGTCGACGACGTCACCGCCGTCGAGGTGCTCCCGTTCGACTCCACGCGCCGGCGCGGCAGCGTCATCGTACGAGCGGCGGGTCGCCCGGGGACCGACATCATGATCACCAAAGGCGCCGTGGAGCAGGTCCTGGAATGCTGTACCCGGCTGCGCCGTCAGGACGGCGACGTCCCGCTCACCCCCGCGGACCGGCAACGGCTCGGCGACGTCGGCGACCGGTATGCCGCCGACGGGGTACGGCTGCTGGCCGTCGCCATCGCCGACCAGCCGGTACGCCCGCGCGCTTACGGCCCGGGGGACGAACGAGACCTCACCCTGATCGGGTTCGTCGGCTTCCGCGACCGTCCGCGCGAATCCGCGGCCGCCGCGGTGCGGTCCCTCGCGGCGCGCGGCGTCGCCGTGAAGGTCCTCACCGGAGACCATCCGCTGGTCGCCGCGCGCGTCTGCCGGGACGCCGGCATCGACCCCGGGCGGATCGTGCTCGGGGACGACATCGAGGCGCTCGGCGACGCCGAGATCGGTGACCTCGCCGACCGGACCACCGTGTTCGCGCGGATCGACCCGGAGCAGAAGGCGCGGATCGTCCGGGTCCTGCGATCGACCGGCCGTACGGTGGGGTTCCTCGGCGACGGCGTGAACGACTCACCCGCGCTCCGGGACGCCGATGTGGGGATCACCGTGGACGGCGCGGTCGCCATCGCGCGCGAATCCGCCGACGTCGTCCTGCTGCGTGGTGACCTGCTGTCGGTGGCCGAGGCCGTCACCGAAGGGCGGCGGACCTTCACGAACATCAAGAAGTACCTGGAGATCACCATCTCCTCGAACTTCGGCAACGTCCTGTCGATGCTGGCGGCCAGCGTCCTGCTGCCGTTCCTGCCGATGCTGCCCCTGCAGATCCTCGTCCAGAACCTCTGCTTCGACCTGTGCCTGCTGCCGCTCGCCTTCGACCACGTCGACCAGCGCGCGCTGCGCCGACCGCAGACGTTCGACTCGGCCCGGCTGACCCGATTCGTCCTGTGGCTCGGACCGGTCAACACCCTGGCCGACCTCACCGCGTTCGGCATCCTGCTCCACATCACCGGCCACCATCCCGGACCGGCCGCCCAGGCGATCTTTCACACCGGCTGGTTCGTCGAGAACCTGCTCACCCAGGCGGCCGCGGTCCACCTCCTGCGCAGCCGCCGACGGCCCTCGCCGCGCGACCACGCCGCGTTTCCGGTCCTGCTCGGTACGGCGGCGATCGTGACCATCGCCCTGGTCCTGCCGTGGTCCCCCCTGGCCGCTCCGCTGGGCATGACGGCCCTACCCGCGGTCTGCCTGCTGGCACTGGTCCTCGTGCTCGCCCTCTACTGCCTTCTGATCGGCGCGGCCAAGACCGCCTGGCAGAAGATCGAAGGACGTACGTCACGCCCGACCCGACAGGGGACGCGGTCACAAGCGCCGCGGTGAAGATCACTGACCGGCATCAAGGGCTGGTCGCTGTGAAGGGCCGGGCACGGCGGCGCGTCCGGTGGTCGGTGTTCCGATCAGCGCGACCGCTCAGCGTCCGGCGCACCGGCCGTCCGCGCCCGGCGTTCGGCACGGCGTTCGACGTATCGGGAGGCCGTCGTCTCCAGGCGTTCCATGAAGTCCGCCAGTTCTTGGCGGGCCTTGTCCCCTTCGGCGCCCAGGCCTTCGAGTTCGAAGATTCGCCACTGCCGCAGGACCGGGGACAGGACATCGTCGAGATGGATGCGCAGATCGTAGATTTCCGCGTTGGCGATGGCGGCCGACTTCCGCAGGAAGCCGTCGATGGTGTGGCCGGGCATCTGGAAGTTGGTCACGACGTCGGTGACGGCGCGCATCGTCTCGTCGGGGGACAGTTCGAAGGCCGCGGCGAGCAGGTTGCGGTAGAAGAGCATGTGGAGGTTCTCGTCGGCGGCCACTCGCGCCAGCAGCCGCTCGCATACCGGGTCGCCCGAGGCCTTGCCGGTGTTGCGGTGAGAGACGCGCGTCGCCAGTTCCTGGAACGAGACGTAGGCGAGGCCGTGGAGCATTTTGTCGCCATGGTCGGCCTGGTAACCGCTCTGCATGTGCGTCATGCGGGCCCGTTCGAGCGCGACCGGGTCCACGGCCCGGGTGACCGTGAGGTAGTCGCGGATGACGATGCCGTGGCGATTCTCCTCGGCCGTCCAGCGGTCCACCCAGGTGCCCCACGCGCCGTCCCGCCCGAAGATGGCGGAGATCTCGCGGTGGTAGCCCGGCAGATTGTCCTCGGTGAGAAGGTTGACGACCAGCGCCTCCCGCGCTGCGGGCGAGACCGTTGAGTCCTCGGGTGACCATGGTTCGCCGTCCAGCGGACCGTCGAAGTCACGGCCCCGGCTCCACGGCACGTACTGGTGCGGGAACCATTCCTTCGCCGTGGACAGGTGACGGTCGAGCTCGGCGGCGACGACGGGCTCGAGCTCGATGAGCAGCTCGGACGTCGTCTTGGGCCTGGATGTGAACGGCACTTGATCTCCCCGAAGAGACATGGCAGGAACACCGCCGACCGATCGGCGCTGATGATCTGTCAGACGTGATCGAAGGTTACGCCGCGACGCGGTGATCGGTACGCACGTGGCCGAGCTGGGCGTCGGCGAGGGTGGGGCGGACGACGAAGGCGCGGTCGAGGCCGGTGATGCGCAGCAACTTGGCCACGTTCGGGCGGGGCGCGGCGAAAGTGATGGCGAGCCCGTGCAGCCGTGCGCGGCGCTGGGTGCCGACGAGCAGGGCCAGGCCGGAGGCGTCGCAGAAGGACACGGCGGACAGGTCGATGACGACCGGCGTGGTGGTGTCCGCGAGGATGGACAGGATCCGGGTGCGGAGTGCCGCGGTGGTCGCGATGTCGAGTTCTCCGCGTATCGCGATGACCGTACGGCCGGGTAGGCGCCGGCTGAAGAGCCTGGCGCGGACGGTGCTGTGATGCATGGGTAAGTCTCCGGTTCGAGATGACGCGGCCGAGTGCGGCCGCGGTCAGCATGGAGGTCGAGGCGCGTCCGTCTCCGACTGAGAACGGGTGCCCCATCGGGTAACGCGCCGACCGTGCTGGAAATTGCTAGATCACGGCGATCGGAGGCCGCTCGGGAGCCGGCTCGGTCCATGGAGCACGGCACCTCCGCACTGTCGGCATGGACCGACATGCGGGGGTAGGGGGCTTAATGATCGCCCGACCCGTCTTGGCCTGCGACTGAAGGCCGCGCTAGTGAAAAGCCGGTGAGGCGTCGGCTCGACTGCCGACGCGGAAGCTCCTCGGTCACCATTGAGCATACTCCTCCGGTAGCAGGTCAGGGCGGTCGCCGCTCTCGTGCGGCCCGATATCCGGGGACCGGTTGGGAGTTCTCGCGGGCTTTGATCAGCGAACATGGCCTACTGTTGCGTAATGAGACGCTCCCATGCCGCCACTCGGCGTCACTTGCCCACCAGCCCCTTCAAGGCCCCGGTCGTCGCGCCGGTCGAGGAGTTCGCCCTGCGGGACCAGGTGAGCCATGACCGGTACGGCCTCGGCGTGGTCACCGGTGTCGAGGAAGGCATCGCCGTGATCGTGGATTTCGGTTCGCAGACGGAACGAATCCCGGCGCCCTACCCCAAACTCGTCAAGCTGTGAGACGGCAACCGTAGCGCTGCGCCGACGCTCCTCCTGCCGTTGCGGGCATGCCCGCGACGGCGTCAGGCGTACCGGGTGGTCGTCGGATCGGCCGCGACCACCGTGGCGGCGTTCGGCTCTCTACGGCGATAGGCCGTCATCGCGCTGTGGGTGTGCCGCCAGGTGATGTGGTGGACGCTGGAACCGATCGGCGTCCATTCTCGGGCGAGCAGCCGAAAGAAGTCGTCGTCGGCGCAGCGGCCGCCCGCACCTTGCCCGATGTAAATCACTAGGTCGCCGGGGTAGGCGTGGAGGGCTTCGCTCGCCCACGGGTCGCCGTGAGATGGCCAGCACAGCAGCAGGGCTCGGTCGGGGTGGCGCCGGGCGGCGGTCGGGCCGTCTCGCCGGACGGCGGAGTATTCGGTGCCGTCGGTGTAGGTGTTGGTGGCGGAGCTGACGGGCTCGTAGGCGATGGCGTCGATGCCGGCTTGTTCCGCCTGCCACACCCAGTAGCCCGAGCCCGCACCGATCTCGACCAGGCCGCGACCGCCCAGGATCTGGGTGAGCCAGGCGATGTCGCCAGGTGAGGGGATCGCCCATGAGTAGCGCTTGGTCAGCAGGTGATGCCCGACGGGAAGTCCGCGGGCGAAGCCGTCGGGACAGACCCCCTGCCCGGCTTCGCGCACGGACGGCAACTGCCGGACGATCTCCCAGTACGGGTTCTCGACACCGGCGGGGGTGACCTGGTCATAGGCGCTGCCGGCGATCCGGAAGGCCGTCGCGGGGCCCGTGAGGCCGGATCGTTGCGCCCACCACTGGTGGATCTCGGCGAGCTCTGCTGACACGGTCACCGTGACCTCCTTGGCAGACTTCTCGGACGATATACACCCGACTGCGGACGAAGGAACGGCGCTCAGGGTCGGAAGCCGGTACGAGACGGTTGTCACCGTCGTGTTCGCGAGCCGCTTCGGACCTACCGTCGCATGGGCGGCGGCCGGGTCCGGAGGCCGCCCGGTGGCGGATAGCGTTGGCGTTCTATGACAGCAACCCTTGTCGCGAAGGACGTCGCCGCCGGGCACGGTGACCGTGTCCTGTTCTCCGGGCTCGACCTGGTCGTCTCCCCTGGAGAGGTCATCGGGCTGGTCGGGGTCAACGGCGCGGGGAAGTCCACCCTGCTGCGGACCCTTGGGGGACTGCTCACCCCCGAGGGCGGTTCTGTGACGCTCAGCCCGTCGTCGGCGGCCGTCGGCTACCTGCCACAGGAGCGGGAGCGGCGCGACGGCGAGACGGTGATCGGCTTCCTCGCCCGGCGTACGGGGGTGGCGCGGGCTCAGCGGGAGCTGGACGCCGCGACCGAGGGTCTCGTCGGTGGGCGTGAGGGGGCCGAGGACGAATACGCCTCCGCCTTGGAACGGTGGCTGGCCCTGGGCGGCGCCGATCTCGAGGACCGGGCCGGGGAGGTGGCCGCCGAGCTGGGGCTGGCGGCCGGGCTCGATCAGCGGATGACCTCGTTGTCCGGCGGGCAGGCGGCCCGGGCGGGGATGGCGTCGCTGCTGCTCAGCCGCTATGACATCTTCCTGCTCGACGAGCCCACCAACGATCTGGACCTGGACGGGCTGGAGCGGCTGGAGCGGTTCGTCACGAGCCTGCGGGCCGGCACGGTGCTGGTCAGCCATGACCGCGAGTTCCTGGACCGGACGGTCACCCGGGTGGTGGAGCTCGACCTGGCCCAGCAGCAGGTGAAAGTCTACGGCGGCGGTTACGCCGCGTACCTCGCCGAGCGTGAGGTCGCCCGCGGGCACGCCCGCGCCGACTACGAGGAGTACGCGAGCAAGGTCGCCACGCTGGAGCAGCGGGGCCGGACGCAACGGGACTGGGCCGCCAAGGGCGTCAGGAACGCCAGAAAGAAGGCCCGGGGCGCCAACGGAGGGGACAACGACAAGGTCGGCCGGAACTTCCGCGCCGACGCGAGTGAGAAGCAGGCCGCCAAGGTCCGCCAGACCGAGCGTGCGCTCGAACGCCTCGACGTGGTCGAGGAGCCCCGCAAGGAGTGGGAGCTGCGGATGGAGATCGCCGTCGCGCCACGCGCCGGTGCCGTGGTGGCGACCCTGCGCTCCGCGGTGCTGCGGCTCGGAGACTTCACTCTGGGACCCGTCGACCTGGAGATCGGCTGGGCCGAACGGGTGGCGATCACCGGTGCCAACGGGGCGGGCAAGTCGACGCTCCTGTCGGCGCTGCTGGGCCGGACCCCGCTCACCGAAGGCCACGCCGCGCTCGGGCCGGGCGTGGTCATGGGCGAGGTCGACCAGGCGCGAGCGCTGTTCCTCGGCGAAAGCGCCCTTCTGGCCGCCTTCGGCGCGGAGGTTCCCGAGTTGCCGCCGGCGGAGATCCGTACCCTCCTGGCGAAGTTCGGCCTGCGCGCCGCGCATGTGACCCGCCCCGCGGGGACGTTGTCGCCGGGCGAGCGCACCCGGGCGGCCCTGGCGTTGCTTCAAGCGCGGGGCGTGAACCTGCTCGTTCTGGACGAGCCGACCAACCATCTCGACCTGCCGGCGATCGAACAGCTGGAGTCCGCGCTCGACTCCTATCCCGGCACCCTGCTGCTGGTGACCCACGACCGCCGGATGATCAACGCGGTGCACACCACCCGCCGTCTGCACCTGCGCGACGGCCGGGTCACCGAGATGGACCCCGTCTGAGACCGGACCCGGCTGGTCACGCCGTTCTCGCGCATGCACTGCGCGTACTTCACCGCTCGTTCCAAAGTGGGGTTCGAAGACGAAAGACTGTTGCGGTCGCGTATGCGGTTTTCGATACGCCCGCGATATCGGTGATCGCGACAGCCCACCAGCTGAATCACTGACGACCGAGATCAGTCGTTGATCGGACGGACCCCGGGAAGTCGGATGGTGACGACGAGGCCGCCGGTGGGGCGGGGGGTGAGGTCGAGGGTGCCGTCGTGTGCTCGGACGATGCTGTGCACGATGGCGAGCCCGAGGCCGACCCCGGCGTGCTCGTCGGTGCGTATGCGTTGTGTTCCGCGTTGGAAGGGTTCGGTGAGGGTGGGTACCAGTTCTCCTGGGACCGGCCGGCCGGTGTTCTCGACCCGCAGCACGCTCGTGTCGTGCTGCGGGTCGGTGTGGATGGTCACGGTGCCGCCGGTGGGGAGGTTGTGGACGATGGCGTTCTGGACGAGGTTCGTCACCATCCGCAGGAGGAGCGCCGCGGAGCCGAGGGCCTGTGCCTTTTCGCCGGTGACATCGAGGGCGATCTGGCGCTTTTCGGCGAGGGGAAGCAGTGTTTCGGTGGCTTCTTCGGCGATGAGGGACAGGTCGACGGGCTCGCGGGTGAAGCCCTTGCGGTCGGCGCGGCTGAGCAGCAGGAGGGCCTCGGTGAGGTCGATCGCCCGCGTGTTGACGATGTGAAGGCGTTCGATGAGTTCGCCGTGGTCCCGCGTGGGGTCGTTGCGGGCGGTGTCGAGGAGTGTTCGGGAGATCGCCAGTGGGGTGCGCAGCTCGTGGGAGGCGTTCGCGGCGAACCGTTGCTGTTCGGCGACGTGGGATTCGAGTTGTTCGAGCATGGTGTCGAACACATCGGCGAGTTCGCGGAATTCGTCTTCGGGCCCTTCCAAACGGATCCGGTGGGACAGCGATCCGTTGGAGGCCAATCGTGCCGCGTCGGCGATCCGTGTCAGTGGCGCGAGCATCCGACCGGCCAGGAACCATCCTCCCAGGAGGCCGAACACGAGGAGGAAGGCCAGCGTCGCAGCCGCGGCGGGGGCGAAGCCGCGCAGGAGTTCGGTGCGGTTGATACCCACAACGATCACGCCGCCGAACTTCCGCCGGATGGATCTGGGGTCGTCGTCGGGTAGGTGGCGCAGCACGAACACCCACACCACGGCCAGCAGGAGAACGCCGGCGAGGAGGAGGAATCCGGCGTAGCTGATGGTGAGTTTCAGGCGGGCGCTGAACCCTGGCCGCCTGCTCATGAGTCCATGCCGGTGTCGATTCGGTAGCCGACGCCGGGCACCGTGGCGATGAGCCATGGTTCGCCGAGTCGTTTGCGCAGGGCTGAGACGGTGATGCGGACGGCGTTGGTGAAGGGGTCGGCGTTGGCGTCCCAGGCCCGCTCCAGCAACTGTTCGGCACTGACGACACCGCCTTCGGCGGCGACGAGCACTTCGAGCACGGCGAACTGCTTACGGGTCAGCGCGACGTAGCGCCCGTCGCGGAAGACCTCCCGGCGGAAGGGATCCAGCCGCAGACCCGCGATCTCGGTGACCGGGGGCCGGGCGTGCGCGCGTCTGCGGTCGAGCGCCCGCAGCCGCAGGACGAGCTCTCGAAACTCGAACGGTTTGGTGAGGTAGTCGTCGGCACCGAGCTCGAATCCGGAAGCCTTGTCGTCGATCCGGTCGGCGGCGGTGAGCATGAGGATCGGGATGCCGCTGCCGGAGGCGACGATCCGTCGGGCGATCTCGTCGCCGGAGGGGCCGGGGACGTCGCGGTCCAGGACCGCCAGGTCGTAGGAGTTGACGCTGAGCAGTTCCAGGGCGGAGTCGCCGTCGCCGGCGATATCGGCGGCGATCGCCTCCAGCCGCAGACCGTCACGGACGGCTTCGGCCAGGTAGGGCTCGTCCTCCACGATCAGCACGCGCATCCTTAGACCCTAAGCAGCACGACATATCGCCGACATATGCAAACCGGACACGCCCCGGCACGGTGACGTGATCTCCTCCGCAAGCGGCCCACCACCGGTGAACGCTCCCACTACGGACCGGGGTATATGCCCCCGTCTACGGCGCAGCCGGCAGGTAGGGCTGGACATACCTCAGGTCGGTGGAGCGCCGTGATGTGGTGCGGGTCGTCGCGGCGGTGGGATCGGATCATGACCTTCGAACTCACCACCCGAGCGATCAAGATCTCGCTCGCCGGTGTCGCGGGCGCGGCGCTGGTCGGCGGCGGCCTTGCGCAGACGGCCATCTCGTCGACGCCCACGAGCGCGTCCGACCCGATCGGAAGCTGGTCCGAGAGCTGGGGCGCCGCCATGCAGCGGCCGACTCCAGGCACCGAGGACAACGGCCCCAACTGGTCGATGAAGGGGTTCGCCGACCAGTCCGTACGCCAGGTGATCAGGCTGAGCGGGGGAGGGGACCGGGTCCGGATCCGGCTGTCCAACGTCTACGGCATCAAGCCGCTGAAGATCGCCGGGGCCGCCGTCGGCACGTCGGCGGGCGGCGCCAAGGTGTGGCCGGGAACGACCAAGACGCTGAAGTTCCACGGCGCCGCGTCCACTGTCGTCAAGCCCGGTGCCGAACTGGCCAGCGACCCGGTCGCACTGCCCACCAGGCCGCTGCAGAAGCTGGCCGTCACGCTGCGTTTCACCGAGCCGACCGGGCCCGCCACCTTCCACCGCTTCACCACGCAGGAGGCCTACCGCGCGAGCGGCGACCACCTGACCGAGCCCGTCTCGGCCGCCTACGCCGAGAGCACCAACTCCTGGTACTACCTGACCGGCGTCGACGTGGCCGGTGGCACCGGCACCCAGGGCACGGTCGTGACGTTCGGGGACTCCCTCATCGACGGCGTCGGCTCCACCGGCGACGAGCGGATGGCGGACGGTCTGGCCGAACGCCTGGCCGCCCAAGGCCGCCCGACCACCGTGATCAACGCCGGGATCGGCGGCAACCGGATTCTGAGTGACACGTCCTGCTATGGGGACAAGGCCCCCACGCGGTTCCGCCGTGACGTGCTCGACCGGCCCGGCGTACGGTCGGTGATCATCCATCTCGGTGCGAACGACATCGCCGCCGCCAAGATCGAAGATCCCTGCCTGCCGAAGGGCGGCACACTGCCGACCGCGCGCCGGCTCATCGAGGGCCACCGGGCGCTCATCCGCGCCGCCCACGCCCGGGGCATCAAGGCCATCGGCGCGACCATCCTGCCGCTCAAGGGCGCGCTCTTCCCGATCTGGAGTCCGGAGGCGGAGAAGGTCCGAGACGAGGTCAACCACTGGATCCGTACGAGCGGCGAGTACGACGCGGTGCTGGACGTCGACCGCGTCATGGCGGACCGGACCGACCCGGACCGGCCCTGGCTCGGCTACGTCTTCGAGGACGGGCTGCACCCGAACGACGCGGGATACCAGGCGATCGTCCGGGCGGTCCCCCTCGGAGCCCTCTGACGGCGCCTCCGGCGAGCGGCCCGGCGGCGGCGGTGTAGGGGTTTCCATGGAGTACGGGACGGGCGCCGCCCGCGTACGGGCCCTCGACGAGGTCGCCCCGTAGGCGGAGCACCGGACGGCGGACATGTTTCACGAGTTCTGCGGATCCCCGTGGCGGCGGGCGTCCTCGTACGGTGTTCCCGCGTCGGCGTAGGGGCTGATCGATCGGCGGGCGACGAGGGCGGCGTTGATGTGCGGCAGGTCCGCCGCGCGGGCCGGGGACAGGCCGATGAGCTGGGTGATGCGACGGATGCGGTAGTCGACCGTGTTGGGGTGGGCGTGCAGTGCGGTGGCGGTGCGCCGCCGGTCGAGGTTCTGCTGGAGGTAGGTCTCGAGTGTCTGGAGGAGCTCCGGCTTGGGCTCCAACGGCCGCAGGAGACAGGCGAGGGCGGTCAGTGCCTCGCCCGGTCGGCTGAGCTGGTAATCGAGCAGCACGTCGGCGAGCCGGTACAGGCCGGGCGCCCGGCCCGTCCGCACCACCAGTTCCACGATCTCGGTGTTCTGCGCGACCGCGGCCGGCACGCCTGCCGGGTCGACCACGGACGCCGCAGCCGTTACGGGCACGTCGGCCGTACGCGCGGCACGGGCGACGAGTGCGCACAGGTCATCCCACGCAGGCGGGGCGCCGACGGGCAGCAGGGCGGTGCCCCCCGAGCCGTCCAGCGCGGTCAGGGCGGGTTCGCCGGCGAAGCGGTCGAACGTCGACTGCACCCGGCGGATCTTCCGCCGGGCGGCCACCCGGGTGCGCGGTCCCGGGCGGCTCTCGTCCGGGTGCCGGCCCAGCGTGAGCGTCATCACCACGTAGAGCGGCGATGGCCGCGACCCGGCCGGATACGAGGGCGGCGGGTCGCCCGACAGCAGAGCCGCCATTAGTGAATGCCGGTCGCGATGCTGCTGGACGTCCAGCACCTGGCGCGTTTCCAGGTATGCCGCGGTGACCTCCGACACGAGCCGCCGCTGGAAAGCCAGCATATGCGACAGCGTCTCCTGTAGATCGGCCAGATCAGGCGGTTGCGCCCCAGCCGAAATCTCATTCCAGCCCATTTCCGCGCCGAGAAGGTAGGCACTGAGGATGGCGTCCAGTGGGATGCCCTCCTCAGCCCGCTGCGCCGCCGAATCGCGTTGCACGGCGAACCGGTCGTCGCCGGCCTCGGTGCGGTGCTCGATGACATCGGCGAACAGCCGCAGATTGTGCTGGACGATATCCGCGATATCGCCGGTGACCTCCTCGGCGGGCAGTTCGGCGTAGACGGGAAGCTCGGCCCGGAGCCGGTCGACCACCCGACGTGTCAGCGATGGAACACGGGCCCGCAGGTAGCCGGCCACGGGTCGGCCGGCGATGCGCAGCGGCGCGATCCCCACCTTGTGATCCGTCACAACAGCTCCCGCGGAAGTCTGCCTTACTCGCCAGTTAAAGGATCCGTTGTGAGTCTGCATGATGATCGCAAAACATTCCATGACAGCCGGGAGCCGCCATGTCCTCGCCCTCCGCCCACGGCATTCGTCGCATTCTCACCGGTGCTCTGGGCGCCGCGGCCGCGGTCGCGGTGACCGTTGGACTCGCCGCGCCGCCCGCCTCCGCGGCCGACCCGGAGTACGTGGCGCTGGGCGATTCGATGGCCTCGGGACCACTCATTCCCAACATCACGGGAAATGTGGGCTGCGGGCGTTCCACGCACAACTACGCGCACGAACTGGCGACCCGGCTCGGCGCCGAACTGCACGACGTGACCTGCAGCGGGGCCGAGACGAAGCACATGACCGCGTCCCAGTCCCTCAGCGTGGCCGGCGTGTCCACCGGCACCGCCCCGCCGCAGTTCGACGCGTTGACCGCGGACACCACCCTGGTGACCCTGACGATCGGCGGGAACGACGCCGGACTCGTCGGAATCGCCCAGGACTGCGCCAACCTCGACCCGACCGCGACCCCGTGCAAGGACCGGTACACCGAGGGCGGCGTGGACCAGGTCGCCCAGCGCGTCGACGCGGTCGGGCCACGGCTCGCCGCCGTGCTGGACGGCATCCATCAGCGGTCCCCGAAGGCGCGCGTGCTGGTGACCGGATACGGTCTCTACGTCAAGCCGGGCGGCTGCTGGCCGCTCCAGCCCGTGTTGCCGGTGGACGCCGACTACCTCCAGGGCAACGTGCACCGGCTGAACGGCGTCATCGCGGCGCAGGCCAGGGCGCACAACGCCGAGTACGTTGATGTGGAGACCCCGAGCGCCGGCCACGACGCCTGCCAGTCGGCCACGGTGAAGTGGGTGGAGGGGTACGTGCCGGTCAACCCGGCCGCGCCGCTGCACCCGAACCAGCGAGGCGAGGCGAACTACGCCCGGATCATCGCCGACCACCTCGGCTGACCGCACGAGCCGTCCGGCCGGCTGACGCCGCACCTCATTCCACGACCTGCTCCGCGAGCACACCCGCGTTACGGTCGAGACGCATGAAGGTGGCGATGACCCGATCGCCACCTTCATCCGCTCGGCCTACTGGTACCTCCGCCAAGCCGGCCGTGATCCCCGGCCGCTGCCCCGACTGTGCGGCGCGATGTTCACATCGCACCACGCTGTCATTTCGAGGAAGGCCGTCCGGTCGATTGGACGGCCGACCCGTGCAGCCGTAGGTCGCGCAGTTGCCGGCGGGAGGTGAGGCCGAGCTTGCTGAAGATGTTGCGCAGGTGCGCCTCGACGGTGCGCGGGCTGATGAACAATTGACCCGCCGCCTCCTTCGATGTCGCGCCCTGGGCGACGAGCAGGGCGATCTGACGCTCCTGCGCGGTGAGCCCGTCGAGTGGATCGCCCGTCGGCTTGCGCGGACGGTCGCCGCAGGCGGCCATCTCACGTGCGGCCCTCGCCGCGAAGCCGTCCGCGCCCATGGCGCTCAGCTCCTCGAAGGCGATGCGGAGCTGGCTCCGGGCGTCGGCCCGCCTGGCCTGGCGGCGCAGCCACTCTCCGTAGATCAGGTGCGCCCGGGCGAGGTGAGGCTTGAGCCGGGTGCGCCTCAACCGGTCGATCGCCTCCTGGTAGAGCCCTTCCGCCTCGGGGCCCTCGCTGAGCAGGGCGCGTGAGCGGAGCTGTACGCCGAGCGCCCAGTCGGTGCCGACCGCGTCGGTCCGCTCGATGAGCCGTTCCAGCGTCGGTTCGGCGAGCCTGGGATGTCCGGCGCGGGCGGCCGCCTCTATCAGTTCGGGCGCGATGAGGGAGTGGAAGGCGAACATCTCATGCCGGTACGCCGTCCGGGCCGCCTGGAGAGCGGCGTCGTACCGGCCGATGCCGTTGTTCAGCACCGCGGTCGCGTAGTCGGCGACCGTGAGCAGGATGCCCAGGGGGTACTCACGTGCCAGGCGGGCGATCGTCTCGATCAGCGAGGACACCTGTTCCGTATCGCCGCGCCACGCCGGGAGGAGCGGCTTGAGCCAGGAGTCCATGAGGTTATGCTCCGGGATCGCGTCCGCCTCATCGAGCAGCGCCGCGGCCTGATGGAAGTCCCCGGTGTGGGCCCGTACGAGCGCCAGGTTGCGCAGCGCGCTCGGGAGTACGAGCAGCGCTCCCCACCGACGGGCCTGCCGCACCTGCCGCTCGGTGATCGCGAGCCACTCCTCGTCATCGCAGAGATCGATCGCCACACCGCATGCCAGCCAGAGCCAGTGGGCGTCGCGCTCCTGTTCACTGGTGTCGTCGAGGAAGGACCTGACCGCTCTTCTCAGCGACGGCAGAGCCGCCGCGTAGCCGTCGATCGCCTGGGTGCTCAGAGCCTCCAAGAGAAGGTCGAGAGGGCGTGGAGGCTCTGGGCCCGCCGCGGCCAGCGCGGCTCGGGAGATCTTCGGCAGGAGTCCCCCCTCGCCGAGGCGGCCGGCGCGAAGGGTGGCCGCGATCGCCTCCAGATAGGCCTGGCGAGCCAGCGGCCGGTCGTATGTCTCGAGTCTCCTCGCGGCCTCCAGCAGCCGGGAGGCAGCCCTACCCTCGCGCCGGCCGTGGTCGGCGATCTGCGCGGACAGCAGCTCGGCGAGGGCGTGCCGCTCTCCGTCCAGCGGGCCGGCCAGCGCGGTGGCGAGCAGGCCGGTCGCCGCCTCGGCGTCGCCCGCCCGATGTTTGAACCGCGCCGCAGCCAAGGCGCGTGCCGCCCGGCGAGGCGGGTCCGGGGTCAGGGCCACCGCGCGTTCTAGGAAGCGGGCGGCGGCGGCCACACCGCCACGGGCACAAGCCCGGTCCGCAGAACGTTCCAGGTCTTCGGCGATGGCCTCGTCGGGCACCAGCACCGACATCGCGCGATGCCAGGCCCGGCGGTCGGGGTCGACCAGCGGATCGGTGACGTCGGCCAGCGCACGGTGCACGGCGCGGCGGTCGCCCGGCGACGCCGCGCGGTAGACGGCCGACCGCACCAGCGGATGACGGAAGCGCACCCGTACCCCGAGGTCGAGAAGCCCGTCGGCCTCCGCCGGCGCCGCGGCGTCGGCGTGGATGCCGAGCCGCTCGGCCGCGCGCCAGAGCAGCGTCGGTTCACCGAGCGATTCGGCCGCCGCGATCAGCAGCAGTGTGCGCGTCTCCGCCGGGAAGCCGGCCAGCCGCCCGCGGTAACCGGCCTCGATACGCTCCGGTACCGGCACCGCGTCCGGCAGGCCGAACCCGCCCGCGAGCGCCGCCGGTTCCGCGAGCCGGGGCAGCTCCAGCAGCGCGAGGGGATTGCCGCGTGCCTCGGCGATGATCTGGTCGCGGACGCGCCGGTCGAGCGGGGTGTGGAGCAGGGAGCCCAGCAGCGCGAGCGCGTCGTCATTGCCGAGACCGCCGAGCAACTGCGCGGGGAACCCTTCGAGCGCCTTGCATCCGCTCGGGTCCTCGCGCATTGTGATCAGGAACGCGACCGGTTCCCTCTCGACGCGGCGCGCGACGAACGTCAGGATCTCGGCCGACGCCTGGTCGACCCACTGCGCGTCGTCGACGACACAGACGATCGGCTGCTCGCGCGCGGCGTCGGACAGCAGACCGAGCACGGCGAGGCCGACCCGGACGGTATCGGGCGCCGTACCGTCGCGGAGCGCCAGGGCCACCTCCAAGGCGGCCCGTTGCGGATCCGGCAGTGCTTCCAGTCGCGTCAACATCGGCCTGCAGAGCTCATGCAGCGCCGTGAACGGCAGTTCGGCCTCGAACTGGCGGCCGGTGACGCGGATCTGGTCCAGGCCCGGCACCGTGGTCAGGGCGTGCTCCAGCAGCTCGGTCTTGCCGATGCCGGCCTCCCCGTAGATCACGAGCGTTCCGCCCCGGCCGGCCTGTGTCGCACGCAGCAGGCGCTGCACGGCCGAGAGCTCGGCCTTGCGTGAGACGAACTCGTACCGGCTTGTGGAGCGGGGCCGCTCAGTCATGGTCTCCCAGCGCATCTGTGGCTCACATGAACTCATGGTCGTATCGGGTGGGCGGTGGCCGCACTCCCCAGGTGTCGAGCCTGAGGGGTCGAACCAACAAGACCTCAACCAAAAACGATCGTTCGGGCATTACACCAAAAGGTGACGCAGTGCGACGAGTGAAGGTTCGCCGGCGGCGACGTGTCGCTCACAGCGGGCGGAGCGGCGTCCCTGGCGGGGGCTCCAACGGATGTAGGTGATTTCTACCGATACGCAGGCGGCTTGAGTGGCTGAAGAATCAGGAGTGGTGTGGATTGCCACCACCGGTCGAGCGCCGACCGCGGCGGGCCGGGGAGAGGTCGGCTGACCTGCGAGCAGCCGAATCCCGAAAACCGATCTTTCGAGGAAGGCGGCCGCGATGGCGAACGATCCGTCTGTGACCGTGGGCGGTGTGACCTATCGGGTCACCCCCGAGTACCTGGCCAATGCCGCGACGGACACGAGGAACACCGCCTCGGAGATCCAGTCGGAGCTGGCTGAGATCAAGACGTACGTCAACAGCCTGGAGGCGGTGTGGGGCGGCGTGGCGCACGACCGCTTCGTCGCGTTGATGGCCGAGTACGACATTCTCGCCCGGATGCTGCACGACGCGCTGACGGGCATCGCCGACGGCCTGCACGGCAACTACGTCAACTACCGCGACTCCGAGCAGCAGAACCTCACCAATCTGGCCAACATCGAGTCGGGCCTGCCGGGCGGTGGCGCCGCCGCGAACCTGGTCTGAGCAACGAGCGACCGGTAACCGAGAGGGAGACGTCATGTCGAATGTCGACGGTACGCAGATCTACGTCGGTGAGGGACTCGGCGCCGCGGGGGGCTGGCTCAACGGCCGCGCCGCCGAGATCGCGGGCCAGCTGGAGTCGCTGAAGGGCAAGCTCGCGCCGCTACAGGAGGCGTGGACGCAGAGCCAGGCGGCGTCCTACTACGAGGGCCTGCAGCAGGAGTGGAACGTCGCCGCCGAAGGGCTGTTCGGCCCGGACGGCGTGCTCGGCCAGATCGCCCGGGCGATGAACGTCAACTGGGGCAACTACACCGACGCCGAATGGTCGAACATCCAGACCTGGAAGCACTGACCATGGCCGACCGCCCGAGGAAGCGAGGACGCTCCGGTGGCCGATGAGCGGTGCCGGATCACGGTCGTCGGCGAGCGCGGGCAGGTGGATCTGGCCGTGCCCGCGCACGCCCCGATCGCCGAGTACGTCCCCATGGTGGCCGGCCTGTGCGGGCAGCCCGATTCGGACGTGATGCCGTCCGCCTGGTCGCTCGCGCCGGCAGGGGCACAGCCCTTCGATCCGGGCGCTTCGCTGGAGTCCGTCGGCGTGCTCGACGGTGAGACGCTCTACCTCCGTGACGTCCTCGCCGGCGAACTCGACGGGCCCGTCGTCGCCGAGATCGATGAGCAGATCGCCGAGCTCGGCGATGACGGCACGATGTGGCAGGCACGCGCGCGAGCGCACACCACGCTGGGCATCGGCCTGCTGATCCTGTTCGCGGCCGCCGGCGCGCTCTGCGCCGACAGCGGGGCGACCGGCGCCGTCGTGGCGGGCGTGCCGCTGTTCGCTGCGGGCCTGGTCGGGGCGTTGCTCGCGTGGACCGCCGGCCGTAAGAGCTGGCCGGTGCCGACGGCGCTGCGTCTCGCGATGGCCGCCGCGGCGTGTCCGCTGCTCGCCGGCGCGGTCATGACCCTGCCGGTGCCGGGCCTGGCGACCCGGCTGGTCGTGGCCGCGTTCGCCGCCTCGCTCGGCGCGTTCGCCGCGTATCTCGCGGCCCCGTCCACGGCCACGATGACGCTGCAGCTGCTCTGCGGGCTGGTCCTGGTCCTCTGCGTGGTCTGCGCCGTGCTGCGGGTCGACCTGGTGGAGGGCGCGGCGATCGTCGCGGTCGTGGCCTTCCTGATCCTCGGCACGCTGCCGCGGATCGCCGCGCAGGCCGCCGTGATGCCCCCGGGGCCCGCGGAGATGGAGAACGTCGAGCGGACGGTGCGGCGGGTTCAAGGGCTGCTCGTCTTCCTCAACGGCGTGTGCTGCCTGGTGATCGCCGCGAGCCTGGTCGTGCTGAGCACCTCAGGCGACTGGTTCGCGCTCGGGCTGGCGCTGTGCCTGAGTCTCGCGCTGCTGTGCCGCGCCGGTTCGTCGCGGCTGACGGCGATCGTCGCGACGGTCCTGCTGAGCGGCACCGCCGGTCTGGTCGCGCTGGCCCTGCGGGCGCCCGGCCGGCTCCTCGGCGCGGACGCTCCGGGTTGGTCCGGACCGCTGGCGCTCATCGTCGTCGGCGTCGTCGTGGTCTGGTCCGGCCTGGCGCTGTGCTTCCGCAGCTCTCTCCAGCAGGTCGACTTCGGTGAGAGGTGGCGCTGGCCGGGGCCGCTCGCCGGTTTCCTGGGAGCGCTGAGCGTGCCGCTGGCCGCCGGTGTCTTCGGTGTCTTCGGGGCCCTGATGCGGGCGGGCGGGCGGATGTGACGCCGTGCTGACGAAGAAGTCCTCGTGGGAACGGGTCGGATCGGGCTGGGGCGCGCACAGCACGATCGGCGCCGCCGTGCGCGCGGCCGCCGAGGGCTCGACCGTCTCAGTCCAGCCCGGGACGTACCGGGAGAGCGTCGTCCTGGACCGGGACGTCACGCTCGTGGCGGAGAAGGGGCCCGGCACCGTGCGGATCGTCGCCGCCCGCGGCCCCGCCGTCACCGTGCACGGCGGTAAGCCCGTCCTCCGCGACCTGACCGTGGAGGGCACCGCGCCGGCCGAGGCGGCGATCCTCGTACGCGGCGGAGCGCCGGCCGCGCAGGGCTGTGAGATCACCGGCGGCCGGGTCGAGGTCACCGGCGACGCCATGGTCACGCTGAAGGGCTGCTCCATCACCGGCGCCGACGCGGTGGCCGTACGCCTGACCGGCACGAGCCGTACGGTGCTGGAGGACTGTTCGGTGCTGTCCGCCGACGGCGACGGCATCGCCGCGGACGACGACGCGCGGGTCGAGTGCACCGGAGCGCTCATCGACGGCGCGGGCGTACGCGGCGTCCACCTGACCGGCACCGCGCACGGCCGGTTCACCCGATGCGAGGTGCGCAACACCCGCGCCGCCGCCGTCCACGCCGAAGGCCGGTCCGCGCTCGTGCTGAACGAGTGCCGCCTGTACGACACGGGCGCGCAGGGCGTACGGCTGAGCGGCACGGCGGGGCGGCGCGCGGCCGCACGCGGCGACGCGGAGCTGCGGAGGGACGCGGCGTCGGCCCAGGAGCCACGGACCTCCAGCTCGCACGCGATCCTCCTCGACCGGTGCGAGATCTTCCGTACGGCGGGGACCGGCGTGCTCGCCGAGGACGAGGCGGCGGCGGTCCTGGACAAGTGCCACATCCACGACACGAAGCGAGCGGCGATCTTCGCGTCCGGCGCCGGGACGCTGGAGCTGGAGGGCGTACGGGTCGTCGACGTCGCGGACAGCGGTCTCGCGGTCGCCGGTGACGCCACGGTCCGCGCCCGGGGCGCCACGTTCGCCCGTACCGCCGCGAACGGCCTGTACGCCACCGGCCAGGCGCAGGTGACGTTCACCGACTGCGAGATCTCCGACAGCGCGTACACCGCGGTCCACCTGGGCGGCGGAGCGCGCGCGACGCTGACCGAGTGCCGGGTCAAGGACACCCCCGAGTACGGGATCCGCGTGTGCGAGCAGGCCGAGCTGACCGCGGAGGACACCCGCGTCCAGGACGCCGGAATGACGGGCGTCTTCGTGGACGGCGGCGACGCGTCCCTTCGCGACTGCCGCGTCGAGCGCGCCCAGACCGGGATCAGCCTGCGCACGACCCACCGGCCGCTGGTGGCCGACTGCGAGATCTCCGCCGTCGCCGAGGTCGGCCTGGAGGTCGGCCCCGGCAGCGGCGCCGTCATCGACGGCCTGCGCGTCCAGCGCACCCGCTCGACCGGCGTCTTCCTCGACGCCGGCGCCACCGCCCGGATCGACGACTGCACGATGACCGACGTCGAGGGCAGCGGTCTGTACGTCGGAAAGGGCACCCGGCCGCGCGTGCGGGGGCTGACCGTCGAACGGGTCGCCCGCAACGGCGTCTTCCTGGCCGAAGAGGCCGCCGGGGTCTTCGAGGACTGCCGGATCTCCGACGCCGGATTCCCCGCGATCTACGTCGAGGCGGCCGCCACCCCGGTGCTGCGCCGGTGCTTCGTGACCGGCGGCGACCACGACCTCGTCGTCTGCGAGGGCGCCGAGCCGGTCATCGAGGACTGCCGCTCGGACGGCGTACGCGAGGCGACGCTGCCGCAGGGCGGCGCCCCCACCGCGGCCCTCGGCGCGGTGGTGTCCGTACGCACGCCCGGCGCAGGCGGGACCACCGCCGCCGGCGCGGACGAGGACGCGGCGGTGAGTCCCGAGGAACGCCTCGCCGAACTGCGCGCCGAGCTGGACCGGCTGGTCGGCCTGGACGGCGTCAAGCGCGACGTCGTCGGCCTCACCAAACTGATGCAGATGGTGAAGGTCCGCAAGGAGGCGGGGCTTCCCCCGCCGCCGCTCAGCCGTCACCTCGTCTTCGCCGGCAACCCCGGCACCGGCAAGACGACCGTCGCCCGGCTGTACGGCGGGTTCCTGCACGCGCTCGGCCTGCTCCAGCGCGGCCATCTCGTCGAGGCCGACCGCGGCGCCCTGGTCGGCGAGTACGTCGGACACACCGCGCCCAAGACGCAGGCGGTCTTCCGCCGGGCGCTCGGCGGTGTGCTGTTCATCGACGAGGCGTACTCCCTCGTACCGCACGCCCAGCCGAACGACTTCGGGCAGGAGGCGATCTCCACCCTGGTGAAGCTGATGGAGGACCACCGCGACGACATCGTGGTGATCGTCGCCGGTTATCCCGGGGAGATGCGGCGCTTCCTCGCGTCCAACGCCGGTCTGGGCTCGCGTTTCAGCCGCACGCTCACGTTCGAGGACTACCGGCCCGACGAACTCGTACGGATCGTGGAGTACCACGCCGACACCCACCAGTACGCCTGCACTCCGGAGACCGTCGACGCGCTGCACCGCTTCTTCGAGGAACTGCCCAGGGGGGAGCAGTTCGGCAACGGGCGGACCGCGCGGCAGGTGTTCCAGCTGATGACCGAGCGGCAGGCGCAGCGAATCGCCGACGACCTGGACGCGGCCGCCGCCGGCGATCTGACGACGCTTCTACCGGCGGATCTGCCGCCGGTAGAAGCGGTGTGAGCAAGGAGGGCACATGACCGACCCGATCAAATCGAAGTACGACGAGAACCCCTACGACCCGGACGCGCCGAGCCAGGACAGCGACTACAAGCCGGGTAGGGGAGATCAGGCCTCCCCGGACCTCAAGGTCGCCTGGGCCGCCCACCCGTCCTTCAACGTGAACCCGAAGGACATCGATGAGGACTCGGGCGGCTCTCCCGGCGGGGATGCGTCGGGGGGTGACGCGGGGGATTTCAAGGTCGGCTATGAGGCGCTCGGCACTCAGGTCAACGAGATGCTGGACAGGGCTCGCAAACTGGTCGACCAATACGAAAAACTGCGATCGAAGGTCCAGTCTACCGAAGGAAGCATTTTCGGGCAGAACTCAACGGTAAAGCACGATGGAATGAACTTCAATTACTCTGACGGAACATGGGGCGGAACCGGGGAGGACTGGACTTCGCCGTCGGATTTCGCTGAGCCGGCGAAACAGTACGCGGACCAGATGAATCCCATCCAGCACGCGACGCTCCACCAGGTCGGCGGATCACTCGAACTCGTCGGCGAGTACATCGCCCTCGTGAACCACTCGGGTCAGGTCTACGCCGCCGCCGATCGGCATTCGGCGTTCCCCCCGCCGCCGCCGAACAAGGTCACCGGCTGACGCGTCGACGCACGGACTGGTCTTCGGTACGAGAGAACGGACAGCGAACTGATGTCGGGACAGGCGACCGCCGACGGCGGACAGATCTCAGACGACGGGACGACGTACGTCTCGCCCTCCGGCGTGGTCGAACACGGCATCACGGATCCGACGACCGGTCGGTTCCTGGTGAACGGTGAGGTCCGTACCGTCGACGGTCGGCAGGTCTACGGCAGCGTCCAGAACGGTGTCTTCTTCTCGGAGGACGGGTCGATCGAGGTCCGGGCCGATGGCACGGTCGAGCACGGGCGTCTCGATGATCAGGGGCGGTTTCATTCGCAGCGTACGGTCGATGGTCAGGTGCTTTATGGCTCTGACACGACCGATGGTGGCTGGATCTCCGACGACGGGAAGATCGCCCTCGACAAGGACGGTGTCGTTCAGCATGGGCTGACCGATCCGGGCACCAAGCAGTTCCTGCCGAACGGTGAGGTGCGCACCGTCGATGGCCGGCAGGTCTACGGCAGCGTCCAGGACGGTGTGTTCTATTCGGAGGACGGGTCGCTGGCGGTCCGGTCCGATGGCACGGTCGAGCACGGGCATGTCGACGATCGGGGACAGTTTCATTCGCAGCGTACGGTCGATGGTCAGGTGCTTTATGGCTCTGACACGACCGATGGCGGGTGGATCTCCGACGACGGGAAGATCGCCCTCGACAAGGACGGGAAGGTCGAGCACGGCATCAGCACGCCGGACGGCCAATTCGTGGCGGGCGGCACGACGCACACCCTGCCCGACGGCACCACCGTGTACGGCCTGCAGATGGGTGGCGACTTCTACTCCGCGGACGGCAGCACCATCGCGCTGTCGGACGGCACCGTGCTCCACGGCTCCACCGACACGAGCACCGGCATCTTCACGCCGAACAACGGCGACGGCGTCTACGTCGTATCCAATGATGGGATCGTCCACGGAAGTTATGACCCGAAGGACGGCTCGATCGCGCTTTCCGACGGCTCGCGCTATATGACGCCTCAGGCGTGGCGTGTCGACCTGCCGGAGCTGTTGAACGCCATCGCCACCATAAAACGGGAGAAGGACAACATCTCCACCACGCTCGATCTGATCGATTCGAAGATACGGCCGGAGAAACTGTCCGCCTTCTGGCGTGGTCCCGCCAAGAATACCTTCGACCCCGTCCGCGACTGGTACAAGGACGCCTCGTCCGACCTGATGGACATCCTCGACGAGATGATCGACCGGATGCAGAAGTCCTACGACAACTACTACCAGGCCGAATCCCAGAACCTGCAGAACATGACTCCCAGCGGGCGCCAGAGCCAGAAGGTGGTGCCTTCGGTGGCGGCGGGCTCTGGTTCGCCGGGGTCCTCGGGCGGTGACGCGGGGGCGGCGATGGCGCGGCATCGGGTTGAGGCGGCGATGGCGCGTCATCAGGTGGAGTACGCGAAGCCTCATTCGCAGGGCTCGTGATGACGAAGACGAGGCCGAATGCGGTCGGGAACTGTGGTTCGACCGTACCAACACGATCTCACCACTGAATTGCGGATCTGAAGGAGGATGTACCGGAGATGGCTATTTCCCCGTCGCAGGCCGCTGAGGTGGCTTATATCCTAACGAGTCCAACTCACACTGACTATGATCACGCCGAAGAGACGTATGTCTCTCCGTCGGGACTGCACGACACGGCGCAGCAGCTCCACGATCTGGCCAACGCTGTCGCGGACTACGTCGGACGGATCAGCGACACGCTCAAGTCGCTGAACTTGAACTGGCAGGGCGAAACCCAGAAGGAAGCGGACGACTTCAGCAGCCGATGGACCGCGGTCATGGGTGAGGTGTTCGGCAGCGAGGACAGGCCGGAGGACGGCGTACTGAACGCCATGGCCCAGGGAATCGCCACGGCCGTCAACAATTACAACAAGGCCGAGTTCGGGATCATCAGCGCCTGGTCGAAGTTCGCCGGCAGCCTCCCGACCGATGGTCAGGGCGGATCCAGCAAGCCTTCGGACGACATTCCCCCGGACGTGATGGACACGAACAAGACCGCCATCACGGCCGACTACCCGAACAACTGATCGCGATCGCCGAAACGGCGGCGGACAGGCCGCGTCCCCGTCCGCCGCCGCGACGATCTCACCTTGAGGCAGCACAACCGATGAGCAGGATCGCTTTCCACCGTCCCGCCCGGGTGGCACCGCCGCCCGTGCCGGAGGACAAGGTCGCCGTCGCGGCGCCGCCGCAGTCGCCCCAGCCGGCCGGTATGTCGACCATGCTCTCGCTGCTGCTGCCGTTGCTGACCAGCATCAGCATGGCCGCGTATCTCATCTCGACCGGCCGGCAGTGGATGATCATGCTGGGCATCCTGTTCGTCATCACGTCGGCGGGCCTGAGCATCGCCATGCGGATGCAGATGCGCGGTAGGACCCGCCAGGCCAAGCAGCACCAGCGCGAGCGTTACCTGGACTACCTGGCGGGGATCCGCCGGCAGGCGCGGGAGGTGGCTCAGGTGCAGCGGTTCGCCGCGGCCTGGGTGTACCCGAGTCCGGAGCGGCTGTGGGCGATCGCGATCCGGCGGCGCCGCGTCTGGGAGCGGCGACCGGAGGATTCCGACTTTCTCCACCTGCGCATCGGCACGGGGGAAGGGCCGCTGGCCATCACCCTCACGACCACCAGGCGATCCGATCCGACGGTGGAGTACGACCCCCGCTCTCTGCACGCCGCCGAGGAACTGGTGCAGTCCCACGCCACGGTCGACCGGCAGCCGGCGTGGGTCGACGTCGGGCGGGCCGGTGTGGTGAGCCTGCTGGGTCCGGCGGCGGAGACCGAGGCGGCGGCCACCGCGCTGCTGTGTCAACTCGCCACGCTCCACGCACCGGACGACGTGCAGGTGGCGGTCGTCACCTCCGGCGACGCACGGTGGGAGTGGGTCAAGTGGCTTCCGCACACCCATGAACCGGACACGCGGGAGCGCGGAGTCGAGGTCGTCCCGCTGGTCGCAGAGGACCTGGTCGGCTTGGCGGACTACCTCGAGGGCGAACTCGACCGGGCCATGGCGGCCCGCGCGGAGCGCGGAACGCGGCTGGTGTCCATGGCCACCCAGGAAGGGCCGCGGCGGCGGCTCGTCGTCGTGTTGACCGACTACGATCCGCGCGCGCCCTGGAGCCGGTCATCCCTCGCCCAGCGTCTGATCGCGGAGGCGGGCCCGAACCTGGGCATCACGGTGGTGTGCCTGGTCACGGCCGAGGAACACGAGCCGGGGCGGGTGGACGTACGGGTCCGTCTCGACGCACGGGGCCACCTCAGACTGGAGGGCGCGAACGCCGGGCTGTACAGCAGCGTGCGGGACGCGGCCGTGGACCGGGTCGCGCCCGTGCTACGGTCCCGGATCGCCCGTTCGCTCGCGCCGCTGCGGCTCACGGGCGAGCAGGAGCAGGTTCTCTCCCAGTCCGTGTCGCTGCCGGGCATGCTCGGCATCGACGTCACGTCGCTGGACCCGACGGCGGCCTGGCGCGCACCCGACGATGAAGAACTCTTGCGGATCCCGGTCGGCGTGACCGCCAGCGGGGACGCGCTCGTCCTGGATCTGAAGGAGTCGGCGCAGGGCGGTATCGGGCCGCATGGGCTGGTGGTGGGTGCGACCGGTTCGGGCAAGAGCGAGCTGCTGCGGACGCTGGTCACCGGCTTGTCGCTGACTCATTCGCCGGAGCACCTGGGTTTCGTGCTGGTGGATTTCAAGGGCGGTGCGACGTTCGCGGGCCTGACGAGGTTGCCGCATGTGGCGGGTCTCATCACGAACCTGGCCGACGACCTGTCCCTGGTCGAGCGCGTACGGGTCGCGCTGATGGGTGAGCAGCAGCGGCGGCAGCGGCTGCTGCGGCAGGCGGGCAACATCGACTCGATCCGTGACTATCAGCTCAAACAGGCGGCCGGCGGTACGGACGTGGACGGGGTGCCGCTGCCGCCGCTGCCGTACCTCGTGATCATCGTCGATGAGTTCGGTGAGCTGCTGTCGCAGCGGTCGGACTTCATCGACCTGTTCGTGCAGATCGGCCGGGTCGGCCGGTCCTTGGGCATGCACCTGCTGCTGGCCACCCAGCGGCTGGAGGAGGGCCGGCTGCGCGGCCTGGAGTCCCACCTGTCCTACCGCATCGCCCTGCGCACCTTCAGCGCGGCCGAGAGCCGTACGGTGATCGGCACGGCGGACGCCTACAAACTGCCGCCCATCCCCGGCTCCGCCTACCTGAAGGTCGACGAGTCGATCTACGAACGGTTCCGGGTCGCGCACGTCTCCCGGCTCTATGAGGACCCCGCCGCGGAGAAGGACCGCAGGCAGCCGATCGCACCGGTCCCGTTCGGGCTGCGTACGCCGCCCGGTCCGGAGGACACGGCGCTCGAGCCCGCGGTCACCCCCGTCCCTGGATCCGGGACGACCGAGCTGCAGGTCGTCGTCGAACAACTCGCGGCGAGCAGCGCGCCGACGCACCAGGTGTGGCTCCCGCCGCTGCCGGCGCACTTCCCGCTCGACGCGCTGCTCGCCCCGCTCACCCGGATGCCCGGACGCGGTCTGCAGAGTGCGGCGTGGTCGATGGGCGGGGAGCTGAAGTTCCCCGTCGCGGTCGCGGACCTGCCCGCCCGGCAGGAGCAGCGTCCCGTCGTGCTGGACCTGGCCGGAATCCACGGGCACCTGGCCCTGGTCGGCGCGCCGCAGAGCGGCAAGAGCATGTTCCTGCGCACGGCGCTGATCAGCGCGATGCTCACCCACACCCCTGATGAGCTGCAGTTCTACTGCATCGACCACGGCGGCGGCGCGCTGCACGCCCTGCAAGGCGCCCCGCATGTGTCCGGGGTGGCCGGGCGGCGGGACACCGAACGGGTCCAGCGCGTGCTGGCCGAGGTGAACCGCCTGATCGCGGTACGGGAGCGGATGTTCCAGGACCTGGGCATCCAGTCGGCCGCCGACTTCCGGCGGCGGCGCGACAACGGCGAGCTGCCGCCGGGGGTGCGCGCCGCCGACATCGTCCTCGTCATCGACAACTGGGGTGCGCTGCATGCGGAGTGGGAAGACGCGAGCGCGATCGCTGTCGACATCGCCACGCGCGGTCTGGGCGTCGGGGTGCACCTGATGCTGACCGCCAACCGCTGGGCCGAGATCCGCCTGGCGCTGCGCGACAGCATCGGCGGCCGTCTCGAACTCCGGATGAACGACCCGGCTGAATCGGAGATCAACCGTCAGGAGGCCCGGCGGCTGGGCCGGGTGCCGGCCGGTCGTGGCCTGATGCCGCCCGGGCTCTCCTTCCACGTGGCCCTTCCCCGGCTCGACGGCGGCGACGGTCTCGACGACCTCGCCGAGGCCCAGCGGAACCTCCTGGCCGCGATCACCACCGCCGCGGAGGTACCGGCGGCACCGCCGCTGAAGGTGCTGCCGGAGCGGCTCACCGTCACCGAACTCGACGCGATCGCCGCCGCCGGCCGTACCACGAACCCCTGGGAGGGGGACGGGGCCGGGCTGTCCGACAGCGAGGTGCCCATCGGCCTGGCGCAGACGGATCTGCACCCGGTGGGCCTGGATCTCACCCACGGCCAGCCGCACTTCCTCCTCTTCGGCGACTCCGGCGCGGGCAAGACCTCGTTCCTGCGCGCCTGGATGCGGGGGATGGCCCGCCGTTACTCCCCGTGGGACATCCGCTTCATCGTCCTCGACTACCGCCGCAGCCTCCTGGACGTCGTGCCCGAGCCGTACGTCGGCGCGTACGCCGCCAACCCGGACCTGGCCGCCGCATTCGTCAAGCAGGTGGCCGACAAGCTGAAGGAACGGATGCCGCCGGCCGGTCTGACCGCGAGCCGGCTCCGTGACCGTGACTGGTGGGAGGGGCCGGAGTTCTACCTGATCGCCGACGACTACGACCTGGTGGCGAACGGCCCGGACCGCGGCCCGCTCGCGCCGCTCTCCGGCTTCGTCACCCAGGGCGAGGAACTCGGCTTCCACGTCATGCTCGCCCGCCGCGTCGGTGGAGCCGCACGGTCCCTGATGTCCGATCCGCTGCTGGGACGGCTGCGCGAGTTCGGCACGGACGGGCTGATCCTGTCCGGTGACCCGCGCGAAGGGGCCCTGCTGGGGGACCATCGCGCCGCGCAGCGCGTCCCCGGGCGGGGCGTGCTGGTCCGCAGAAGGCAGGAACCGATTCTGATCCATACCGCGATCGACGAGGAGACCGAGCCGCTGACGTACGAGCCCCGGCCGGCCGAGTCCGCGGAGCAGGTGCGGTCATGAGCGACGGCCACGGGCTCGCCAGCTGGACCGACTATGTCGGTGACCTGGATGTGAACGCGATCTACGATCTGGGCAATCAGTGGATCGAAATGGGCGACAGCCTGTACGCCGAGCAGCTGAACTTCACCGACGAGATCGGTGCCCTGGCGTGGAAGGGCGACGCCTTCACCAAGGCCCAGGACGTCTGGGTCAACCAGATGTCGGTCATGCTGAGCGACGCGGCCGACGCGGCGTGGAAGACCGGCGAGGCCATCAACGCCTACGCCGACAACATCAAAAAAGAAGCCGAGAAGATGGCCAAGGACGACAACACGGCGTTCTTCGCTCAGATCTTCGGCTTCGTTCTCACCATCGTCGCGCTGCCCGTGGGGGCCGCGCTGGGGGCTGCCGCCAGCGTTCTGACCCGCGTTCTCTCCAGCCTCGTGAGCGTCTTGACCCAGATCGCCGAGAGGCTGGGGCCCGTGGCGACGACGGCACTCGAATTCACCGCAGGCGCGGCCGCCGGAGCCGCCGCCTCGTTCGTTTTCGACATGGCCGACCTGGGCCTGGCCTCCGCTGCCGCGCACAACGACTTCACGATCAACGGGACGAGCGAGGGGATCAACATCGGGCTGGGCGCCGCTCTCGGCGGAATCCTGGCCACCAATTTCGGCCGCCTCTCCAACCCGGGTTTCAGGGGTGGTGCCGGGCATCTGTCGGGGACTCCTCCGATGCCCAAGCCCGGCCCCCATGGCACCGCTCCGAGCAACCCCAGCAGCGCGGGGAACCCCCATGCGAACAACTCCAGGATCCCGGAATCGGTCACGCCGCATGACGTGAGCCTGAATGCCGGAGACGCGAGAGGAAACGCCCCCGCTGGAGGCGGCAGCATCGCCGACAGTCACCCCACGCCGACCACGAGCACGCCGGAGACCGCGTCCGCGGGCGAAAGACTCACCTCCAGCGGCCCGCACTCGGGCGCGGAGGCACGTCCGACGTCCCATCCGCCGGCCGTGGCCGGCCCGCACGGCGCCCCGGCCACCGCTCCGCCGCGTCCGGGTGAAGTGCTCGGCGGGCATTCGCAGGTCGCCGAGAGCGCGCCGCCTCCGGCGCCGGGTGCGCCGCGTCCGGGCAGGCCGGTGGACGTGCGGCCGCAGGGCCCGACAGGCTCTTCGGGCGGCCCGGCCAAGCCGGGCCCGACCGCGAACGGTGAGGGGTCGGTCGCGCAGCCCAAGGGGGCGGGGAACGGGTACGGCGACCCGACTGCCGCGCCGAGCGACACGGGGCGCGATGGCACCGTGCCGCCGAGCAACCTGGAGAAGGAGCCTGCGTCGCCGACGACGTCGGGGTCGGCCAGACCACCTACGGCGGGTGATGTCCGGCCGTCCGGTGGAGAATCCGGGCATCAGGAGATTCCCCCGGCGAGCGCTCACAGTGGTCCTTCCGGTCTGCGGTCGGGACCGGCGGAGTCTCCCGAGACACCGATCACGAGTGCCCCGACGGCCGGTCACGATCAGTCGGCTCCGGCCCTGAACGGTGGGCGGGACAACCTCACTCCCGCCGGTCGAGGGAGCGAGCACCAAGACGCTCCGACCACCTCGGGCCCCACCTCCACACATCCGGGCGGTCAGGCGCCGAAGACGGGCGGCGTCCAGGATTCGACCGGTTCGCCGGGGTCCCCCAATGAATCGGCGGTCGTGCACAGGCCGGAGCCGCAGGCAGCACCGACGCCTCCGCCGTCCAATCCCGGGCATGCGATGCCGGGCGCGGAGGCGCCCCGGACCGGCGCTCCGGGTGAAGGCGGCGCGTCTCCTTCGGTGAGTCGCCCGGCGGCTCAGCGGCCCGGTGATTCTTCGCCGGGTGAGATTCCGTCGTCGAAGGTGTCGTCGGGTGCGACCTCGATGCCTTCGGGCGGCCAGGCGCCGAAGACAGGTGGCGAGCAGGGTTCGATCGGTTCTCATGGTCCTGGCGACGAGCCGGGTTCGAGCGCGCAGGTCGCACCTCCGCCGTCCGGTTCCGGGCATGGGGTACCCGGCGGGGAGACGCCGTCGCGGAACGTTGCTCCGGGTGAAGGCGGTGCGTCTCCTTCGGTGAGTCGCCCGGCGGCTCAGCGGCCCGGTGATTCTTCGCCGGGCGAGGCTCCGCCGTCGAATGCGTCGTCGGGTCGTCAGGACCAACCGAATCCGGCGCCTGGTGGTCAGCGGGGTAAGGACGGCGTCGGTAGAGACGGGCAGGGCACGCCGCCGGAATCGTTGAAGCCGTCGACGTCAGGTGACGGTGGGCCGTCCAGTGACCGGTCCGGGCACCGGAACGGTACGGCGTCGACGCCTCCCGAGCAGATGCCGAAGGAGTCGGGATCTCATGGGGACGGTCACACGTCCTCGGGGCCGGTGGCCTCGTCTCCGGGCGGTCGGGCACCGAAGTTCGAAAGCGGGTCGGGTGGTGAGGCGCCGGGTTCTGGGGTCGGTGGTCGTGCTGAGAAGAAGGCGTTGAATTTTGGTCTGTCTTCTTCTGAGGCGAGGGAGTGGGGGGAGAG